>VBOL01000103.1 GCA_005887945.1 Nitrospirota bacterium
AGCTATGAGGCTAGTCGTCTTATTCTCTTGTTAAGGAACTTGCCTACGCTCTTCGTTGCGCGGCGTACCGTGCCATCTCCCTGCGATCCACCTCGCTCAGGCGCTGAGGAGCGACGGGTAGTGGGGATTACTTCTCAATGTATCCGTATCGGCATTTTCGATGCCATCCCGTCCTCATTCTCGCCAAAATCTGGATGCCGCGCAAGATTGAAAAAATAGATACAGCAGAGCATCCAGAGTTGTACGTATAAGTAGTCCCCACAGTGCTAAGGTATTGATAATGCGACGCTGTCATGCTGGTTCGCAAATTGCTTATCCTTCGGGCAAGTTCATTTACATAACGAGCGAGGAAATAATTATGGATTGCCCGAAGTGCAAAGGATTGATGATGTTCGAGCGGTTCTCGGACTTTTTCCTGGTCTTCTATGCGTGGAAATGTATCAACTGCGGAGCGATAATCGATCGGAAGATCTTCTATAATAGGAGAAATAGCCTCGCCGCCAAAACCACGAAAGAAGTTGAAGCGGCCACCGCGTAACGCATGGGCCGGCAGACATCGGAGTTCCTGTGTCGCACGTGTGGGTTTCGACAATGAACGGACCGGAGTTCTTGGATGCGTTCCGGGCAAGCAATTGCCTTTGGACTGCGCCCCCAGCCCGCACTCCACAATCAATCATCGAATCTCGCAGTCTTTTCTCTCCTGCCCAGGACCATCTCGCACTGATCCGAACAGACTTTTGACTTGGCAATGCGAATGTCTGAGCGTGGCGTCGTTACCGAGACCAGAAACCCATTCGCCTCGTTTCATTTGCATATGGTTTCTCTTTCGCATTCGGAATGGCTCTAGTGCGATACATCCTGGCAAAGTAAGACCCCCCGTTTCGCAGCGCGAGGCGGCGTTTGGATCGGTACTTTCTACCAATGATCAGAGGAGTTCCCGGTCCAGGGTCGATGATCCTCAAGGAGTGTTAACGAGCGTCGGCGAGGAGCCTACCTGTCTCCAACTCGCGTCGGGATTGAAGGTGGTCATCTTGGAGGCGATCGCTGTGGTGTTCTTGCCCAGATTTTGTTCGTAGATCACTTCGTCCTGATTGACCATAAAACTCATAATGCCTGATACGCCATAGCGTGCTGGATAGGCGATCACCGCAAACCCACCAATCATATGCCCCCTAAACAGATAGTCGTGGGCCCCACCCGGAGCTTCTTTCCCCTGCTTCGTGAGGATCTTGTAGAAGTACCCATGATAGGGTGCAAGCGGTCTGGAGGCGGAGTTGGTATAGCCTTCGCTTGTCGCCGCGGCCAGCAGCGGACCAAGAGGACTCAACGGCTCGTCCGCCTGAGTCTGCCAATAGAGCCCATCACGTTTCCCGGGTGTGCTCACGAATTGTCGCCCATATTCCGGAATGCCGTCGCTATTCACATCGAGTGTCGCATACTCGTGCGCGGCGTCCACGATGGCAAGGCACACTTGGACCGAGGCCAGTTCGTTGCGGCCGATGCGGCGGGTGAGGATTTCCCTTTCACCCTGTGGAGTGTCGAAACGCCACCCGGCAGGAGACTTCACGAGCGGAATAGGCATCGGCCACTCATCCTGACCGATCACGAGGATGGCCTGCTGGTCACCTTCGAACACGATCTTGTTGGCTTCGTTGTAAGCCTTGATAAACGCCTTGCGGTATTGCTGATCCGCGACCCTGTCGCCTGAACCGATCAGTTTGTTGCCGTGAGGACCGAGGATTGCGCGTAATATCGGTTGATCGTTCACCTCGACCGCTTTAACCAGTGCCGTAATCCCTGCCTCGGGGGAGGCAAAGCTCTTTTGCCCGGCCGTCGCCGCCAGGGCCACCGGTGCCATCGCGATGAGCGTCAATGTAAAGATTGTCCTGAGCAACCTCTCCAGCCAGTTATGCATACACCAACCTCCTACATCACGTCTGTTCACTCTATTCTCCATGACGGAATTGAATGTCGGAGAAACTATGACGTCACACCCCTACAGTTAGCGATGATGGGATGCACCACCGCCGCCGCCTCCACCACGAAAGCCACCTAAGGGCGGTGACGCAAATCCTTGCGAACTCGCGTGCCCCCGCGCGCTGAAGTTACGTTCGGCCGCTCCGTGACCTACGCCCTCGAAGACATGAGACCACTGCTCAAAATGAGGACTGACCCCGTTTGGCAGACTCGGGCGACTTGGGGCGGTGCGCATGTCGGAACGGCTACCGCCGGGCATGTTGAAGCGACCGGACGAGCCGCCACGTTCTTCCGGCCGGTTGCCGAAGCCGCTGCGCGCCTCCGGGCGATTGCCAAATGCGCTACGCCCCTCAAACGAAGATGGATCGTGTCCGCGGAACTCCCGGCGAACATCAGGCGACGCGCTCATGCGGCCAAATTGTTGACGCAATGCCACATCCCGGTAGGGCACACCTCGGCGATGTACTGGATCGTGCGCCCAAACAGTCACCCGATCGACGCTTACTGAGTTATAGTAGAAGTTGTTCACGTTGACAACGGAGACGTGGCGATACGGCCAGTTGAATGTGCCGAAGAAGAATCCTGGACCGACCGAAATCCCGAGGCCCCACGCAAAACTCACCCCGAATCCCGAACCTATGAAATAGCCCGGCCAGGGACCCCAATAGACTGGCGGGTATGCCGGCCACCACCACGGCCCGTAGATCACCATCGGGTTGTAGTAGGGAACATAGATCACCTGCGGATTCGCTGGTTCGACCACGATAGACTGTCCCTGTTGGTCCACGCGGATCTGGTCGTTCGATGTGAGATTGCCGGCGGCAGACGCCTTCTGACGCAAATTCTGGACTGTGTCCATCACTTGTTGCTGCTGGGCCAAAAACGCATCGCCGAGTCGTTCCGTCCAGTTCAGCTTATCGTCCATCATCATGAGGATCTGTGGGAATGCGACGAGCGATTTGACGCTGGGATCCCATGTATTCTGTGTAACCGCCTGCACCGCCTGGTCCCCCTTTAGGTTGGGATTGGCTTTGGACCAACGAGCGGCCTCGACCACCTCAAGCGGATACGACGATGCCATCAAAATCTGCGACAGAAGCGAATCGGGGTACAAGGCAATCGGAGCCAGCATCTGATCGAGTTCTTGCTGCGTAAAAGCAGGCCGGCTTTGCTTCGGCACATGTTGCTGCGGCAGCGGCGGGATCGGCGCAGCTTGTTGTGGCACATCTTGTTGCGTCGTCTCTTGTGGTGGCGTCTCTTCCTGTGCGAACACGAGGGACCAGGAAAACAGCAGCACGAGGAGGTGAGTCAGTATATATGTGGTGGGCGTTCTCATATGTCACCCTCTGTCGGTGAATATCAGAGTGTGCTCTGAACTGACCTCATGCCTAGCATCCTACCATCTAAAAGACAAAGGTGGTATTGGGATGACCTGTGCGATGTAATACGGCTCCAGTTCCCTGCTAGGGCCAAGAGGATTGAGGTCAACAACTGTCTTGCAACCACACACAGCGCAGTGAAGAAACGTCTTCAACCCCCGTTTCGCGGCGCGCGGCGTTCCACCTGTTGAAATCCCGGCCGTTCACTGATTGTTCCGTTGACACCTTTGCTAATGGAAAGTAGTCTGTTTCCAAGGTCGCGGGGTGCTGCCTTTGAACGACGAGAACGATCAAGAGAGTTTAGACACTCATTCAGCAGTCACCGCTGTAGGCCCTTCTGCAAGTAACTCGAAGCCGATTTACTTTCCAGTTTCTCTGACTAAATTTGTTGCCATGCATTTCTGCACTGTGGGGCTGTATCAAGTTTATTGGTTTTACGAGAATTGGAAGTTAATCCTGGAACGTGAACAGTCGGACGCGAGCCCATTCTGGAGAACGTCTTTTATGTTCATATACTGCTATGCATTGTTTGAGAAGGTTCGGAGCAGCGCTGCTTCGCTCAAGATGGGTCATTCCATCTCTGTGCAAGTTCTGGCAACTGGATGGATTCTGTTGTCAACGCTCTGGATACTTCCGGATCCATACGGGCTGGTTGCTTTGTTGTCCATTCTCTTCCTCATCCCAGTTCAACAGGCTGCCAACCGCGTCAACGAATCATTGGTCCCGGGACATGATCGGAACGAGCGGTTCACTGCCTGGAACAAGGTTGCCGTTGTCGTTGGCGGTCTGCTGTTCATTTTGGTTGTGATTGGTTCATTCGTTCTGCGTGCTTAGGACAAGCTCTCGGCCCCTGTTTCGCAGCGCACGGCGGTTCTACCTTCTTTGAAGTTGGGACGATAGTCCCTGGCATTACGCTTTTTTATTACTGCGCCTGAAGCGGGAACGGAAAGGGCCTCTCCTCAGTGGCCCATGTCCACCCCGTCTGACTGTTGCAAGATAACAGAGACCTTTTTCACATGAAGGATCCTCGACTGTGGAGACGAAAATATCGATTACGGCAGGCCTCTTCGTGGCCTGGCTCTCGATAGCGACCTTCGGGATGCCAAGTCCCGCCTCTGCCGAATGGTATGTGGCGGGAGATGTTGGGGCCAACTTCGCAGATCGCCTCACCGGCATTTCGGGAACGAACGGCCTCGCGGGGTTTCAATCCCCCGACTTTGACCTCAAGAATTCGGTCAGCTACGGCGCCAAGCTCGGATATTTTCCTGAGCACAGTTGGTTTGGGATCGAGGGCGAAGTCTTGCAGACTACTCCGCACATCAAGAATCTGGATGACGTTCCCGGTATCCATCTGCGAGTGACCACTGTCGGGGTCAACATTCTTGCTCGGTATCCTGGGCGCACGTTCCAGCCATACGCAGGAGTTGGCGTGGGCGAGGTGATTGCCCACCTCAGTGACTCCGCCACAACACAAAGTAATACCGATGTCACCAGCGGGTGGAATGTGCTCGCGGGCCTACGTGGATTCGTCACCCCGTATGTCGCCGTCTTTACCGAATACAAATATACAGGGGCTACGCTACGGTTCGATCACGCATTTGTCACTGGAGGAGGATTTGAAGGGGTATACAGAGCACAGCATGTCTTGGTCGGCCTCTCCTATCATTTCTAGGGGCGAGAACTCCTATGCCTCGCATTACTGTCATCGCTCTTATTCTCGGTGGGCTTCTGATTCTGTCTTCCTGCGCGGAATCAGCCCACCAGGTCAATCGAAACGCGCTCCACATCGACGTGCCCCCTGAACTGGAAAAACAAATCGATACCAGCGATGCCTTTGCAGATCTACAGGCAGCCCCTGGCAATTATGTCGGGCGGGTCATCATGGCCGGTGGTGTCGTAATCAGAGCCAAACGAACAAAGGACCGGACCGAAATTGAGGTTCTACAACTTCCTATTGAAGGAGGCGAGCCCTCGACAACAGAGCGACTCCGCTCCGAAGGGCGTTTCCTGGCTGTCCGAGAAGAGTTTCTCGACCCGGCGAGTGTGCCTCCGGGCACACCGATTACCGTGATCGGAGTAGTCAGCGGCTCAACTACCAGGCCACTGGATGAGACTGAGTACACCTGTCCGGTCCTCGATATCAAACACCTCATCGATTGGAGCACGGTCGCCTCACAACGTTCAGGAGGCGGTGCCGCTGCCTACTACGGCCCGTACTACTCGCCTTTTGGATACTGGGGAGGGCCGTACGGATACTATCCCTATTTTGGGAAGCCCTACCCCTTTTTCATCCAGCCGCGGCCACCGTCGCCCCGACCACCGCCGCCAAAAACATATTCCGCCGCAATTTAGGAAAAGATGATGACCTCGGGTGATGTAATGGATGGATGCGCCTCCGCAGGTCGCAACGAAGATCGAGGGTCTGTGCGTGAAAACGGTTCCAGGAAACGTTTCGCGGCGCGCGGCGTTCCAACTTTGTCCGTACTATCGGATAGTGTCTCGACCGGTTTCAGCGGTATGGATGGGACATCGTTGCTGCTGATGGAGCGATACAACGTCTGCTAGGCTCGCGCCTGGTGAGTGACTGCTGGCGTGCTCGAAAGGAGGACAATACCAATGACGCATGAAAACGGGCCTGCGGAGCATCTCCTTTCCCGCCGTGAGGTTGTGGTATTTCTTGGCGCCACTGGGGCGGCCTGGCTGATGGCCGGCAGTCTGAACCCCAGGCGGGCTGTTGCAGGCACGCTTGGACCCTCATGTGTGGTCCGACCAGAGCAAACCGAAGGTCCGTATTTCGTCGATGAGCGCTTGAATCGCTCCGACATTCGCTCGGATCCGACCGACAGGCGAATTAGGCCCGGTACGCCACTGGCTCTGACGCTACTGGTCTCGCGCCTCGGTGCCGGAGACTGTCAGCCCCTGCCGGGCGCCCAGGTGGACATCTGGCATTGCGATGCGCTGGGTGTCTATTCGGATGTGCGAGATCCTGGTTTCGACACCATCGGCCAGAAGTTTTTACGTGGCTATCAGGTAACCGACGTGCGCGGCGAGGCTCGGTTTGTCACCGTGTACCCTGGCTGGTATGCGGGTCGGACAGTGCATATTCACGTCAAGATTCGCACCGCGCCCGTGGCCCGGCGGAGCTTTGAGTTCACGTCGCAATTGTACTTCGACGATATGCTGACAGATCGTGTCCATGCTGACCCTCCGTATGCCGCGACAGGACCGCGCACCGCGCGAAACCAGCATGATTGGATCTTCCGACATGGTGGCGATCAACTCATGCTGGCTCCGACGATAGTGGCTGACGGCTATGCGGCGGTGTTCGCGATCGGCCTGCAGATTCCTTGAAAAGCCATGTGTGCGCGGCGTCCGACAATATCCGGCGCTTCGAACGGCCTACTCCATCGTCGTTCCTCTTGTGTAGAGATGTGGGAGGAGGGCCCGATGCTACTGCGGAGTTTCCTCAAACCGGATGGCAATGCCTGAGAGGGCATGTTCGATGCGCGGCTGATCCGTGGCACCTTGTGTCAGGCTATACGGGTTAGACCCGTAGGGCGTGTACCATCCGTGTCTATATAGACCAAACGCCGTTCCGGCTGGGCCCAACAGGCCGGGCTCATAGTAGGGGACTTCCCGGTTGAAATATCTCGACTATCGGCACGTCCGGTACGATCGCATTGGCCCCCAACGCGGGGCGCGGTCCAGCATCGTGTGTTGAAGCGTTTCCACACCATAGTTTGAGCTTCGTACGGTGATGCGTGCCACTTCCAGATGGGGTCGTGCGGGCTCCGCCGTGAGCCACTCGACAGGGGCGCCGGTGCTTCGCGGTGGATAGGTCCTGTCGTGAAGTACTCGATGCGGGTCCCAACTCATCCGGTGAAGAACGCCGATACTGCGAGGGTGAGGATCGTTCGTGGGAAGGTCGTCATACAGGACCTCTTCAACATTCGCTGGACTCACTTTACTCTGACGCCGACTCAAACCCCATTCCCCGTTGGAGGAGGATTCGCGGAGCGATGGGTCTGTCATCTCTTCTGATGGTGCGGCGTGCTGGTTCTCTGCACAGTTGACGGGTTCCCTTATTCAGGGGGTATGCGGTGATCAGAATTCTGGTCTGTATGTGTCTTGGAGGTGGACTATGGCGAAAACGTTGTCATTGCTGAAGTGAAGACTCGGTTGCAGAGCCGGTGGCAGGTGTGCAGAAGGGTGAGGAGGAGGTCGCGGTCACGACTAAGAGGAACACTCGGCCGCTGATAGAGGAGACAGCGGATCAATTGGCGGGGATGCCAGGGCCGATCTTTTCGACAATGACTTGTCTGACTTGCTTGGCAAAACGTTTGGAGACTTCCACATTCTGCAAAATATGGCCTGATTCGGAGACGGTATATGAAGCGGGCGGGACCTGGGAGGTGATGGTGGCTTCGAACACGACCGCGACCATCTTGCCGGGTTTGCCGGTCTGGCGGTTCACGCCGTAGACTTCCTTGATAGACACCTTGGAGGAGACTTCGACGTCGGCAATAGACGGAGCGCCACGGGGTTTCCACAACCCTGCCGTGTTCTGATTTCCTGGGACGAGTTTAATGATGGGGTCGGAAGCGAACTCGTTGCGAATTTGTTGCGCGACCGCACCCTTTGGTTTTTCCGCCTGCTGCATCTTGCCGTCCAGAACCGGTGGGGCCAGGCTCACATAAATCGGGTCCTGTGGCTGCCGTTTGGGAGCGGCGCTGAGGGTCTCAAGCTGCGCTGCTTTGTTCGCCCGGATCTGCTCGGCCATCTCCTGAGCCGCAACTTGCCGTTTGGCCATCGGGTCCTGGGTATCGTGAATCGTCGTTTGCCCGTTTGGATCTGTCTCGTACACAAGGGCCTTGGTCCCTTGCTCATCGACACGGTAGACCTTCTTCTCCCCGTTGACCTTCGAGGTGTAGTACCCTCCCGCACAGGCCGTTAGTGCGAGGCAGAGAACCGCTACGCAGTAGGAGGACAGGGTGGTCATCGGTCTGCTCGATTTCAACGGCATGGAGTATGCTCCTTTAAAAAGAATAACCGGTGTGGTGTGAGTGGTCTGCGTGACGTCTTCGAATGCATTCAACAAGTTTAGCAGCCCGGAGCGCCCTGCCGAACGCTGTGATATTTCATGGTTATGTTATATGGTTGCCCGCACGAATATGAATGAATACGGGGGGGGTTATTCTTCCTCTTAAAGTAGAGGATCCTGGTCGATCCCCGTTTGCCGGAGCGTGGTCATGTATCGTATTGGATACAATAACACACTATCCATAAGTAAGATAGAGATGAAGTTCTACAATCCTGCCTTCCTGCGGTCTCCCGGTCCTGCACGCGAAACTTTGAGCATGTGTTTGATCTCGTCCCTCCCTTCTCCAACACGGTCCACTAGCAGGATGCTGGAGCAGCGCCCTCCGGCGATCGACCATTTCGTGACGATCGGCTCGCCGCTGGATTGCCGATCATGACCCAACATGTCCGAGAGGAATTCTCGAATACCCCCGTGCCGCGACATGTGCGACTTCAGGCGCGCCAGTGATCGTTACCCAAAGCACGGCTGCCCTCTGGACAATCCGCGCGCGGTCGTGGCAAGCCCAATCAATACAAGAACAAGTCCCGTCACGATTGATTTCGTGCGAGTCCTCGTTTTGGAACAGTGAAATCGGTGCTGCCATGGGCCGGGGAATGGTACGCCCAACGACGCGAATCAGGCAAGCCCGGAAAGGAGGAATCGTTCCCGGCCTCCGTTTCGTGGCGGATAGAGCGGTGGTGCTAGTCGCGCCTGGCGCGAAGGGCTTCTTTGAGCCGGGCCTTGGCAGTTGAGGAAAGCTGCGCGCCCTCTTGTGCGTGGGCCTCAGATGCCGAACGCCGCATGGCGTCCCGTAGGACCAACAGTTGCCGCCGGTATTGCGCGCATCCCTCACAGATCATGAGATGGAGCCGGAGTTTGATGCGGGTCGAGACCGGGAGCATCCGGTCCATGGACTCGGACAGTAATCCGGTGACGTCTGTGCAGCGCGGTGTAATACGGGCGAGAAATTCAGTCAGCATGCGCGTGTCTGTGATTCATGGTTCAGAAGATTCTACCCTCTCACCGATGGCATCACACCAGGCTGCAACAGGTTCTCGATGGGTAGTCGAACAAGGTCCACCTTTCTTACACGGTCTGTAGCAGGATGCTGAAAAAGCTCGCCAGCCTGTCTTGTTCATTTGGTCTGTTCGGTCTGTCTGGTTTGTTTGGTTGCACTAGACTAACCAGATGGACCAGACAGACCAGATAACCAGACAGACCGGGCTGTCCAAGACGTGCAGGCCATCAAAGTTCTGCTGTGCCGAAATGGTTTTTCCGCAGCCTGCGAGAACACCGGCATTGCGTTCATGCGTTCGACGTGGGCGGATGTGTCGGCAGCCAGGCTCTCAGTACGCTCATACACCATCGTGCCGCCCAGCGCCAGGCTCCTAGCCCTGACTATTCATGAATACCTGCTACGTCGTGCGATCCTCTCGCCCGGCGAGGCTTTTCTCGTTCGGCCTTCTCGACGGACCGCAAGTACGCCTACGTCGGCCTTACTTGCGAGAAGCCCCGGCGGGCTTCGGTCTCGAACGCCTCGCGATGGCATTCATGAATAATCCGGGCTAGGCGCACTTAGCCCTGCTCATCGACCCGGTCATAGAATTGATCGTTCACGCACACTCCATTACATCGAGTGCACGGCATACTGACCTCCTTGTCCGTCCGATGTCGGCACAGGATCGGATGGCACGGAGGGCATCAGGGTTTCCAGCCGCAGGCGCCATCCCAGGAACTCCACTTCCTGACTGAGCCAACAGCAGGCGGCACGGAAGCGGAATTCGTGCAAGGCGCGGCGGCTGTGTTGCTTGGTCGAGTAGATCGTCATCTTCATTGGTCACCTCACACGCTTAGGCATTGGTCGCGCGACTCGACCGCGTCTTACACAGTTGGTGCACGACGCGATACTGGAAAAGGTCGATTGCGTTGGGAATCAGCGGGGCAGTGCACGATCGGGACGGAACGCGACGACGGCGGGAGCAGAATCGTGAAGGCCAGCCAGCGCCTCTTTGGCCTGATCGACGTAGTAGGCCCAGTCGCGGCTCGAATATCGCGCGAGCACGCGCTGGGACAGCGCCCGCGCTTCCATCAAATGCTCAGCCTCGATCATCACCGCAGCAGCCCTGAGGGTGCAGGCAGCTCCGAGCGCTTGGGGATGGACCGCCGTACGGAGCGGTTGGTTTGTCACGTTGTGTCCCCACGCCCTCATCCATGACGGGGGTGCAGATCCCGCGGGCATCACGCGTTCGATCTGGTCAATGATTAGGACCAACTCCGTGAGATCGGTGGTGACGCGACACTGCTGATAGCGCTCCCACAACGGCATGATGGATGGCGGAGCCTCTGCCGTTGGTCGCTCAAATAGCGATACACCATGGCAACCACTGAGGAGGATTGTGAGCAGACAGACTGTCCAACGCATGGGCATCTGTCGGTGAACTGTGCCTGCTCTTACAGGCCCGGGGAGAGATGAGAAAGGAAAATAGGTATTAAACTGGTGAGCCGGTTGGAACTTGAACCCAGGACCCTTGTTGATTGGTGATCAGCGGGCTCACTGAGGTGGGCAATACCCACTGCGTTGCAGGTCCGCCAGCGGGCCGAGTGCTGCGGAGACGCTGATGAAGCGCCTCCGGTTGAGTGGTTGGAATGTTGATTTCCAATCATCCTCTCGTTCTGGACCTCACAGGAGGACCAAGGATGCCTGGCGAACTGGCGGCGCGGAGCCACGCCGAGCTCCGCTAGCCGCCAGGACGTCGGGCGTTGTCAGATCCAACGACTCTGAGAAGCTACTTGCCCTTGCCACCCTCTATCAGCTTCCCGTCCAGCATCATAACTTGGCCTTCCTGCAGCTGCATCTCTTTCCCGTCCTTCATCATCATCTTGCCGCTCATCATGACCTTCGTGCCGTTGGACATAGTCGTCTCGCGATCCATCCGGCCAATCTCCTTCCCGTCCTGCAGCCTCCACATCTTGCCATCCTTCATCATGACGCCATCCTTCTCGGCGGCCATAACTGGCGAGGCAAGGAATGACACGGACAAGAAGAGCCCAACAACTGCGAGTGTGACGGTTCTGTAGTTCATCATGGCTTAACTAATCCTCCATTTAATATTATTGAGTGGTGCGAATGAACTGTCCCGGACTACGTTGAACCTGGAGCGGTAAGGCGGGCCGCGCCCGGCTTGGACGGACGTGAGACCGGCCTCGTTGCCTGGTTGCCACCGTTCGATAGGGTCGAGGGCGTGCCTTCTTCGTTGTGGCCGCGCACTTGCAGGTTTTCGTGGTTGGTGCGGCGATACGTGAGCCGATGAGTCAGACACGGATAGCCGCTGTAGTAGCGGGCTCAGGCTTGCAGCCAAGATTCGAAGAACAGGACCGCGCATCACAAATAACCGCCCGCCTTATCCGCAACGGGCAAGCTCATCACGCGATGCGCGTGGAGTTTCCTGCGCGTTTCTTTAACCGTCTTGCTCGCACCACAACAGGCAAACAAGGGTCGGATGATCTTTCCGACGCGGACTTTCGAAGCGCGCCGGTCATCAGCAACCCCGCCGCCACGCATGTCGCCCTCGGTGACGCTGCCGACCAACTTGAGATGTCCTGTATCCTCAACCACAGGCTGCGCAGCTGAAGCCTGAATCACACATCACTTGCGCGGCATGTGCCGTCGAATCTTGCGGCGTACAACACGAAGACGCTTCGATCGGTTTCACCACATCGCTGCAACGACTCATTGTCTTTTCCTTCTTCATCATCTGCGCAACAATTCCTTTGGGGGATGTATTATCCACTAGCTCTTAGAGGCTGTCAAGTACACCGGCGGAGGTGCTATACTAGCGCCGAGTAGAAGAGCCAAGGAGCGGATACGATGTTTGTAAAGGTCATGGCCAAGACCAACATGCTGGGGTTTTGGCAGGTTCTTTTTGACTACTGCAATGAGGATTATTCTTGTGTGCTCGTATGGATAGTAATAGGAGTCCTTGGATTCCTGGCAGTCGTAATTGGTTTGGGTTTAATGATAACGCGCCTCAATAGAAGAGAATAGAAGAAGGCGCAACGCTGTTTGCCAAGGGCATAGCCAAAATCGCGGAGGGCGGAAAGGGACGGCAAACAAGCTCACGCGCACCTTCCGTAAAGCATTCCCACTCGCTTACGAGAACTTCGGCGGACACGAAGCATTCTCGCGGTCGGCAGCCGACAACTCAACAGAGTTCTACAGGATTGCTGCCCGCTTGATTTCTACCGAGATCAAAAGCTCCGACGGCGAAGGGCTTACCGTCATTGTCAATCGCTCTGGAACAGTTATTGACCATCCCGATGGTGCAGAGCTCATGACATCACCGAGCGAAACCCAAACACTCGGGGCAACGAGATTTTCCCCTATCACAAAACGAACAAAGTATAGAACACAGAAATCGAAAGTCTGCCTTGTCGGCACACAATTGCCTCACGCTTAGGGGTGCAAAGCGCGAATGATCGAACCCTCATGGCGCTCGCAGGATGGAAACCTCCAGCCATACTAAGCCGCAATGCCCACCTGCGCCCTACCCACCTCTGGAAGGCCGTTGAAGGTCTGACTCAGGTTGGAACCGTGACCGTAGAAATGGCTACAGAGGTAGAGACGCAGAAGTTGTTGAAAGATTTGGTGAGCCGGCTGGGACTCTCACCGAGCGGAGAGCGCGGATTCTACCACCGACGCTTGGCCTGTGCCTAGCCCGCACCATAGGAAGACCGTTATTTAGTTTGTCTCGTTTGCTTGGTTGAACAAGAAAAACTAGAAGAACGAAACAAACCAGATCAACCTGTCCGCCGGTCCCATGCGGCTATCCTGCTAGCCCGCATTATTCATGACGGTTCGTCGCGAAAGCGTGCAGACGCGAAGCGAGACGGGCACTCGGAGGCGTGAAGCCCTGAGGCATACTCGTGCAGTATGTCGAAGGGCTGAACGGCGAGACTGCCCATCACAGCCGCGTATCCGCGCTTGCAGCAGAATCTTCATGAATGATGCGGGCTGAGAGGAAATTCATCCTTACCGCGCGCGTGGGTGAAGCTTAAGTGGGTTGCGAAGCATAATGGTTTCACTGCGCTTCGAACCGGTTGAGATCATATCGATGGGACACTCGGAGAAGTCCTCAAGGTACTGGAGATAGCGCTTGGCTTCCCCGGGAAGCTGTTTGTACGTGGTCGTGCCAGTGGTAGAGCCGGACCATCCCTTGAACGTCTTGTACATCGGCTCACAGTCAGTCAGCGCTTGGAGATCGGCCGGCATGTCTCGATAGAGCTTCCCCTGATACCGATAGCCGGTGCAAACTTTGAGCTCTTTGCAGCCGTCGAGCACATCCAGTTTCGTGACGGCCAGTGACGTGAGTCCATTCACTTTAGTGGCGTAGCGCACAACGACGCCGTCGAACCAGCCACAGCGGCGCGCACGTCCCGTCGTCGATCCAAATTCTTTCCCTCGTGATTGGAGCCCGTCTCCCACCGCATCGGTCAATTCCGTGGGGAACGGCCCGCTGCCGACGCGAGTGGTGTAGGCTTTGGCGACCCCGAGCACCGCGTCGATCTTCGTCGGTCCCACGCCCGTTCCCGTTGAGGCGCCGCCGGCCGTTGAACTGGAGGAGGTGACGTAGGGATAGGTACCGAAGTCCACATCCAAGTGTGTGCCTTGCGCCCCTTCGAACAACACGGTCTTCCCTCCCTCGATCATCTTATTGACAAGCATGGCGGTATCGACGATATGGCTCTTCAGCCGATCGGCATAGCCCATATACTGCCGGAACACTTTGTCGACATCGAAACGTTCCAGTTTGTAAAGTTGCTCGAGAAACCAATTGATCTCGACCACGTTCTCTTCGAGTTTGGTTCGAAACGCCTTCGGATTGAGCAGATCCCCCATTCGGATACCGATCCGCGACATCTTGTCGGCATAAGAAGGGCCAATCCCTCGCCCCGTCGTTCCAATTCGGCGAGAGCCCTTAGACTGTTCAGCCGCTTTGTCGATGGCCTTGTGATACGGCAGGATGAGATGGGCGCGCTGACTCACGACAAAATTCTTTCCAATCTTCACGCCTTGAGTCTGGAGATGGTCCAGCTCCTCGATCAACGAGGCTGGATCCACAACGACCCCGTTCCCGATTACACAGAGCGTCCCGCGATAGAGGATGCCTGAGGGGATGAGGTGGAACACGAAGGTGCCCCGTTCATTAATCACGGTGTGCCCCGCGTTGGACCCTCCCTGGTAGCGAACCACCGCATCGACGTCGCTGGCTAAGATATCCACGATCTTGCCCTTGCCTTCGTCGCCCCACTGCGCCCCGATCACAACTAGATTTCCCATCGCCTGAAATGTTCCCAAAAAGGAGCCCTGGCTGGACTCATGGCCAGGGCCGGAGCGTCATGGTAGGGGCGCCTCTAATGATTGTCAAGAACCGTGATAGTCAGTTCAATCTAGCCCGCATCATTTACGAATGCTTCTACGCAACCGCCGAAACGCCGCTGCGACAAGCCTGACGGCGGGCGGGCTCGCCGCTCGGTCGGTCAACATATTGTTTCAAGTATGCCTCCCTCCCTCGCGGGCTCGGCTCTGGAGCCTGCCTCGCCCACTCTTACAAGGGGACACACCCCCTTCGGAACTCCCAGGCGGGGTGTTGCCCCACCTCACGGCTCCGCGCGCCCGTCTCGCTTGCCGTCTCGGCGATTTTATCAAGAACCTTCGTGAATAATGCGGGCTAGTTCTCTTCTCTCCTCTCATCTTCAAGGGCAGACCTAAACCGGCCTTTATTGCGCGCGTCGAACGAGGGGGGTCTTCGACCGCGCGTTCCGCGAGCACATGAGATGGTTGGGTTTGCCCAGTCCCCTTTTCTTGACTGTCGCCGGAGGGCCGTGTTAGCATAATCGCGGTTTCACAAGGATTTTCGCGTATTTCCAAGGCAATCGACGTGGGGCTGTAGCGCAGTTGGGAGCGCGCGTGAATGGCATTCACGAGGTCGCCGGTTCAATCCCGGCCAGCTCCACCAAAATAATCACGTAGGTTCTGCGAAGCTCGACATCCACATCTAATCACCGAATGACCATCGGCTCCTTCCGATAAGAACGATCCTCCTGGTTCACGAAACTTCTCATGCTCCAAATCGAGTCGGTCAGTAAGCAATATTCCACAAAGGTTCTGCTTAAGAATGCGACGGCGCACCTTCGCCCCGGTTCACGGGTCGGCTTGGTGGGACCCAACGGCGCCGGCAAGACCACTCTCTTCCGGATGATCCTCGAGGAGGAATCGCCGGACAAGGGAAGCATCCGCAAGCGCCCTCGTCTCCGCATCGGGTACCTCCCGCAGGAACTCGAAACTATTACAGGTAAGACCGTCTTGGATGCCGCCCATCGCGATCTGTATCCCGAACATGAAGCGGAACGCATCCTGATGGGGTTGGGATTTACCGAGATCGACTTCGGTCGTCTGATCGAAAAGCTATCCGGTGGCTATCGGATGCGCGTCGCCTTGGCGCATCTGCTGCTGTCCAACCCTGACGTGCTGCTGCTCGATGAGCCGACCAACCACTTGGATAAACCGACACAGCGCTGGTTCGAGCAATTCCTCTTGAACTCGGAGATGACGCTCTTGATCATCAGCCACGACACGGCGTTTCTCGATCGTGTCGTCACCCATATCTGGGATCAAACAGATCCGCGCAGAACGAGACAGCCAACGAGCGGCTGCCGCAGGGCGGCAGGCGAAAGAAGTCGCCAGAGTCCAAACATTTGTGGACCGGTTCCGCTACCAAGCGAACAAAGCCAGCCAGGTCCAATCGCGCATCAAGCAGCTTGAGAAGGTCAAGATGATTGAGATCCAGCGCGATCCCAAGCGGGTCAAGTTCAAATTTCCTCTCCCCGCAGCGAGCGGCCGGCAAGTCCTGGAACTCCAGAGCGTGGCAAAGCGTTATGGGGAAAAAGTGGTGTATGAGAAAGTCGATTGTTCGATCGAACGTGGTCAGCGCGTTGCGCTTGTAGGAGAAAACGGTGCCGGGAAAAGCACCCTGCTCAAGATGCTGGCCGGAGCGTTGGCTTTCGAGAAAGGCACCAGGACGGTCGGCCATGGTGTCACCCTGCACTACTTCGCCCAACACCAGGCAGAGACCCTGAACCCCGAACATACCGTTCTCGACTCCCTCTCCGAGGTCTCCAGCCAAGCAGAGACGAACTTCCTCCGCGGAATTGCCGGCGCCTTCCTGTTCTCCGGTGACGATCAAAAGAAACCGATCAAGGCGCTGAGTGGGGGGGAACGCAATCGCGTCGCGCTCGCGCGGATGCTGGTCGAACCAGCCAATACCCTGTTGCTTGACGAGCCGACCAACCATCTCGACCCGGATTCGGTCGATATGCTCACCGATGCCCTGACGGAGTTCCCCGGCACGATCGTCTTCATTTCCCACGACCCCACCTTTTTGACCAGAATCTCGACGCGCGTCATTGAAATCGAAGAGGGCAAGGCCCGAAGCTTCTCCGGCGACTATGAATACTATTTGTGGAAGAAAACGCAGGAAGTCGAATCCATCAAGGAAACGAGTGACGAACTGAAGGGATCGAATCGTGGGAAGACTGCCGCGCCGACCAGGGCAATGGCCTCGCAAGCTCAGGCCAAGCGCTCAGCTGGAGATCGCCGCGATTTGAACAAGACCCAGGCCCGTCTGGAAAAGCAGGTTGCGCGGGCCGAAGCCGAGATCGCCGAATACGAAACCAAAATCAAAGCGCGGGATCTCGAACTGGCCAACCCCGCCCTCTACAAAGATGAATCCACTAAGTGGAGCGCTCTGCACCTGGAACAGGACGGCTGGAAGAAGGAACTTGTGCGACTCACCGTCCGGTGGGAAACGCTCTCGGCAGAACTGGATGGCGTGAAACAAAAGCTCACGGCATTCGCCTAGCCCGCCGCGGGAAAAGTATTGCGGCACGCTAAAGCTTCGATGGCCTGCAAGTCTGGCACGAGAACACTTCCGCAGGATACTCAAAAAGGCCGTCCCACGGCCCGTGAATCGTGAAAGGTGAAAGGTTTCGGAAGAAGACCGCTCGGCAGTCCGACGTTTCACGTCTTACCTTTCACGGTTCTTGAGAGCGATGCAAGAACGCTGCTAGGAGAAAGGTGTGTCTTGGCGCACCGGGGTTGGGCGGGTGAAAACAGAGACTGTTCAACATCCTGCTAAGCGGACGACTTGACCGTTTCTTCGAGGTAGTAGTACAGCCAGCGGTTCCTCTCTTTCGTGACTAGCTCGTCCCAGACCACGCCGATCAGAAACCCCTTCTCCCAGGGCTTCACCCAGGCGACTCTTCCATCGAGCTTTTCCATCTGTTCCGCGCGATCCGAATCGAGAAACGCCAACGACACGGTCACCGGCTGGGCCATCGCCAACTTCTCTTTCGTGTGCAACCCTGCGCCGACTCTATTGACGTTATCCAACACAGCCGTAATCGCCTTGGCTCCGCTCTTCGGTGAAATCAGCGCAGAACCGACCAAGGTCGCACGAACAAACTTGCGCCGTTCGTTCGTAGCAGCTATCGATACAGTTGATTTCAGATTCTGCCGTTTCACAAGCCTAAGTATAACCGATTAGAAATCTTTGTCCACCACCCTGTGGGACCCCCGATTAGGTGTCTTTAGGCCGGTAGTAGCGACGCCCCTTGAGCAATTCCGGGAGGTGCTCCTGCTGCGCCTTGGCCTGGGGATCGTCGTGGACATAGCGATACCCCTTCCCATACCCAAGCCCCTTCATCATCGAGGTCACGGCATTCCGTAAATGGAGCGGAACCCCGAGATTTCCATGGGTTTTTGCGTCTTCCATGGCCTCAAGAAGTCCGATGTAGGAGGCATTTTCTTTTTGCCTGGTCGCGAGATAGGTCGTCCCCTGGGCCAAGTTGATCTGCGCCTCGGGGAGCCCTACAAACTGCACGGCCTGAGCGACCGCAGCCGCGACCACCAGCCCCGTCGGATCGGCATTCCCCACGTCCTCTGAGGCAAAAATAACCAAGCGCCTTGCAATAAATTTCGGGTCCTCCCCCCCTTCCAACATACGGGCGAGCCAGTAGAGGGCGCCATCCGGATCGGAATCGCGCAGGCTCTTAATGTAGGCAGAGATGACGTTGTAGTGTTCTTCGCCGGATTTGTCATACCGGATTGATTTCTTCATCAGCGCGGCTTCCAGCGCCGCTCCATCGATCAGGCGCGTGCCGTCAGGCCCAGCCGGTTGCTGCTTGACCACAAAATCCAATGCCGTCAGGAGCGCCCTCGCATCGCCGTTTCCATAGGTAATCAGCCATTGCCTGGCATCGGGTGACAGGCGGGCATTCCACTTCCCTAACCCGATCGCAGGGTCCGCGATCGCCCGTTCCAGAATATGCTCTAATGCCTCATCCGAAAGGGGCCTGAGTACAATGACCAAGGAACGAGACAGGAGCGGCGAGATCACTTCAAATGAGGGATTCTCCGTTGTCGCGCCCACCAAGATGACCGTCCCCCGCTCGACATGAGGCAGAAAGGCATCCTGCTGCGCCTTGTTGAACCGATGAATCTCGTCGACGAAAAGAATGGTCCGTTGACCGTTGATCGCCTGGCGTTGTTCTGCTGTCTTGATAATGGCCCGCAGCTCTGGAACACCCCCTGTGACCGCCGAGAAGGGCACGAACTGCGCCTTCGTGTGACGCGCAATGAGATGCGCCAGCGTCGTCTTTCCCGAGCCGGGCGGCCCCCAGAAGATGACGGAAGAGAGTCGATCTGCCTCGATCGCCCGCCGCAACGGCCGATCCGGCGCAGTGATGTCGTCTTGCCCGACGAAGTCCGCAAACTCTCGCGGCCGCAGACGCTCGGCCAACGGTGCCTCAACGGACTTCTCTCTCTCGGGAGCGCCAAACAAATCGGGAGCCTGATCGCGTGAAGTAGTCATCCGAATTCTCAAGAATGGCGTGAATTGTATACGCCGGTGCGCATGATCGCAAACGGACCCTTGACCTGAAGAGCCTATCCCAATGTTACAAACAGCGGCGAGAGGGAACACTGGGCACACCCATGTCAACTGCATCACCATTGCCTACAATGATCAAGGAACTGGTCTCTCCATCGTCGTTCTCCATGTCTTCCCCTAAACCGGACCATGTGGCCGACGCAAGAGAACCCGCTTTCCTCTCAGTTCCGGATCATCACGATAGGCCTTCGAAGGCTTGGCGAATCCGACGCGCCACCGTAAACCGATGGAGTCGTTACTTGGCTTTGCCCCTCGAATCATCGGCCTGACCAGGCCACTGGAGAATGGTGAAAAAGCCCTTCCAGCAAGGCCGCAGCAAGTGAAGGTCCGAGGCGTACCCTCTGGGGTACGTTGAGGATCTGAACGATGCGAGAACGACGCTGGAGGACTTTTTCAACGTCCTGCTAATCGGAGTCGCCGACGCTGCCCCGGTGAATCAACTTCAAAAACTCCAGCCTGGTTTGCGGCTGACTGCGGAAGGCGCCCAGCATCGAACTGGTGACGGCCACGGTGTTCTGTTTTTCGACACCTCGCATCATCATGCAGAGATGTCGCGCTTCGACGACCACGCCCACTCCGTGCGCGTTGAGCTTCGATTTCAGGGTTTCGGCGATCTGGACGGTCAGCCGTTCTTGGACTTGCAGTCGGCGCGCAAAGATATCCACGATGCGCGGAATCTTGCTGAGCCCCACCACCTGCTTATTGGGCAAATAACCCACATGGACCTTGCCGTAGAAAGGCAGCAGGTGATGTTCACACAAGCTGAAAAAGTCGATTTCCTTCACGATGACCATCTCGTCGTACTCAATCGGGAAGAGCGCTCCGTTCAGGAGATGATCGATGTCGCGGTGATACCCTTGGGTCATGAAGGCGAGGGCCTTGGCCATTCGCTCGGGAGTCTTGAGCAGCCCGTTCCTACCGGGTTTTTCACCGAGGGCCACCAGCATTTCTGTGACCAAGGATTGCAGTATATCTAGATCCGCCGGTCTGCCGTTCGCGCTGACGTCTTCGACCTGCTGCTGACCCAGCCGCCTGATTCCCTGCTTAGCCATGCCGCCCCTCTCTGAGCACCGGGGCCTGACTCATCGACCCCGCATACTCGAAGTAGTTGTCGCGTGTTTCAATCAGCCCGACCTTTTCCAGTTGCCCGGTGGGAAGATGCTTCACTAACAGATCCCAGATCAGCAGCACCAGATTTTCTCCCGTCGTCGTGCGATCGGCAAACTCAGGATCTTGATTGAGATCGTGATGGTCGAATCGCGTGACCACCTGGTCGGCGACAATCCGATCCAGCCGATCGAGGTCCACGCCTCCACCGGTCGTGGTCTGAACCGTGCTCTTCACGGTCACCAACACGACATAGTTATGGCCGTGCCCATTGGGATTATTGCACTTCCCAAATGCAACCCAGTTTTCTTCGGGAGACAGATGATCCGTGTGCAGCCGGTGGGCGGCGCAGAACCGATATCGCCTCGTGACGCTCGCCTGTGCCATCGTGGATTCAGCTCACATCCAGCGCATAAATAGAGAAGCCAAGACCGGCCGCCGTATTCGGACAATCCTGGCTTCTACTGTCACTCATTCAACTGACCAGCTCGCGCCACTCCAGCGCAAATTCCTTAGGCGCTGAAGGAGCTGCCGCAGCCGCAGGTCGTTTTCGCTTGTGGATTCTTAATCGAGAACCCGGACCCTTGGAGACTGTCCACGTAATCGACTTCTGCTCCCTGAAGAAGCGGAGCGCTCTGGGAATCCATGATGACCTTGACATCACCCTTTTCAATCACGGTGTCGTCGTCGGCCATCTTCGACTCGAAGGCCATCCCGTATTGATACCCATGGCACCCGCCGCCCTTGACATAGACCCGCAGGCCGACGATATCCTTCTCTTCCACCATTAATTCCTTGATCTTCTGTTCTGCAATCGCCGTAATCGTAACCATCGTAACCCTCCTCCTGTGACCAGGCGTCCTTCGAAGACCTGCCTGGTAATGGTTTAGTGTAACATCTCTTTACTGGATTTCAATACCCTGCGACTCCGACTGAGGCATCGTGGGCGCAACCCACTTGCCCTCTGGCACTCGAACAACCACGTCTCCGAGCACTTTGGCCTGGCATCCAAGACGATGCCACGGCTCACTGAGGGCTTCCCGATCGAGGAGATCTTGCTCATCAAAGTCGATCTCCGACAGGTTTTCGGCACCGATTTGCACTTCGACCCGACAGGTGGTGCAGGAGGCGTTCCCACCACAATCGTTGTTTAACACAAAGCCAAGCATCTTCGACGCCTCCAACAACGACGTATTGACCTCAACCTCTCCGCTCTTGCCCTCAGGATGGAGAAACGTCACGCATGGCATCGCGAATCTCCCTCAATGCACCGTGCCAGTCGCCACCGGCTGATAGGGACAGCGCTGCAATCGGATATGTTCCTCAAACTCGTGACGGAACAATTTCATGCTGCTCTGAACCAACACTGCGGCCCCGGTCACCAGCGTGCAATAGCCCGTCCCCTTCACAAATCCACAGAGTTGGAGGAGACTCTCCATATCTTTCTCCGTCCCCTCTCCCTGTTCAATCTTGGTCATGAGTGCGGCGAGATTGATGGTCCCCATTCGACAGGGTGGGCACTGCCCGCAACTCTCGGCCTTGAAGAAATTGGAGAACTTGAGCGTGAGCGCCACCATGCACGTCGCATCATCGACCACGATCACGCCGGCCGACCCAAGCCCCGTGCCGGCTTTCTTCAACGAATCGAAATCCATCGTCAGGTCGAGTTGATCGGCGGTGACCATCGAAAACGCCGGTCCACCAGGGAACACCGCCTTGATCTTGCGCCCGTCTGGCACCCCCCCTCCACACTTGCCCACGAGTTCCCGGATTGTCGTACCCATCGGCATCTCGTACACGCCGGGCCGATTCACGGCACCGCTCAGGGAGAACATCATCGTACCCGGACACTTTTCTGTGCCGACCTGCGTGAACCAGGCCACCCCTTTCAGGAGGATCCGCGGAATGTTGCACAAGGTTTCGACATTGTTGACCAGCGTCGGCTTCCCGTAGAGGCCGAAGTCCGTCGGGTAGAAAGGCGGCTTCTGTCTCGGCATCGCCGGACGCCCTTGCATGGATTCGAGCATCGCTGTTTCTTCACCGGCCACATAGCTCCCGTGGCCTTCAAAGACTTGTAGATCGAGATCCACGCCACTCCCCAGGACATTTATACCCAAGAACCCTTGAGCCTTCGCCTGCGCCAAGGCTTTCTTCAGATTCTCCTCTTCTTCGTGATACTCATGATTCACGTAAATGAACGCCGCCTTGGCTTGGACCGTGTAGGCCGCGATGAGGCAGCCTTCGATAAGCTGGTGAGGCGCCTGCTTGAGCAAGTAACGGTCTTTAAATGTCCCTGGTTCATGTTCGCCTGCGTTGCAGACGAAATAGTGTTCCTTCACCCGATGATTGAGGACTTTTTCCCACTTGATGCCGGTGGGAAAGCCCGCGCCCCCTCGCCCACGGAGCCCGGCTTTTTTCAGTTCATTGACGATATCGTTTGCGCTCAGCTCTTTGATGCACTTCTTCCAGGCCTCGTAGCCCCCGATCTTCCGGTAGGCCTCGATATCCCAGGGCGCGCCATCAAGCGTTTGGAGAACTCGTGGTTCAGTCGCAGTCGTCATGCGCCTTTCCTTACCCGTTTGGCTCAACCAATGGACCGATACTATAAGGTGCCTGGCCGGTATTCGTCAAGGCAATGCCATGGTAATAGGCCTGAATCTCAACGACTTAGGGCCACTGCCCTATACGGAACTGGGCATATGGGCCATCTGAACAGATCGCAGAAGCGCTAACCCGCATGATTCATGAAGGTTGGTCGCGAAAGCGTGCGGACGCGAAGCGAGACGGGCACTCGGAGACGTGAAGCCCTGAGCCCTAAGGCATACTTGTGCAGTATGTCGGAGGGCTGAACGGCGAGACTGCCCGTCACAGCCGCGTATCCGCGCTTGCAGCATAAGCTTCATGAATCATGCGGGTTAAGGTCGGACGCAGAGAAGGTGAACGGATTTGCCGGCGGGCTTTCCCGCCGGCAGTCGCACACCGTTTTACTTGAGGTGGCTGCCGGCTCCCATGAATAACAGCATGGGAATCGACAACATAAAGTTGACCCGAGAAGCGAGAAGCGCGGTCCGACCCCACTGGGCCATTTCCGCCGGCGCAGGGGTCCCCTGGGCTGCTGCCGTCACCGCTGCAATAATCCTCTTTTGATTCGGCCAAATAATCGCGTGGACATTGGCCATCATGATGATGCCCAATAGCCCGCCGATTCCCAGCGCGATCGCGCCGGTTCCACCTCTTTGATACAGGTAGAGGTACAACACAATCCCGGCAAGCACCGTAATTGTCGCGCCATGACGGAACCAGTTCAGCGCGGCGGGCATCAACTTGGGAATCACGATGTTCTTGGTGGGACCATCCAAACTCTTCAAGAACGCCGCATTGATCAGGTTGAAGAAATACAACAACCCGATCCAGACGATCCCAGCCAGGAAATGGGTCCAGCGTAACAGCAAACCGAACCAATCGGCATCACCAACCGCCATGCCGGTCATACCGAGATACCCCATGATCAACACCACGGCGAGCGCAAACCCTACGCCCATCGTCTGCATCGGACTCTCAAGAAATTTCATAGTATCTCCTCGCTCAGTGTACTGCTCAATGTATTGCTAAGTCGCTGTCTGTACTGTAGGCCCACTTCTCTTGTCAAGCGAGCCTCCTATCACGATCGCGTTACGCCATTAATCGATCGACTGCTGCGCAGAGTTCGCGCACCGCGCTAGCAGAGATTGCCAATGCTGCCCGCTCCTCCGCCGTCAGCTCATATTCGACCACCTGCTCCACTCCACCTCGACCCAGCCTGACAGGCACACCGACAACTACATCCATTAATCCATACTCGCCCTCGCAGAGAACCACACAGGGCAACACGAGAACGCGCTGCCCGTATTCAACAGACCCACGATTTCTGCGCCCCCCTCGCGTGTCCGCTTCACAATCGCCTCCAATCGCTCCTTCGACATCAGCTCCGAGACCGGTTTCCCCTTCACCGTCGTGTATCGCGACAGCGGCACCATCGTGTCGCCATGCCCCCCCAGCACCATCGCAACCACGTCGGGACCCGGCACACTCAATTCAGCGGCGATGAAGGAACGCATGCGGGCGGAATCGAGTACCCCCGCCATACCCAAGACTCGGAACTTCGGCAGTCCGCTCACACGACGCGCCACATGGACCATGGCATCCAGCGGGTTGGTGACGAGAATCAGAATGACGTTCGGCGATCGCGACACCAGCGCAGAAACGACCGACTTCACGATCTTCGCGTTCGTGGTCAACAACTCGTCACGGCTCATCCCCGGCTTGCGAGGGATTCCTGAGGTGATCACCGCCACCGACGAGCCGGCCGTTTCATCATAGCCGTTGGTGCCTACCACGCGGGTGCTATAGCCGCAGACTGGCCCGGCCTGTGTGATATCGAGGGCCTTGCCTTGCGGGACGCCCTTGACAATATCGACAAGCACCACCTCGTACTCGTCCTTCTCGGCCAGCCGCTGCGCCATCGTGCCTCCGACATTCCCCGCGCCCACCACCGTAATCTTCGGTCTCCCCATTCATCTTTCACCTCTCACGTATGTTCATGCTCGGTCCAGCCCGCGACTTTAAAATTGATCGTGCAGACGAAATTGTCCCCGTCATAGAATTTGACTTTAATCTTCTTCTTGCCATAGGTCTTTGCCAGAAAGGCATCCGGGTCATCGACCAATTCCTGATACCCTCCCGCCGGATATTCGCCGAGGTCGTGGAATACCACGATCATCCCCACTTTGACTTCTTGAAGAATCTTAGCCCAACAACGGGGGTAGACCTCCCAAAACTTGGCCTCGATCATCTCCTTTGTCGGCTCCTGGCGATCCTCCCCTGGCTTAATGGGCTGTGCAAACTTCGCCAACCGACGGACATAGGGATACTGATGCCCCGTAAACAGCTTGTGCAGCCAGGGCGGCACAGTCGGTCTTTCAGACGCGTTCGCCATTTTCTGTCTCTCGTGAAAAGTGAAACGTA
>VBOL01000104.1 GCA_005887945.1 Nitrospirota bacterium
TCAAGTCACGAAGGAGACTACACGATGGAACAGCATCAAAGAAAACAGGAAGAAACCACAGTCGCCGACGACCCAAAGGCCCGCGAGTTACTTCGCCGCGCCTTCGAAAACACCGCGCGCTGGCAGAAAGACTTTAAGGGATTCACGGCCGATCTGACGGTGAATGTGAACGGGAAGGAAACAAGCGGACCCGTCATGGTGAAAGGCCCTCGCGAAGTATCGGTTCAACTGGGAGAGGCCGACGTGCAGAAGTGGGCGCAGGAACAGCTCGGCATGATCGCGGTGCACCGTGGCCCAAGAACCTTCGAGGAATCGGACGGCAAGTACTCATTGACGATGGAAGAAGATGGGCATCCGTTCGGCACGAAACTGATTATTCATGGGTCAAACTCATTTTATCGCGTCAAAGACAATCGTATCACGCAAATCAATCGCAAAATGGCGCACCCAGGCATGACCCCCTTTGCCTTTACGATCAACGTGGAAGAAAGCGCGGTGACCCACGACCAACGTGGAAAGCTTCACCGACACCCATGTGCGTGTCGGATCATCGGATTTGCCGGCCACCCGCCGCATCATTACATACGAAAACGGCGAAGTGATCGTGAAGAACTTGACGTTCACCAATCACAAGTTACTATGACAAGGGAGACGCGATAGCTCGGGCGATGAGATCGTTGCCCGCAGAATAGCCGCGCGAGACTGGCGGGACGAGCGAGACGGACAAGGGTTCGAGGTCCGAAGTTCGAGGTTTTCGGAACTTTGAACCTTGAATTTAGAATTTTAAACTTCTGAACGCACCTGTCGCGCTAGGTGTGCCCGTCGCGCGCTTGAGAAGCTGGCGGGCTTGTTCAACATCCTGCTATGGATCTACGGAAATCATATCCACATAGCATGCGATTCAAGCTAGAGGGTTATGTCCATCTGGCGCGGATGATCGATAAGTGCCGCGCCGTGCTGGCCGGCACAGAAGGCGAATACATCTACCCCTGCCCCATGGATGACCGGCTCATGGAGTTCGCAGGGATCACTGCCGATCAGTTCACCACAGCCGTCAAAGCAAATCCATCAGATGAAATCGTGGCAAAATGGTTCATGAAGACGGCGAAGCCTCACACGCCGGCTGAGCTGAACAAGTGGAGCGAGATGATGTTGAATCGCGGGCCCAGCACGCCGGAGAAGAAGGAATACTTCAACAAGCTCAGAGACGCAGTTGATCCCTCCCGCACCGACCTCACGGCTTGGGCCGACCTGCAAGACCTGGAAGAAGACCGAACCGTTCAGAAAAATATTCGGGCGCAGTGAAGTTTGGCTCCTGACACATTTTACCGCTCTCATAGCACTCAAGGACATCCTGATGGCCAAGCACGGCGAGTTTCAGTCCGGAAGCCAAGCCGATCAATGGTATGCCTGAGCTCACCAACATGCTGACAGGCTTGATCCACTGCTAAATGGATGAACATGCACTCACGTCCCCTCCCATGTTGGGAAGAGTGGTGATGCCGATTTACTACCTAAGAGCCTGCCTGAAGTGTCGCGGAGTACCGAAAGACGATCTTGATCTATTCCGGTAAACGAATGAGTGAACCCGCGAAGGCGACTTCGCCGGAGCGATCACCTTGACCGCTCTGCTGGGTGAAAGCGTTACACATGAATCGTTATTCTGAATCGCCCAGCCAGAAAAATTGTCTGTTCTAGCCGTTGAACGTTCACCTTTAACGATTCACTCTTTAAGAGGGATTCGGCGCCACAAACACGAGTACTTTGAGCCGCTGACCTGTGTGATTCTTCACGCCGTGCTCTTCCCCAGCCGGCGCCATGGTTCCCTGCCCTGGACCAAGCACCCGTTTATCTGAACCGACCTGAAACGTGCCTTGTCCCTCAAGCACGAGATAGACTTTATCCTGCTCACCGTGGCTATGCCCCTTCTGTTCCTGCCCTGGCTCGAAGCAGTAGATGTCGCAGAAGAATCGTGACGTTTCAAACATGTTGTTCTTCTTCATCTTCTCACTGCTAAACTGCTGATAGTCCGATATATTCACCACGTTCATTCGCCAACTCCTTCAGGAATGTTGCAGGTGCGTTCGACGACGCTCAAGCGTCGCCAGAATGGAATCGACCGAGATCACATGATGTGAGAGCCCCAAGTCCTTGGCCGGAACCCCCATCGCCAGACCCAGTAACTGCGGCACATGCAAGATCGGTAAGTGGAGCTCGCGGTTCACCGAACGACCAGCCCGCTCCTGATAAATATCCAGACTCATGTGACAGAGAGGACAGGGCGTGACCATAAAATCGGCTCCCTGCTCCTTGGCTTCTTTCATATGCATCCCTGCCATGGCCACGGCAATGGCTTCCTTTTCTAGGATGATGGGAAACCCACAGCATTTGGTTCTTCCGGCGTATGCCACCGGCTCGCCACCGACGGCCTTGATGACACGCTCGAGGGATTGGGGATTTTCAGGATCGTCAAACCCCAGATCCCACGACGGACGCAGGATGTAGCAACCGTAAAACGGAGCGATACTGAAGTCTCGCATCGGCACGGAGACCAAGGCGCCCAGACGAGCCAGCCCGATGTCTCGCACCACAATCCACAACAGATGTTTGACTTGGACATGCCCGTGGTAGGCCAGACCTTCTGGTGCCAGGAGAGCGTTGATGCGCTCTAGGGTCCCTGGCTCGGTCTTCAATCGTCGATTGGCTGCGCTCATTACCCCTTGGCAGGTGCCGCAGATCGTCATGACATCCAGCCCGAGCGCCTCCGCTTGCGCAAACGTCCTGGCATTGAGCGCCAGCGCCATATCGGGATGTGCTTCCGTCACAACCCCGGCGCCGCAACAGGCCGCGGCAGCGAGTTCGACGACCTCGATCCCCAATTGGCCGACGATCGCTCTCGTCGATTGATACAGTTCCGGCGTCGCCCCTTGCGCAGCACAACCGGGGTAGAGGGCATATTTCATTGGTCTACCGTGACGGGAGATAAGACCGGGCCCGTGTGAGAGAATCTCGAAGATCGTCCATCGCAGCTTCCGCTTTCGACTTCACCTGCTCCCAGGAAGAGGCCGTTGCGGAGTGAATGGCCTTGACTTTCTTGTTGGCCAGGTCCTTTTTCTTTTCTAGTTCCCCGATCGCCTTCTGGATGTCCGCTCTTGCTTCGGCCGACGCATGCTTGACTTGTCCACGAAGCTGCTTGATGCGCACTTGCATCTCATCCAGTTCTGTTTGAACCTTACGCTGAAACGC
Organism: Nitrospirota bacterium; assembly: GCA_005887945.1. Taxonomy (GTDB): domain Bacteria; phylum Nitrospirota; class Nitrospiria; order Nitrospirales; family Nitrospiraceae; genus Palsa-1315. The sequence continues at coordinate 3,247 of VBOL01000104.1, forward strand.
ATCTTTCTGCTGAATCGTATAGTCCTTGGTGGCCGTCACCGCCTCCTGCGTTTCCCGGATAACCGTGTCACCCGTCACCGGCTTATCCGACACTCCAGCCGTTACGACAACGGGTATGGTGAGCAACCCTATTCCCACGATTCCCCACAACCATCCGACATAATTCTTCATAGAAATCGCCTCCCTCCTACCGTCGCATACCTAGCGTTCGAAGTATAACTTCCGCCTTTCGGAAAGTCACCGTGCATGGACCGTGACGCGTGAGAAACAACTGGTTGCTCTGGTCTGTTTGGTTTGTCTGGTTTCTCTGGCTCAATCAACAAAACAAACCAGATAGACCAGATGAACCAGGCAGACCACAAACGAAATTGAACGCAGAACGATCGGCCTATTTTCTGAGGTATACCCGATGTCGGGGGGTCTTGGTCAAGGAGCGGGACGGGAGCAGACACGAGTGCCATCCGGCACAGGGAACACATACAGCGAGAAGGGTCTGCCGACTGAGCACGCGTGGCCGATTGCTGTTACGCCGCTTCGGACGTGTCGTCAGTCGGCTTCTTCTCGTTAGGGTGCAGTTCCAACTGCGTCAAGGAGAGGAATTCGATACCGAAGCGGCCCACGCGCGTCCACCCCACGACGGTTTCGAGATGGTCCTTCACTGACTCAAGAAGATTCGCCAAGCTCAGGAGCCTGTTTGTCCCGTTCGTAGGGCTCCATATCGATCTGCTTCACGGTGTGCTGGAGGCGGGCCCATTCTTCCGGAGCCATCGTCACAAACTCAAGGCCGAATTGATGCTCTCGGCTCCATCTAACCACGGCTTGCTGAATTTGAATTGGGGGTTCATGTTCCAGCACCGCGATCCGGACCTCCAGACAAGCTCCTGGCTGCACATCGGTAAGACTCTGCACTCGGCAACCCCGCAGCGACAGATCGACCACATCGCCCTCCCCACTGACCACAGTGACGGAGGTAAAGGAACTGTGAAACCTGGCGGGAAACCGGGGATGCTGCCGTGTATCCATGCGACACTCCTTCTGCAATTACCCCTTTATATTGCCAATGGGCCGCAATTCTGCCACCTTTTTTGTAATCCCCGCACGATCGACCGATTCTACAACTTCAGATATATTTTTGTAGGCCAGGCCGGCCTCCTCCGCGAGGCCCGACATCGACACGGCCTTGACCAGAATGCCGCGCTGTTTCATCTGCTGCTGCAGCTGCTCGCCGCGAAACGTTCTCTTCGCTTGTGCGCGGGACATCGTTCTCCCGGCCCCGTGCATCGTCGACCCGAACGTGTCGCGCACCGCTTGGTCTGTCCCCACAAGTAGGTACGAGCCGGTCTCCATCGAGCCGCCACAGATGACGGGCTGGCCTGTCTGTCGAAACGTTTCTGGTAGCTCCGGACTCCCCGGCCCAAATGCCCTGGTCGCTCCTTTACGATGCACCACCAACTCCCCTTCTGCATACCGTTCTACCTTGGCGATGTTATGTGCCACGTCATACACCAACTCCATCCCCAATGCCTCGGCGGACTGACCGAAGACCGTCGCGAAGGCTTCGCGAATCTGATGCGTGATGACTTGGCGATTAGCAAAGGCCGTGTTCGCGGCACAGTTCATGGCGGAAAAATAGTCCTGCCCCTCGGGAGATCGAAACGGCGCACAGGCCAACTGTTGATCCTTCACGGTGATGCCATAGCGGCGCATGGCTTTTTCGAACACCTTGAGATAGTCGCTCGCAAGCTGATGGCCGAACCCACGCGATCCGCAATGCACCGTCACCGCGATCTGCTCGTGGCCGGTGATGCCGAGCGCGGCAGCCGTGACCGGATCGAATATCCGCTCGTTCGAGACCACCTGGACTTCAAGATAGTGATTGCCCGATCCCAATGTCCCCAACTGGTTGATGCCGCGTTGGATCGCGTGGTCGGTCACGATCGACGGATCGGCCCCCTCGATGCAGCCGCCTTCTTCCATGCGTACAAGATCCCGATGCCACCCATATCCCCTCTCCACACACCACCTGGCCCCATGGGTCATCACCCGACCAAATTCCTCCCCCGATAGCCGAACGAATCCATTTGCCCCAACGCCGGCCGGCACTCTCCGAAAGAGTTCGGTCATGAGCCGTTCCAGGTGAGGCTGCACGTCCGCCAGCGTCAAATCTGTTCGAATCAGCCGCATGCCGCAGTTGATATCGTAGCCCACACCGCCTGGAGAAATGACACCATCTTGCACGTCAAACGCCGCTACACCACCGATCGGAAATCCATAGCCCCAATGCCCATCAGGCATACAGAGCGCATACCGGCGAATGCCGGGCAGGCAGGCGACATTGGTCACCTGATCGAAGACCCCGGAATCCATGGCCTGAAGAATTCCCTCGGTTGCATAAATCCGGGCCGGCACAAGCATGCCAGGTTTTTCAAACAGAGGGATTTCCCAAATCTCGTCCGTAATCCGATTGACCGTCATGTCGGTGTTGAGATGCATATCGGAGATGGTTTATTTGGTCTGTCTGGTCTGTCTGGTCTGTGATGCATCACGCGTCACTCAGCACTTGTCACGTTCCATCAGACGTCGAGCACCACGCGGACCTTCCAGCAACCGCCTGTCCGCTTAAGTTCGTATAGATGTTTCGTGACCGCTTTCACATCGGCGTGGAGTTCTTGTATCTGTTGATCCACCGGCGCGCCGATCAGACGTGCTCGCAACAGCCAGGCGTCCCCCTCCCGCGTCAGGGTGAGCGGCGCCTCTCGGAAGACCACCCCTGCGGCGTCCTTCCAGTAGACCACCTCCGACAACCAATCGAACAACAGCGCCGACGGGTCCACATCGCTCCGTTCAATCGCGCGCTCCCATCCCCCCGACACCGTGGCAGGGTTCGCCATACTCTCAAGGAGGGCCTGTGTCGCGCAGCGAAATACCTCCTCGACCGACTCCCCTTCGGCTTCGAAGCCTATATCGGCCAAGGCAATCTCTTCAAGAAAGCGAAAGGTCCAGGCCATGGGTGTCAGGCTGAATGAATGGTACGTCGCACTCGTCGTATGAGGGCCTGGACGTGGCTGAGCCCAGGGAGCGCATGTCCGAAGGGATTGGGAATTTTCCCTTTGAATAACATCTTGATACCCAGAGGCAGGATGCGTAGCAAGCCACGCGGTGCGAACCCGACCACTTTCAGCGGCATGATCGCTTCGTTCAAACGCCCTTGCTGTTCGACTAGATCGGTAAAGCCAAGGAGATGACGCGCGCCGCCGGTCGTCGTCAACCCATGTTCGAGCGAGGCCCGACGCAACCGGATGATCGCCTCCATGGGTTTGACATCTTTCGGGCAGACCTCCACGCAGAAATTGCAGCGCGTACAGTCCCAGATCCCATGCTCGTCTTGGAGCGCCGAAAGCCTGGCCCGCGTTGCCGAAGCGGACTCGCGTGGGTCGGAGAGGAAGCGATCGGCCTTCGCCAAGGCTGCCGGGCCGGCAAACCCCTTCGAGACTTCATGCACGGTACAAGCCGCGACGCAGGCGCCGCACATGATGCAGGCATCCACATTGTGAAATTGCAGATTGGCCTGGTCCCACGCCTGCGTCTGAGCAGCCATGCCCTCACGCGCAGGCCGAGACGCCGACACGAGCCAGGGATGTACGTCGTGGATCTTCTCCCAGAACGACCCCATATCCACGACCAGGTCCTTGATCACAGGCATGTTGCGGAGCGGCGCGACCGTGATGTGCCCGTGCCGTTCAAGTTCTTTGCGGAGGGAGGTGCGGCACGCCAGCTTCTCGCTGCCGTTGATCGTCATCGCACAAGACCCGCAGATGGCGGAGCGGCAGGAATAGCGGAGTGCCAGACTCCCGTCGCACTCCTGCTTGATCCGAATGAGCACATCGAGGACGGTCATCCCGCGGCCGACGTCTAGCCGGATCTCTTGAGGATGGGCTATGGAATCGACTTCGGGATTGAATCGTTGGATTGTGAAGGTCAGGCGCATAGAAGACGTGAGGCGTGAAACGTACGGAAGCCTTCTGCCCCTTGCGTCTCACCCATGACGTCCTGTTCAGTCCAACTTGAACGTCTTGGGAGAGTTCGTCAGATTGCGGCACCCGTCTTTCGTGACGAGCACCATGTCCTCGATGCGGACGGCCCCAAGACCAGGATAGTACAGGCCGGGCTCGACGGTGACGACGTGGCCTTCTCGGAGCAGTGACCCGGTGCGACTGATGCGCGGCATTTCATGGATGTCGAGTCCGACCCCGTGGCCGGTCCCGTGAAAGTAGCCCTGCATACGCCCGTTGACGAGGCCGGTCTTATATCCGGCCTTTTCGAACCTGATGCAGATGCCTTGATGAATCCTCTTCCCGTCCGCCCCGTCTTTGACTTTCGTGATGGCCTCTTCCTGTGCATCCAGGACCGTCTGATAGAGCCGCTTCAGCTCGGGACTCGGAGTCCCACATACCACGGTCCTGGACATGTCGGCAAAATACCGGTTGGTGGCCGAACGAGGAAACACATCGAAGATAATGCTACGGTGAGCCGGCAACGGCCCACTGCCTTCGTTGTGCGGATCGCAGGCCTGCTCCCCACCGGCGACGATGGTATGCTGGGCGACACAGTCGCACTCCATCAATGTCACATTGATCAGTTTCTTCACTCGCTCAGACGTCAGCGGCACCCCGTCGAACCACAGCTGATCCTTGTTGATTGAGGCCTGACGCAGCATGTCATGGGCGGCCGCGACCGCCTGTTCGGTCGCACGCTGGGCTGCTTCGATGTAGTGTACTTCTTCGGCGGTCTTCACCACACGCTGTTCGTAGAACGGGTCCCGTTTCGGATGCAGTTGATACCCCAAGGAATGGAACTTGACGGCATGGCCGAATGGAAAATTCGCAGGGACCAGGATCTGTGTGATGCCGGCTTCTCTCAAGAGAATATGGACGACCTCAACCGTGCCTGGCTCAGCGATGCCTTGCGTCCTGGCTCGCCTTTCGACCTCCGAGTACGAGAGCACCCGATCGACAGACGATTGGCTCTTCGCCCGATCCATTTCGAGATCGCTCATCACCAGAATCCGTTCCCCTTTCATTTCCAAATAAATAAAGGGGTCCGGCGCAATAAACTTCGTCGCGTAATATAAATTGGCGTCGGTCTCGCTGGCAGCGATGATGACCGTGGCACGTTGAGAGTGCGGAGCGGATGATGCCATAGTGAATGCAGGTCGAAATCTAGCACGGGGGGAAAGGTCGGTCAAGGCGCGGATGGAACCGGTTCAGGTGTGGGTATGGTGTCCTTGTCGGCAGCTTTCTCCTCATCAGGTGTCATCAGATCGACCGGCAGCATGACCGTGTTCTTCAAAATGTCGAAGGCAAGTTGCGCCAGGCCAGTCACGCCTGTGGCGAACGACTTCATCGGCAGGTACGTCACCTCCGGATCCTCGATTGACCCTTTGACGGAGAACAGCGCAGTGGCAACGCCTTTGCGATCGCCGGCAAAGAGCCTTCCGAAGAGTGGAATCGTTTTAAGGAATCGCGAATAGGACCCGAACGGGCTGACGGCCCAGACCATGTCGATTTGATCCGTCGTCAGATCATAGCTGCCGGCAGCGGTAATCTTGACGATCGGGCTATCGATGATCAGGTTTTCGGTCTCGAAGAGCCCGTTCCGCGCGAGAACCTTCGCCGATATCTTGTTATAGGGCAACCCCTCTTTCTCCAAATCCACCTTCCCTTGGAGCACGGCCGGGAGATTCAAAATGCTGATGATTTTCCAGACCGCCCGTTCTTCCGATTTGAAGATGCGTCCGTTTTCAAGCAGGACATCCACCTTACCGTTCAAAGTGGGATACAGCCCGTGGGGATTCTTCCCATTACCGCGGATCGTCCCCGTCACTCGAGCTTCACCTGTGATTCCTCCTCCTTTCCCCCCCCCCGCCAGCTTCAACAGGTCTTCCACCGACAAGCCTGTCGCCCGAACCGAGAGCTCAGCGTCGGCTGGCTCCTTGCGCGGCAGTTGCACCACGATACGGCCGGCGACTTCTCCGTTGGTCGATTGGCCGAACACACGATCCAGATCGAGCACGCCGTCTTGAATCATGATGCGGGCGGAGAGGCTCCCAAATTTGAGATGTTTGTAGTGACCGTGCGCCATCGACGCGGTTGCCTGGACCTTGCTGGTGGCTGCAAGGGTTTCCAGAAATTCTCGGATCGGCGACCGTTGGCCTTTCGGAATGAGGAGGTCGAGATCCATCTGATTGGCCTCGATCTTGGCGGTAATCGTAGGTTTCGCCGTCCAGTTGCCGATTGTCCCTTCCAGCGCGACGTCGCTGTCGAGCAGACGAAACGACAACCGTTTGATCTCCACGCCGTTCTTCACGAAGTGGACCCGCAGATACAAATCCTGGATGGGTCCCTCGGCCCCCTTGACATTCATCAGACCGTTGGTCAACGCGAGCCACCCGGTGGTCCTCCAGGTTTTCCAATCGAGACCCTTCCCCTTCATGTCAAGCGACAATTCGATGTTCCCCGCCTCAAACCCTCCCTTCGCAATCCATTCCGGCACGCGGGACAATGACAGCGTGCCGGTCGAAAGTGCCGCGTCGATGGAGAATCGTTCACCTAGTTGGATCTTGCCTTTGACCGGCAGTTGGATCGGCGGCACGCTGAGCTCGATCCGATCAAGCAAGACCCCTGAGGCCTGTGGAATCATGCCCTCGAATTCCACCGTCGCCTGGGCACCGATCGGCTTTTCGACCAAACCGGGAAGCGTCACTTTCGATTCGGTCAGGACGACCTCACCCCGTATGTGCGGCGACACGGTCGGCCCAGTCAACACCACGGCGCCGTTGGCCAAGCCATCGATCATCCCGGCTGGAATAGCTTTCGAGGGCAGCAACTTGGCCATATGGTCCGCATCGCCCTTGACTCGAATCAGGAAATCCTGAAAGGTGCTGCCACTGCCCCCCGTGATGCCCCCACTGATCTGCAAGGCCAGATCGCCAAAATGTCCCGTCACCTGATCGAACTGAGTCCCGCCATCCGACAGCACGAACCGACCCTGCAGCGCTGTGAGCCGCTCCGGCAACGACGGATTGGTCAGACTGACACGCTGAACGGTAATCTCTCCCCCGGCAAAAGTGACACCACCCGGCTCATTGAGCTGGCCGACCATACGAAACGTGGGAGAGGCATTACCTTCGACCTCACGCGATGCGGCCAACGCACGCGACAGCTGTTCCGACTTGACGGTCTTCGCGAGAAACTGCAACAGATCTGCGGCGGTCATCTCCCCGGTAATGTCCATTTCAAGCCAGGGCCCCGCCTCCAAAAATGAGATGAGCGCCTTGCTCTCCTTCATGTGGATCGTGCCATAGAGTCCGCTCAGATTCGACACCCTGAGACGGCCGGCTTCGACCGACACCACCGCGGCCAAATCCTTGGCAGGGACATGACTGCCTCCGATCAAGGCTTGCCCCTGTTTCACGCGAAATTCCCCCGTCAACGACAGCTGCGGCCCCGCCACCGACGATCCCGTAACGGTCGCCGAGACCACCTCCAACATCCCGTCGATCTCCCGGTCCTGAATGATCGCCGGCAGCCGCGGATGCACCCACTCCGCCGGCACGGTCGTGAGCAACTGGCTCAATCGGATCGGGGATGCCGCAAAGGTGAACGCAAACGTGGGCTGAGGCGTCAGCAGACCGGAGAGGCTCGCTTGGCCTGTGAGCCTCAGCTGTTCGAGATTCGCGGACAAATCGGACAAGACCACATCATAGCCCGCGACACCAGGCACAGCCCGAACATGACTGTGCACATTGACGGCGCCCTGCAACTGCTGCGGAACCGGACGCGGCCCGAAGAAATCCGCCACCTCATGTACATTCAAATTGGCCGCTTCGAGTGTGCCATCCAATTGTAGTGCGACCTGCGAAGCAGAGGGATCGTCGATCGCCAATATCTGTCGCTGAGCAGTGCTGATCGTCCCGGCCAGGGAGATGGTAGAGAGGCCCTTGCCGCCTACATGACCGGCAGAGACGTGCAGATCCGCCTGTCCCCGCTCCGC
>VBOL01000105.1 GCA_005887945.1 Nitrospirota bacterium
GAAGTCGGGCATCCTGAAGCCCGGCCCGCGTTATTCCATCACCGCGGTCTCGTATGACTTCGATAACGACGGCTGGCCGGACATCTATGTGGCCGTGGACTCACAGCCGAGCATCCTGTTTCACAACAACCACGACGGCACGTTCACGGATGTCGCCGTCATCGCCGGCTGCGCCTACAGCGAGAACGGCCATGAGCAGGCAGGCATGGGCTTGGCCGTGGCCGACTATGACTGCGACGGCTGGCTTGACATTTTCAAGACGAACTTCGCGGACGACACATGCAACCTCTATCACAACAACGCAGACGGCACATTCAGTGATGTCACGTTTGCGTCTGGGGTAGGAATCAATAATCAGTATGTCGGATGGGGATGCGGATTCATCGATTACGACAACGACGGCTGGCCGGACATCCTGCAGATCAATGGGCACGTTTACCCGGAGATTGATGGCCACAATCTTGGACAGACGTTCAAGAACCCCCGCCTTGTGTATAAGAACCTGGGCAAAGGCCAATTCAAAGACGTTTCGTCCGAAATGGGACCCGGCATCAGCGAGCGTTTCTCCAGTCGCGGCGCCGCGCTTGGGGACTATGACAATGATGGCGACATTGACGCGCTAATCCTAAATATGAACGACTTACCATCACTTCTTCGCAACGACGGCGGTAACTTACAGAATTGGATCAAAATCAAGCCGATCGGGACACGTTGCAATCGCACTGCCATCGGGGCTCGCGTGCGCGTGGTGGCGGGCAACCATGCCCAGATCGATGAGGTTCATAGCGGCTCGAGCGTAATGTCGCAGAGCGATCTGCGCCTCCACTTCGGCCTGGGAAGAGCTCAAACGGTAGATCTGATCGAAGTCAAGTGGCCGACCACACAGAAGATCGAACGGTTCACACAAGTGAAGGCCAACCAGATCCTCATCATCCGTGAAGGCAGCGGGATCGTCGAGACAGTTAGACCTAAAACGAAATAGGACCTCTGCCGAACGCAGGCTTTCCTGGGGGGCGGATGGGGGCGCGCCGGCTGGCTTTTCAATGGGGCGGGGAGACGGTCGGCTGATCTTTTAGAATGATCAAGAATTGCCGAAGTGCCCGCCGCTGACGTTCGATGGCGGCGGCCTCTGTTTTCTTGAGCTGCTCATACGCTTGAGATTCTTGATAGGCCTTCGCTTCTTCGCCAATTCGTTTGTAGGTCAAACTCAGCCGGTAATGGGCTTCACCGAGGTGCGGGCTTACTTCAATCGCCTTCTTGTAAGCCCGAATGGCCTGCCCGAAATCGCCCCGCTCGGAATACAAAATCCCGAGTTGCAGGTAAGCTTCGCCAAGCTCGGGATCGATTGTCACAGCTTTTTCGAGCAGGGCCTCGGCTTGCTGCAAGCCCCCCGAATTCCCGGATCCTCTCGCTCGTTTCCAAAGGGTCAGCGCGTAATAATAATTGGCGAGTGCATTCCCGGGCTGGTCAAGCACAAACCGCGCCAGCTTCTGCTCGCCGCACGGGAACGGCGCGGCCGCTACCTTTTCCATTTTGCCAAGGAAGAGATAGGGAGCCGGGTCAGCCGGCCTCAAGTCGGAGGCATCGCAGAGTCGGCGTGCCGCCTCGTCGTAGGAGCCGCTGGCGTAAAGAGCCGCCCCGAGCCCGGCCAACATCCTCGCTGAATTCGGATGAGCACCGGACCCCTTGGTAAAAACTTCCGCAGCCGGCAGGGCGGTATTGTGGAGGAGCAGTTCCGTACCCCATTCGAAGTAATTCCGTTCGCTCGGGTCAAGGCGAGCGGCTTGTTCGTATTCGCGGACGGCTCCCAGAGGATCGCCCAATCGCTCGTCGAGATCGCCTAACAAACGATGCCCCTCTGCCTTGTCCGCGTTCGTAGGCATTTTGCCGACTTGCTCGCGAGCCCGGGCAAAGTCGCCGCTGGCCCTGTAAGCCAGCGCCAGATTGATTCCGTTGGCCCGGTTTCCAGGGTTGAGTCTGTTGGCGGCCTCCAGCAGCGGGATGGCTTCCCCGTATCTTTTGGAGAGGAAGTACAATTCGCCGAGCTGTCGATTCGCCTCGAAGCTTCTGGGTGCCTCAACCAGGGCTGCGCGCAGCCTATTTTCAGACTCACGCGTTTCGCGGCTCGTCGTCCCTGCTTCGGGAAGACCGGCCAAGTCTTCCTCCGACCCGCTGGATTTGAGCGCACGAGTCTCCTGGGCAAGTGCGTCGCTGGTTCGCGACGTAGTGTCCGACGCGTGCAGGCCGACATTGGTCCAGTCGGTGACCCCTGCTACCGTGAAATTGGGTTCGTCCTTGAATTCCATCGCTGCGGTCGAGGAAAGAGAAGATTGGGATGCGCCGGAAGAGGCTAAACGCGCCCCGTCCAAAGTTTCCAGGACCAAATTGATCTCCTTCTTCTCTCCCGGCGACAATACCAGGAGGTTTGTGCCAGCGTTCCGCGATCCTGATTTCTCCGCACTCACGATATAAGTGCCGGCGGAGAGGGCCGGAAAGACGAAAGTCCCGTCCGCATTAGTTTTCGTCTCGATCGGTTCCGGATGGCCCTTCTCCCGAAGAAGCACGGACGCACCGGCAACAGGCTCACCAGCCGAGTTCCGAACGGTACCCTTAACCGAGGTTGTGTCCTGCTGCTTTGGAGAAGAGCCCTGCGAGAACGCCGCCGTGCTTGACAAGCTGACGAGCGCGGCAGCCAGCACGAGCAGGGCCACACGATATCGATTGTAGATTGTTTCAGATGAGGACCGCAAAGTGTGCGAGCAAGACATCAGTGAAACCAAATTCTCTTGTCTGCACCGAGAGTCACGCCTCGTTTCCAGATTTCGGGATATTCTATCCCCCGCAATGGTCACGCGCAACCGTGCTGCTCAAAGTGGCGAAGCTTATTCAGATCGTATACCCCTGGAGAAGTTGAAGTGTTTGAGCAACAAGCGTCGATTGGGGATGGTCATCACGCACCGCGCTTTGTCAAATTCCCGAGTGTGGCCCTGGAGCGCGTGGATAATCGTTCTGTCAAAGAATCTCATCCATAAGTTGGCGCACGAATTCTATACTTTAGACGCGGAGTTGCGGCAATTTGTACGCTCGTGTACGCTCCCAGCTTTGTGAAGGCCGATTTGCGGAACCCAATGACGCGATTGTCGAGGATCATTGATCGGTTCCCTTCGCGATTTGGCGCGACCCCGGCTGTATACCAGGCGCCAGGGCGTGTCAACTTGCTCGGTCAATGTTGATCCTCACCTTGGGCGGTCACATATCCGTGTCTTGAGTGGGCCAGCGAGCACGAGTCAGCCACAAGATCAAAGTACAGCGCAAGAAAAACATGAGAGGGATCATTTCATGAACAACGAATTTTGGAAGGCCTTACTCCTGTTGCTATCTATGCTCTGGCTTGTTGGCGACGCGGCAGCTCAATCGAGTTACGACCTTCGCTCACCTGACGACAGGATTGAAGTAAGGATTCGCACAATCAAAGCCATCCGCTACGACGTGCTGCTGAAAGGCAGGGCATTGCTGGAGGATTGCACTCTCTCCTTCGATGTCGACCACAAAACGCTGGCGCACGAGCCGAAGGTTGTCAGCGCAAAAAAACGCACGTACGACCAAGTCGTTGAGCCTCCGATTCGTCAGAAATTCGCGAAGATTCGTGACTACTACAACGAGCTACGCCTCGAGCTGGAAGGGGGGTATGCACTGGTCTTTCGCGCCTACAACGAAGGTGCCGCATATCGTTGGGAAACATCGTTTCCCCAAGAGCAGGTGAAGGTCTACGGCGAAGAGGTGAAACTGAACTTCCCCAGGAACTTCATCGCGTACTATCCACAGGAAGACAGCTTCTTCTCACACAACGAACGAAGATATGTTCCGCAACATTTGTCGGAGATCGCTCCAGTGTTCATCGCGACTCTGCCTGCCGTTGTGGATGCGGGAGAAGGAGCTAAGGTCGCCATCGCGGAATCGGACGTAGAAGAATACCCAGGCATGTGGCTGCGCGGCACCGGGGGAAATGGGCTTTCCGCAACTTTTCCCCCGTACCCTTTGAAGGAAAAATTGGAACGGGATCGCGATTACAAGGTCGTTGAGAGCGCAGACTACATTGCCGTTACGCACGGCGCGCGTACCTTCCCTTGGCGCGTGTTCGGAATTGTAGAGAAGGACGGAGACCTGCTGACAAATCAGATTGTCTGGCTGCTCGAGAAACCGTCGCAACTCCAAGACACATCCTGGATCAAGCCGGGCAAGGTCGCGTGGGACTGGTGGAATGCCCACAACGTTTACGATGTCGACTTCAAAGCCGGGATCAACACGCAGACTTACAAGTACTACATCGATTTCGCTGCGAAGTATGGCATCGAATACATCATCCTCGATGAAGGCTGGTACAAACTCGGGAATTTGCTCGAAGTCGTACCGGAAATCAACATGGAAGAGCTCATTGCTTATGCCAAACAAAAGAATGTCGGAATCATTCTTTGGGTTATTTGGAAGACGCTCGACGATCAGCTCGAGACGGCACTCAATCAGTTCGCGAAATGGGGCGTCAAGGGAATCAAGGTCGACTTCATGCAGCGCAGTGACCAACTTCTGATCGACTACTATCACAAAATCAGCCGCGAGGCGGCAAAGCGCAAAATGCTTGTCGATTTTCACGGAGA
>VBOL01000106.1 GCA_005887945.1 Nitrospirota bacterium
GTCAGGCATGGTGTGCGGAAGGTGGTGTTCTCTTCTTCCGGTGGGGCCATCTACGGCGAGCAGGAAATCTATCCTGCCCCCGAGTCCCATGTCACGAGACCTCTCTCACCATACGGCATCAGCAAGCTGTGCGGGGAGCAGTATCTATCCTACTATCAACGAGTGAACGGACTTCAAATAGTGAGCCTGCGCTATGCCAATGTCTATGGTCCACGTCAGGATCCTGATGGAGAGGCCGGAGTAGTCGCGATCTTTATTCAAAAGCTGCTGAATAACGAGCAAGCGATCGTCAATGGGAATGGACGGCAAACGCGAGACTTCGTCTATGTCGAAGATGTCGTCTTCGATGCCCAGGTGAATGTCCTTGGGATGCTGAACGTGCTGCAGCAAGCGGTCAGGCATGGTGTGCGGAAGGTGGTGTTCTCTTCTTCCGGTGGGGCCATCTACGGCGAGCAGGAAATCTATCCTGCCCCCGAGTCCCATGTCACGAGACCTCTCTCACCATACGGCATCAGCAAGCTGTGCGGGGAGCAGTATCTATCCTACTATCAACGAGTGAACGGACTTCAAATAGTGAGCCTGCGCTATGCCAATGTCTATGGTCCACGTCAGGATCCTGATGGAGAGGCCGGAGTAGTCGCGATCTTTATTCAAAAGCTGCTGAATAACGAGCAAGCGATCGTCAATGGGAATGGACGGCAAACGCGAGACTTCGTCTATGTCGAAGATGTCGTTGAGGCAAACCTTGCGGTGATGGGTGCAGAAACACAAGGGACGTACAATGTTGGCACGGGGGAAGAAACCTCAATCAACGATTTGCTCAGGATTTTAATCATCCACACGAATTCGGCATGCAAGGAAGTTCATGGGCCAGCCAAAAATGGCGAACAGATACGGAGCGTGATTGACTCGGGCAAGCTACGTCAAGAATTGTCCTGGGAGCCAAAAACCGAACTCAATGAAGGGCTCAAGCGCACCGTCGATTATTTCCGCGAGAGCATGAGCTAGAATCGACTGTGCCGTTCAGGCAGAGGGGGCGAGCACGTGTGCCACGGGCCTTGGTGGGGCTGGGCTAATATCGAGGGACGGTTCCATCCACCTGGACCGACCAGGCGTCGATTCCCCCCACCAGATTCTTTACATTCGGGAATCCTTGTTGAATCAGGAAATTCGTTGCATCGGCGCTTCTCATGCCATGGTGGCAAATGGCAATGATCTCCGAGTCGCGGTTCAACCGAGCGAGCGATTGAGGGAGTGTTCCGAGGGGAATGAGGATTGAGCCGTCCAGTTTCGCAAGGGAATATTCCCATTCCTCCCTCACATCAACCAGTACTAATTTGTTGTCACCTTTAGCAAGGCTTGCTTTCAGTTCTTTCGGGGAAATGGTAAAGCCCATTGAGCGACCTCCTTGCTTGCTGACATCATATGTGAGGAGTTAAAACCCTGTCAATGAGCCTGATGGCTCCCTCGGTCTGGCTTTTTGTGACATAGAGAGAAGTCAACTGATGAGGTCGCATCTTATTATCTTGAGAGAAGAGGGAGACGAAAAATGTACATTTTTGTCAACATCTTGTCTTTATGTGGTTATAACAACTCAATTTAGGTATTGAAGAGAACTGCGGGGGTTAGATTGATAAGCGTAAGATCATAAGATATTAATAAATTGTGATAATAATGGGTTTCCATACTACATAGTAGGTCCAGAAATTGCTTTATCTCAAGAGAAAATGGCAGGGGGCATTGCAGGGCGGAAAGGGTGTCTTACAATGGTTGCGCCCCTTATGAAGAAATCAGCAGGACAGGTTCTTGTTATCTTGGTTACGGCGGTAAATCAGGAAGAAGCGATGAGGATTGGCGAAGGAATGGTGAATGCGAAGTTGGCTGCCTGTGCGAATATCATCTCAGGGATTCAATCGATATATCGTTGGAAGGGAAAAGTTGTCAAAGAACAAGAAGTTCTCCTCATATTGAAATCCACCAAACCTCGGTATCGTGCACTCGAAAAAGCGATTAAGGCGATGCATACATATGAGACTCCTGAAATCATTGCGTTGCCGGTTAAGGAAGGCCTGAATCGATACATTGGGTGGGTGTGGAGTGAGACCCACAGCTAATTGTTATTGAAGGGGTTTTTTCATCACCAAAGTGAGGGGTTGACTGAAGCGACCTGGATTGGTACACTCGCCACGGACCATGTAGGAAGCGGGGGCGCGCATTCAGCAGGGGGTTAAGGTCATGGGACAAGTGAACGGCGCAGAAAACAGCGATGCCTATACCGTAGTAATCTTTCGTGGGTCATCAGCCAAGCCACTGCGGTTTAGTTTCCCTCGCAAACTTGTTAGTAGGCTATTGATTGTCGGAGCTATTTTAGTCCTAGCCGACATTCTTGTCATTTCGCACTATGTGATTAGAACCGGTGAAGTCTGGGAACTCTCAGCGTTCCGTGCGGAAGCCATGAGTGCGCGGGAACAGACAGGAGCCTTTTCTAGCGCCGTCGACGATTTGAAGAAGCGTTTAATGAGCATGAAGGAGGTCAATCAGCGACTTCGTGTCATGTTGGGAATCGAGACCTCGAAAACGGGGGATATGACTAATGGTCGAGGTGGTGTGGATGCTCCCCTTCCCGATGGCAATGCTCTTCCTACCTCTGAGAATACCCCCAAGAGTGACGCTGGAGCTCAGCACCTCAGTTCAGTGGAAACTAGTCAGAGTGCTCTAGCTGGCCAAACCAGCCCATCTGCCGGTTCGAATGGTCTCACCGAGCAAGAAATGATCACCTCAATCAAGGATGGTATAGATTGGCTGTCGAAAGAAGCTGCGATCCAGGAACAGTCGCTTCAAGAATTGTCCTTGGCTGCCGAACACAAATCCTCTCGATGGGCAGCAACCCCTTCCATTTGGCCGGTGAAGGGGTGGGTGACCTCTGGGTTCGGGCCAAGGGTCTCCCCATTCACAGAAAAGCCCGCTTGGCATGATGGGCTGGATATTGGAGCTGCCGCCAATGCACCAGTTCAGGCTCCAGCTCAAGGGCGAGTCACAACAATCGGCTTCGACCCTAAGCTAGGAAATCTCGTGAAAATCGACCATGGATTCGGTATTGAAACTCTCTATGGCCACCTAGCTAAGGCATTAGTCAAAGAAGGGCAGCGCGTGAAGCGTGGAGAAGTCGTTGGCTTAGTCGGTAGCAGCGGACTAGCCACGGGGCCCCACTTGCACTATATGGTCAAGCTTCATGGCCAGGCGCTAGACCCGGTAAAGTACATCCTCGAATAGCTCGTTAGGCTTCCCGCTTCCCTCACCGGCCTGTCATCAACCGACTCGGTCCATGACAAGGCCACACTGAACTCACCCCTCCGATCCAACAACGCCCACCGAATCGACTCAACTCCTATGCTATACTGCCGCGCCACTAAGGCGGTAGAGATAAGGCCGTTACTCGACCTATGACAGATATTGAGATCAACCGATCAGTAAAGGCGCGTCCAATTCAGGATGTCGCTAATCAGCTTGGCATCCAGGAAGGCGAGCTACTTCCGTACGGAAGGCTGAAGGCGAAGGTTTCGCTTGACGTACTTGAGCGGCTTCATGCTGCACCACTCGGCAGGTATGTGCTCGTGACTGCCATCAATCCGACACCGCTCGGGGAAGGCAAGACGACAACATCCATTGGGCTTGCTATGGGCCTTTCCCGCCTCGGCCATCGAACGGCCGTCACGCTTCGGCAGCCTTCGTTGGGGCCGGTGTTTGGAATCAAAGGAGGAGGAACAGGGGGAGGGTGGGCACAAGTCCTTCCGATGGAAGAGATCAACCTCCATCTGACCGGCGACGCCCACGCGGTATCTGCCAGCCACAATCTCTTGTCAGCATTTGTTGATAATCACCTGTTTCATGGGAATCCGCTTCAGGTGGACCCCAATCGGATCACCTGGCCGCGGACGTTGGGAGTCAGTGATCGGGCGTTACGGCAGATCTCGCTGGGAGAAGGAACTGCGGGTCGCACGGGCCAGTTTGTGATCACGGAAGCTTCCGAAGTCATGGCGATGCTCGCTTTGGCATCGAGTCAAGCCGACCTGCGACACAGGCTCGGGCAGATCGTCGTTGGGTTTACGACGGATGGTAAGCCAGTGCGGGCTGAAGCGTTTGGATGTGCCGGGTCCATGGCAGTCTTGCTTAGAGAAGCGTTGTTGCCGAACTTGGTTCAGACGCTGGAGGGAACCGCGGCGTTCGTGCATACTGGTCCGTTCGGTAATATCGCCCACGGGAATTGTTCGATTCTTTCCGATGCCATCGCATTGCGTTGTGCAGACTATGTCGTTACGGAGGCTGGATTCGGGAGTGATCTCGGGGCGGAGAAATTTTTCAACATCAAGTGTCGCCTCTCAGGATTCAAGCCAGCAGCGGCCGTGGTGGTAGCTACGCTTCGCGCACTCAAGCTTCACGGTGGCGGAGGAGCGGTCAAGGTTGGAGCCCCGCTTCCGGCAGGGCTTACCGGGCCTAATCAGGAGGCATTGGTAAAAGGTTTTGCGAACTTGGAGCAGCACATTGCGAACGTGAAAGCCCATGGGGTGCCCGTGGTGGTGGCGGTCAATGCATTCATCGATGATCCGGTGGCTGAGCTGGAATGGGTTCGAGAGCGGTCCCGAGAGGTTGGGGCGGTGGATGCCGCGGTCTCAACCCATTGGGCCGATGGCGGCAAAGGGGCTGAAGAGTTAGCGAAGGCAGTGGTCAGAGCCACAGAGGAACCGTCTGCGTTCAGGCATTTATATGACGTCGCCTGGCCGATCAAGAAGAAAGTCCAGACCATTGCCACGCAAATGTATGGGGCCTCGGCCGTGTCGTTCGACGCAGAAGCCGAACAAGACATCGAGGTGGCGCAGCAGCTCGGACTTGATCGGCTGCCCATCTGCATGGCCAAGACGCCGTTATCACTGTCGCACGATCCGGCGATGATAGGGCGCCCATCCGGGTTTACGTTGCCGATCAAGGAGGTGCGAATGCTCGCAGGGGCTGGGTTTCTCACGGCAGTCTGTTCAGGCATTCAACTCATGCCGGGGTTGCCTAAGAAGCCAGTAGGGGAACGCATTGGAATCGATCCAGGCACGGGCGAGATTGTGGGGCTGTCATGAAGGCTAGTGCTGCTTAAGAAAGCGGAAGAATTCTGAGTCTGGACTCATCACCAGGGTGGACTTGTCTTTGAAGGTTTTCTTGTAGGCTTCCATCGAGCGAGTAAATTCAAAAAAATGAGGATCCTGCCGGTAGGCGTCAGCATAGACCTTAAAGGCCTTTGCATCCCCCGCGCCACGAAGTTCCTCCGATTCCTTGTACGCCTGAGCCAGAATAATCTCGCGATCCTTTTCCGCCTCTGAACGGATTTTTTGTGCTTCCTCAGCGCCTTCCGCACGGTACTGTTTCGCCTGGCGTTCCCGCTCAGCTTGCATCCGTGCGAACACGGCCTTCTCATTCTGCTCAGGAAGGTCGGCGCGTTTGATTCTCACGTCCTGAATCTCGATCCCATACGCGGAGGCTTTCTCATTCGACCGCCGGGTCACGATTTTCATGAGATCGGCACGGCCTGTCGCGACGATTTCTAGAAGGTCATGGCGCCCGAGTTCGACCCGGAGTTCAGAATAGATAATGTCGTGCAGTCGTTGCAGCGCTCCCCGTTGGGTTTGAAAGTTCTGAAAGACCTTGAGTGGGTCGACAATCCGCCACTTGGCGTAGTTGTCCAGAAGGAGGGTCTTCTTATCTTGCGTGATCACATCTTGGGGATCTGAGTCGTAGTCGAGCAGGCGCTTATCGAAGTAGGTGACCTCCTGAATAAACGGCACTTTCACATAGAGCCCCGGCTCCGTGAGATTGCGAACTGGCTTCCCGAGTTGGACCACGATCGCATTCTGGGTGATGTCCAGTATGAAGAGCGGTGAGGCTCCCAGGAGAAACAACCCGATGACGACCACCAGCAGTGCAATGATAAACCCCTGCTTGGTCATGGTTTCTGGTCCTCAGGGGCGGTGCCGGTCCTGGCTTTGAGGCGCTCGAGCGGAAGGTACGGAAGCACACGATCGCCGACCTTGCCATCAATGATGACTTTCTCGATGTTCGGCAGGATCTCTTCCATTGTTTCGATATAGATCCGCTTACTGATGATGTCTTTGGCTTGATTGTATTCTTTCAGGGTCGCCACAAACCGGTTGGTCTCACCTTGGGCGCGATTCAGTCGCGCCTGGGCGTAGCCCAGGGCCTGGTTCACCACCTGAGCGGCTTCGCCTTGGGCTTTGGGGAGAATGTCATTGCGATAGCTCTGAGACTGGTTGATCAGTTTCTCTCGATCTTCCTTCGCATTCGTCACATCCTTGAATGCAGCCGCCACGGCCTCGGGAGGATCGACGTCCTGGAGTTGGATGGCTGCGACCTGGACGCCGCCCTGATACTGGTCGAGAAGGGATTGGAGGAGTACCAGGGCATCCTGCTGGATCTGGGCTTTGCCGGTCGTCAACGCCTCGTCGATTTTGCTCTTGCCGACCACTTCCCGCATTGAGGCCTCAGCAGCTTTGCCGATCGTCTCATGGATTTCTGCGACGTTAAAGAGATAGTTCGCAGACTCTTTAATCTTGTATTGCACGATGAATTCGATGGCCAGGATGTTCATGTCGCCGGTGAGCATCAGGGCTTCTTGCGCCAGCATTTGCTGGCGGCCTTGCCGATCTGTACGGAAGCCTACCTCGATACGGTGGAGTTTTTGGACTTTCGGCTGCAGGACGGTTTCGACAAGGGGGATTTTCCCGTGAGGGCCAGGTCCTACGGTTCGTACAGGCGCGCCGAATCGCTTGACGACGCCCTCCTCATCCGGGGCGACGATAAACGCGCTCTGCCAGGCAAGAAAGACGAGCAGCCCTGCCAACGCTATGTTTCTGAAACCGCCTGAGGGCATCAGATTTTTGAAAGAGGGCATCAGATTTTTGAATTGCGATTGGGCCTGTTTGAGGGCATCCTCAAGCGGGTCGCTCTTCTTACTCCAAGGATCTTTGGGGTCCCAGACCATGTGAGGTATTCGTCCGAAGATAATTGCGGAGGATCTCTAGCAAGTCACCTTAGCAGACTGGCAGAAGCTTACGCAATCATGATAATCTCCAGTTGATCCATCATGAATTCTTGATGTATAAGAAGGGATGTCTACACTGTCGGGGAAAAATCGAGCCAAAACTGCTGAACTGTGCCACGCGCTTGCAGATGAGACGCGGCTGAATATTCTCGATCGGCTCAAGGAGGGTGAGCGTTGCGTGTGTGAACTGACCGATGCCCTTCAGACCGGGCAGTCACGTCTCTCTTTTCACCTAAAAGTACTTAAGGACGCAGGTTTGGTTCACGATCGTCCGGAAGGCCGCTGGATCTATTACATAATCAATTCTGATGCCGTCGAAGAGCTTGAGGATCTTGTGGCATCACTCAAGACCGTGAGGAAAACGGTTCGGCCAAGTCCGCGCTGTTAACTTTTTGGGGTTATTTATCAATGATTCTTGATAAGTGATTCGGGAGGCCCAAGGAGATTTCGCTGATGGATGCTCCACCAGTAGTCGAGAAGTAATTTAATCCCTTTGAGCGTTTTCCGACAGTCTAGGTCGCGCTCTGTATGGTCGCGGGCGTGGTGCTCGGCAGGTAGCCTCGGGCCTTGTCCCACATTGCGGACGACGGAGCTCGGTCAAGACAGCCATATCAATCTGCCGATCGCCGTGCCATCTGGCCGATGATCGTACCGGACTCGTCATTACGCTGTTCGTCAATTGGGTGGTCAAACGGTTTTCGACGGCGTTCTTCGCGTAGCTGTTCTTCCGCGTCGTTTTTGCCTCGTGGATCACGTCGGCCGAATCCGATCAGTACATCACAGGGGCGATCATCCTGGCCCCAGCCCCCTGCACCGCGATGGTGTTTGTCTGGAGCTATCTGACGGACGGGGATCCGGCCTATACGTTGGTCCAGGTGTACGTAAACAATTTGATCATGCTCGTGTTATTTGTGCCGATTGTCGGCTTACTGGTGAGCGGCGCCTCGTCGTTGTCCGTTCCCTTTGCGTCTTGCTGTATTGGCTCCTAGCCTTCATCGTGATTCCGTTGGCGATTGGTTGGGGGCTTCGCGCCTGGCGCCTGCGGCAACAGCGTCAGCGGTGTGTTAAAGACGTGCTGTTACCGCGATTTGCCCCGGTCACAATCGCGGTCTTGCTCCTCACATTGGTCTTCATCTTGGCCTTCCAGGCCCAGAACATCATGGGCAGGACCGTTCGTGTTGTGTTGATCGCGGTGCCCATCCTGCTCCAGGTCTATGTGAATGCCGCTTTGGCCTATGGGCTCATGCGTCGGTTTCGTGTGCTCCATGCGATCGCGGCGCCGCGCGCGCGATCGGGGCCAAAAACTTTTTCGAATTAGCGGTGGCGACGGTCATTGCGCTGTTCGGTCCCGAATCCGGAGCGGCGTTGGCAACGGTTGTCGGCGTACTCGTGGAAGTGCCGGTTATGTTGTCGGTCTGTGGTATCCGCAATCGGACCAGGCATTGGTTCACGCGCGAGGCGGTCGCATGAAGCCGCGAGTCGTATTCCTCTGCACCAGCAACTCGGCTCGGAGTCAAATGGCGGAAGGTTGGTTGCGGTATCTGGCGGGCGATCGTTATGACGTGTGCAGTGCGGGCACGCAACCAGCCTGCCTGAACCCCGGATCGGTCGAGGCATGGCTGAGGTCGGGATCGACATCTTACATCACCGATCCAAGCACGCCGCAGAGTATGCGACGCAGCCCATCGACTATGTAATCACGGTGTGCGATCGCGCCAAAGAGAGTTGCCCTCGTTGGCCCGGCGCAGTTCGACTCATCCATTGAAGTTTCGATAATCCGGCAGCCGCCACAGAGTCCGCCGAACAGCGCCGACAAGCATTCCGGCGAGTCCGCGACGAGATCGCTTCATTGATTCGCGAATTCCCGACTTCAGTTCCGACATGATCCACCTTGCCAGCGTTACTCTAACAATAAGAGAGCGACAGATTAGGGTCGATCCCATCGTGACTGTTCTCCCAGCAACGGTAAAGATCCTGCTAGAGAACTTTGCTGAGGATGAGATAAGCGATACAAGCGAAGAGAGCCGACGCTGGCAGCGTCACCACCCAGGCCAGGACCATGTCGCGAACCGTCGTCCAGCACACACTGTTCAAGCCTTTGAGAAGGCCGATTCCAATTATCGCTGAGCTGCTGACGTGGGTCGTCGAGACGGGTAGCCCGAGCGTCCCCGAGACCAGAACAAGTAAAGACGTGGTCAGGTTTGCAGATAATCCTTCCGCATGGTCCATGCGCGTGACATTTTCGGCGAGCACTTCAGTTACGCGAAGCCCTCCGAAGTAACTGCCCAGTCCCATCGCCAGGGCGACCCCTCCGAAGGCGGCAAGCTGGGACGAGGTGCTGGGCCATGCGGGGGTCGCACTGCCGAGCAGAAGCATCGCCACGATCTTCGGTGCGTCGTTCGTGCCGCGGGCAAACGCCCCGAGGCCGCTGGAGATCCAGTGAATCGTATCGAGTCCCACGACCAGCCCCTGCAAGCCGGCGCGGTCGCATTGCGACGGTACTGCCATGACCGGCGAGCCGAAGTGTGCGGCTTGAAACAAGGTCTTCGTTCCCCTACGAGGATCGATCGCCACCAGCGCCCGCGAGGCAGGCATCACGCACAAGCAGGCCCCTTCCCACTTCCTCGCGAGCGCGCGAATGGCTGGATGGATAAGTAGAGAGACGGCGAAGGCGAGGAACGGACTGAGTAACAAAGGAAGGGCAATCTTTTTCCCGATCGCGGACCAGATCAATCCTTCTCCGGCGAAGGCGACGAAGCCGGTGCCGACGATGGCCCCGGTGAGTGCATGAGTCGTTGAGACAGGGAGACCCGTGCGTGAGGCGAAGAGGACCCACGCCATCGTCCCGGTCAAGACGCCCAAGGTGACGGCCGGTTCGATGATCGTGCCGGTCTGGACGAGGCCATGGCTGAAAGTCTTAATCATCGCACTTGCAACAAAGGCAGCCAAAGCTGCGCCGATCACTGTCCAGACAGTCCCCCAGGCGATAGCCGACCGATAATCGGTGACTCCGCTGCCAACTAAGGTCGCGATCGCTTTCGAGACGTCGTTGGCTCCATTTGCGGAAGCGAGAGCGAATACGAGAGCGAAGGCGAGCAGGGGGATTTCCATCGTTATCCTTAGGAGGTGATGGATCCACCGCAAGACGAACCGGCCCCTGCAGTGCAGCCATAGCAATGGTTGCGCGTCGTGATCTGGCGCTGATTGAGTTGAACAGGATCAAAGTCGCGGATATGGGCGGGCACACGATGGTCCACAGGCAGATCGAGCATCTGGTTGAAGTCGCAGTCGTAGAGGGTACCATCCCAACTCACCGAGATCGTGTAGCGGCACATGACGCCGGCCGCTGCAGTGGGGTTGAAGGCATTGGCCAATCGCTCCATATACTGCTCGTAGTTGCCGCTCTCTAGGAGAAACTCAAGAAATCGGCTGATCGGCATGTTGGTGATCGTGTAGAGTTGGTTGAACTCGACACCATGGCAAGCCCGGAGTTCTTTTCGAAACTGCGCTTCGATCGCCTCTTGCTTGGGAGGGAGAAAGGCTCCTACCGGATTGCAGACCAAGTTCAAGGTGAGGCCGCCATCGGGACGGCCATACCCGAGTTTATTCAAGAGTTGAAGGGCCTCGACGGATTTATCAAAGACCCCTTCACCCCGCTGCGCATCGGTCTGGCTGGCGCGGTAATAGGGCAGCGAAGCGACGATTTCCACACGATGCCCGGCGAGGAACTCTGCCAAGTCCGCTTGGGAAGGGAGGAGCAACACAGACAAGTTACATCGATCCATCACATGGCGATCCAATGCCCGGCTCTGTTCAACCAGCCAGCGAAAGTTGGGGTTGAGTTCCGGTGCTCCACCCGTGATATCGACTGTCGGAATATCGGTCTTAGCGAGAGTCCGGATGCACTGCTCCGCCGTTTCTTTGGACATGCTTTCGGTCCGGTCAGGCCCCGCATCGACATGACAATGCCGACAGGTCTGATTGCAGAGCTTTCCGACATTGATCTGAAAGACTGTGATCCCGGTAGCGCGAAGCGGGAGCAGGCCGATGTGATCGAGCTGCGTCTCGAAGGGGGTGTAGCTCGTTGTCCTCCCGAGCATCTTCAACTGCTCCGTTGGGGAGGCGAGGGGGTTCTGTCGTCCAAGCAGGGTCAGCGCCATAGGACTCTTTTTTACAATGCCGAGGCCGTTTAGGAAGCGATCACCGAGGTCACCTGTATGACTCATCGTCACCTAGCATCAGCAGCAGCCTTCCTCGTCAGGAGAGCAGGTGACATCGTCACCGCTGGCGCTCTGACCCGCGCGGTTGATGATCGCGAAATAAGGAGCGTAGCCGTCGGCTTCCAATACTTTTAGTGTCTTGGAACAGATCTCTATCGGTTCGCCTCTACGATACACATGGTGATCGTCGTCCGCGGCTTCGACGAAGGGTCCGGCAAGCATGGCGAAATGTCCTCGCCAGAGGCAGGGAGCGTCTGCCGGGTAGACCGCGGTCCATCGGTCATCGGCTCGATCCAGCCATAGCGGGCCGGAGGAGAGGACAAAGTGGGATACCAACGGAGCCTGGCTCAACAGGCACACAGCGTCCGGCGTGATTGGCTGGGGAATGCCTCGGAGATAGGTCGTGCCCAGTTCATCGACTATTCGGCTGAATGGCCCGCGGAGCGTGGCATAACGAACGGCCGACACAGGCGCGCCGGCGGGAAGTTTATATCCCGTTAACGTGACGGAAATGAAGTGAATGCCGTCGATCACCTGCCAGGGCGAGGACTTGAGCAGATGAATGCCCAGGAAGCCGGCTCCCATCATCCCCGCGATATAGTCGGTGAGCGTCAGTGCCCCGGAGAGGCAGTCGCCCCACTTTTCAACGTCATGCACCAAATACTGCGGAACGGTCTGATCAGCCACGATGTCAGAGATCGTAAATCGTCCACCCGGTTTGGCGACGCGAAACATTTCCCTGAAGACCTTCCGTTTATCCGGTGCCAGGTTGATCACACAGTTGGAGATGATCAGATCGACGGCGCCGTCGATCACCGGTATCGCGTCCGCCATCCCTTTGCGAAACTCGACGTTGGAGGCGGTGTATCCAAGATTGGCTGCCACAACGGGGGCATTTTTTCGGGCGATGGCCAGCATCGTGTCAGTCATGTCGATCCCAATGACATGTCCGGAAGAACCGACGAGCCGGGAGGCTTCGAAACAATCGATGCCGCCACCTGAACCGATATCCAGCACGGTTTCCCCATGAGAGACGGTCTTTAACCCGGCTGGTGTCCCGCAGCCATATGAAATCTTGAGGACTTCTTCCGGGATAAAGGATTTGAGATCGGCAAAGTCGTAACTGGTTGGGCAACACATCTGCTCGCCCGTTGACGCAGCCCGAGCATAGCGATCGCTGACCATTTTTGTAATCTCATCTATTGGCATAGCGCCCTCACCATTCAAGGTACCTATGGACATGCGTCTATGTATCAACCCTTCCGATCTACGTCAATCCGGTTCTTTTGGATTAGTAGCGGGGATCGGTAAAGTTACACATCGGGAAAGCACGCTTCTGTAAGCTGGCTTACAGTGACGACACACCAGTCTTTCGTCGTCGAAGCGGTGCAGATGAGTCGCTTGTTCAAGAGAATTCTTACAGAAATGCGAGTCAGGAGGAAAAGCTCTTGCCTCCCTGACTCAATACTATAGTACAAGGTGTATGGGTCCCATGGGAGGGGAGAGATGACGGCAGGATGGACTATTGGGCAACTCGCGAAAGCGGTCGACGGTAACGTCCCGACGGTGCGGTACTACGAACGGCTCAAGCTCCTCAGCCCGTCCACGCGCCGACCGCTGAGATATCGGGTTTATGAGGAGGAATAGGAACGACGGCTTCGGTTTATCAAGAACGCCCAAGCGTTGGGCTTCACGTTCCATTAGAGCGAGGGGCTCCTCGCTCTTCGGGTCAGGTCGAAGGCCCGGTGCAGACATGTGCAGCGGAAGGCAGAAGCCAAGCTCAGGCACGTGGAAGCCAAAGTGCGGGATCTGCGCTCGCCTGATCGCTGTGGAAACTGATTCGGACCTGCCGGGCCTGGCAGCCGACCGATCGTTGTCCGATTTTGCGGAGTTTGGAGTAGAAAGATAGCGAGGGAAACAAGGACAACCCTTCAACGCCGTGTTGATGTGTTTACGGCCGCCTGGCCCCTCTGTGAGGACACAGTCAGACTAGTCTCATCCCTGGCCTGCCCCAGTTGCGAGGTGCAAGTCCATGCTCTCCGGGAAGGCTATGCGACGAATGAATGCCGTGAGAAGACGGCCCGCTGCTGGGTCACAGCTGTCCCCCGCCGTCGCGGTGAATGGTGTCTTGGTGGCCCCTGCTGTCGGCGAGCATCGATCACTGCTGATCGTTTGATCGCTGCCGGGATCGGCTGCCCGTGAAGGGACGCGATGGAAGAGAACCGGCGTAAGCAACTGCTATGGACAGGATTGATCGGCTCCGGCCTGATGGCCTGTGTTGTGTGACGCCAATCCTCGTTCTGCTGCCGGGAGTAATTGTACTGGAGGCCATCTGGCAACTCGAGACCGAGACAGCCGCCAAACTTGTCGGGGTATGACTGCGTGGCATAGGAACGGCTATGCCCCGTCGTTCACCTGTCGCAGGCTGACATGACTGTCACTGAGACCGAAGCCACAACCAACCGTACATCGAGATAATGATCGCGACCACGACCATGCCAAGGAAAAGTTGAAAGTCGCGAGTAAGGTCATAGGGATACAGAAACGGCAACAAGTAATCAGCGATAAAACCCGATTGGTACCCGGTTTCGCCTGCTTGCTCCCGCAACCAGTTCTCGAATACAGTCAATGGACACACCCACCCCCTGAACTCGACGGTTGCGCCCCACGTGGCAGCCGGCAGATGCAGCCACGCGAGCCACCGCCACCTCCGCACAAGGAGCCCGCCGCATAGGACGAAGACCACGAACGCCAGGTGAACAATCAGAACCAGATTGGCCAGGAGTGGGTACATCATCATCGCACTCAATTAGAACAACGAAGGGGGATCGGTCGGTTTCGGATAGGTCAGCCTTCCCTTCTCGAAATGGGCAAATGACGTGAGGACGTGCGGGGTGGCTTTCTCGGGAGACATAATATGGCGGATGTTCCAGCCACGACTCACCAGCGCATCGGCAATCAACGACCGATGGCAGCGCCACGGCACCGCTTCAGCGCACATGATGGCTGTCGGCTGCAACCTGCTACCAGCCATCAGCTCCTCTAATGCTTTCAAGAATTCGTCCGTCTGCATATAGTCGGCGTACCCGCGAAAACTGGCATTGCGCCATCCGTCGTTTAAGGAATCGTTCTTCGGTTTTCGTAAGCCGCCCAGCTTCGGCAGGTGGCGATACTGGAGCCCGGTATCGGGCAACGACTGGGCCAACGTATCCGTATTGAACTGGGGATTGTAGCGGGATCGAGGAACGGTCCGGACATCGACGAGAAAACTGATCTGATGGGCGCGCAACAAACCGATGAATTCATCGATCTGTCTCGTCGAATGTCCGAGAGTCCAG
>VBOL01000108.1 GCA_005887945.1 Nitrospirota bacterium
TACTGTTTGAACTCCTCACTGGACAGCTGCCGTTTACCGCCGACAACTTGTCGGCCGTGCTGTTCAGCATCGCCCATCATCCGCATCCCGCCATTCAGACCTTGAGGGCGGATCTTCCCCCGATGGTGCAGGAGATCGTGGATCGTGCATTACAGAAAGAGTTGGCTCACCGCTATCGGCGCGCGGAAGAATTCGCAGGCGAGCTCCGTGCCTGTCTGCAGAGTCTGGCGGCGTGAGGAAGGTGTCGTCTGGCCCTCGAACGATTGCATAGCGCCAAATCCGATACCGGCCTTAAACGGCTCCATAACGAGGATCGCTTTGTGGCCGACCCTCCGCTCGGACTCTATGTCGTCTGTGACGGCATGGGCGGCGGCAACGCCGGCGAGATTGCCGGTGCCCTCGCAGTCGAGACGATCCACGCGCATATGGCCAAAGCAGCCAACCAGGCAGACCTGCCGCTGATCGGCCCCTGCAATGCCACAGTGTCTGCACCAGCCAATCGTCTCGCCAGCGCGATTCGTGCAGCGAACGATGCCGTTCATCGCGAGTCATGGAGCAGGCCTGACTATGCCGGGATGGGTACCACCGTGGTCGCCGCACTGCTCTATGAGGAAGTGCTCGCCATCGCCCATGTCGGAGACAGCCGGCTCTACCTCGTTCGAAACGGGACAATCCAAGCCCGCACCACCGACCACTCCTGGGTCGCCGAACAGATTCTCAAGGGGTTCATCACGCAAGAAGAGGCCGAACTCTCCCCCCGCAGGAACATCGTAACGAAAGCCCTCGGCGTCGAGAGCAGCGTCGACGTGGAACTGACGGAGGTTCCGGTCAAGAGCGGAGACATGCTGTTGCTATGCTCAGACGGACTTACCCGTGGTGTCCACCCGAATGACATTCTTCACATCCTCAGTGGATCGGAAGACCTCCCCACCATGTCCGATCGCCTCATAGTCATGGCGAATGAAGCCGGCGGCGATGACAACACGACCGTGGTCGTCGTGGCCCTGCGGGATGAACTCCAAGCCGGACTGTGGGCGCGGCTGAAAAAACGATTCGTCGCGTAACGAATCAAAGTGATCTTGCATAGGAGGGAACACCATGCCTGAGATTCTCCCACAACCAGCCACACTGCTCGTCAAACTCCACGAGAAAGGCTCGCGGCATATCGAACTGACCCTTGAGACATTCACGATCGGTCGGAAGGCCGACAATACCCTTGCAATCGAAGATCCCGCCGTCTCGGGACATCATGCACGGATCGTGAAGATTCAGGCCGTCTTCTTTGTCGAAGATTTGAAGAGCACCAACGGCACCGCCATCAATGGCCGGCCGATCACGCGCCACCAACTTCGTGACGCTGACGTGATCACCATCGGCCAACACCGGCTCGTCTTCCAAGAGAATGCGGCAGCCAATACGGAGGCGCCGGCCCCATTTGTCGATCTGGATCGAACCACGGTGCTCAGAGGAACGGACCGTATATCCGACGGACCGATGCTCACTGCCAAGGTTCTGATAATTGCCGGGAAAACTGATCGGTTGGAATACCCACTCACCAAACAGGTGAATGTCATTGGGTCACAAGACGGTGCGGTCATTCGGCTGACCGGCTGGTTTGCCCCAAAATCTGCGGCGACGATCGCCCGACGGGGCCACAACTACGCCATCAGCCCTTCTCAAGGCGCGAAGTCTCTGCGCGTCAACGGTGCGGACGTTGTGGGGCATCAGGACCTGAAGGATGGGGACCAGATCGAAGTGGCGGGCGTGAAGCTGACGTTCTGTGTGCTCTCAGGAACCAAGAACATCTCTCGGTAACGCCCACCCGACTACTTGAAGAGGAACGTGCCCTTCGGAAAGGTCTGGTAGCACCGGTCGGAGACCTCCTGACCATGCGATTGTAGGCACTGGAGTATCTGCCCGCTCCCAGGTTTGACTGCTCTGCAGAATCGTTTGACATCCTCGTCGCACGCCGCCATCAATCGGCTTCGATTTTCCTTCCACTTGACAAACCGCTCGTGCAACTGGCTTTGGCACAGCGGCGGAAGTTGTTTGGCACGCTGTTGCAAACAGCGCGTGCGGGCAGCACCGTCTGGAGAGTAGGGACACAATTGTTCTATGTCCGCTTCGCACTGCAGCCTGGTAGCCTGCAGCGCACGAGGATCCAACCCCGGGACAATTGGAGCTGCAACACTTGAGTCGCGCGACCGCTCCTCGTCCGGTCTCAACACGGCTGCCTCTGAAGGCAGCGGAGGAGAGGTGGGAATGGTCAAGTCCAGCGTGGGTGGCGCAGACAGGGGAGACGAAGGACGTGCCGCCTGACGAGTCTCAGCAGGCAGCGCAGCCGAAGACAACTCTTCTTGTGACGGGAAATTGGTGGCCACCGTCACCCACACGAGCCCAAGTCCCAGAATGGTGATTGCGCCGGCAATGATCCCGCTCAAAGACTGCTGCTGAGCCATGCTTGCTCCCTATCTCTAGCCCGCATTATTCATGACGCTTTTGCTGCAAGCGCGGATACGCGGCTGCGACGGGCAGTCTCGTCGTTCAGCCCTTCAACATACTGCACGAGTATGCCTCAGGGCTTCACGCCTCCGAGTGCCCGTCTCGCTTCGCGTCTGCACGCTTTCGCGACAAACCTTCATGAATAATGCGGGCTAACCAGACCCAGCATAGGATAAGCCGTCAAAAAAATCGACGAATTGTCCAGTTTCTACCAGGAGCCTCTCCGACATTGCGGTTCGTTGCGAGATGGCGGAGCGGTGCGCGACAAGCGCGAGGAGCGAGACTCGCGAGAAAGGCGCGATCCGAAGTTCGAAGTTCGGGGTTCGGGGTTCGAAGTTCCGAAAACCTCGAACTCGGACCTCGAACCGTCATAAATAATGCGGGCTAGTTGTCTGGAGTTTCGACGATGTGGTTTTCAAATCTGGTGCAGCCTTCGGCGAGCAGCCGATTGGTGAGCATTTCTCCAGGCCATTCGATGGGCAAATCGGCCGTGAAGATCCACACATCAGGAGAGGTCCACACGGGACCGTGGTCTTCAGGAAGTTCGGGATCAAACAGATCGGTCCATACCGGCATGTACACACCGTTTCCACATTGTGTATGGAGGTGCACGATCGTGCGGGCACGGACGAGCGGGTCCAGATCGCGCCAGACTGCCGCGGTCTCATCCGCCAGCCGATGGAGCCGCACGGCATTTTGCGCATCGAAAATGGCATAGGCCGCGTAGACCGGTGCTTCGATCATATCGGGAGCCAGCGCCAACTCGGGACATTGCGCCACGAGGCCTTCAAGGAGAGCCCGACGATGCCGGTCCTCCAGCGAATCGGGCAGTCCAGAGTCCGGCACACCGATCAACTCAAAGAATAGAAAGGCGGTACTCTCGACAGGCGGATACAGCCGAGCGGCAATTGAAGTGGCCCGCTGGGAATCCGCCACCGTGCTCAAATGATCATTCAAACCCTGGAGGCTGAGCGGCTCCAGCGTCGAATCGGTCAATAGGCGCGACTCCACTCGCACCACCGTCCCGGCAGAGAGCCGGAGATGCCGATGCAACAGATCCGCCGTCGCAACCGGGTCGATCTTCAACTTGAGTGGATGGGCCAGATTTGCTTGGAGAGGAAGTTCCAATGCCGCCATAATGGCATAGGACAATTTGTCATCGGCCGGCCCATCTATGAGCACAGAGCAGGATGCCTCCGCGAGAAGATCAAAGAGCCATTCCGCCATGTCCTCGTCCAGCGCCGCCAGCACTGTTAAGAGATCATACTCCCGCCCCTGCTCCAAGAAGGCTTGCAGCGTATCGATTGCCGCGTCGGTATCGCCATGGTCATGGCGCCGAGCATTGATCAAGTGAACGAGATCTCGTGTGAGGGGATCAGGGCGAGACCAACTCAACATATCGACAGACTCCTACCGCAGAGCCGTGCAGCACTGCGCTCCATGTTGCCAAACTTCTCCTGTGGTAGCAAGTGCTCTATCAGTTTATTCCCACGGGGTCCGGGCCACCGATCGGATGACATCATCCTCACGATCCAATCACTTTCACCAACACGCGTTTTCGTCTCAGCCCGTCGAACTCCCCGTAGAAAATTTGTTCCCACGGGCCGAAGTCCAACCGGCCTTCGCTAATCGCGACAACGACTTCTCGCCCCATCAGCTGGCGCTTGATGTGGGCATCGCCGTTATCTTCTCCCGTCTCGTTGTGTCGATAGTTCGCGTCCTGAGGAACGAGCGTGTCCAAGAATCGGTCATAGTCCTTGAGTAAGCCTGGTTCGTCGTCATTAATATAGACGCTGGCCGTGATGTGCATGGCATTGACCAACACGAGCCCCTCTTGGACGCCGCTCTTCTTGACCGCCGCCTCAACCTGCTCCGTGATGTTGAGGTAGGCGCGCCGCGTCTTCGTCTCGAACCAGAGCTCTTCGCGATAGGATTTCATGGCCGTCGGTCAGTGGGCATTCATTCTGCCGAACTGGACACTCAAGATGCAAGCTGCACCATCCATCCCACATCTTCGATCAATCTGGCCGCTGCCAGTATATAATGATGCGATGTCCGTCAAGAAGACAACCACATCTTCACGCCCGCCGCTCTCTCCACGACTTCGACTTTCAGCCCATGCCAAAATCGTCCTCCGTGGTCGCTATCTGGCCAAGAACACTGCGGGAACGATCGTCGAGACGCCGCCGCAACTATTCTGGCGCGTCGCGACCGACATCGCACAAGCTGAACGACGCTATCCCATCGCCGGCCGGCTGCCCCACGCGGCCCAACGCTGGTACGATTGCATGGCTCGCCTCGATTTTCTTCACAATTCTCCCACACTGATGAATGCCGGGCGACGCCTGCAGCAACTCTCCGCCTGTTTCGTCCTTCCGGTCAAAGATTCCCTGACCTCCATCTATGACAGCCTGAAACATCAGGCCCTCATCCACCAATTGGGCGGCGGCACAGGATTCTCGTTTCGTCACGTGCGCCCTCACAACGACCGGGTCGCGTCGTCGAGTGGCGTGGCCTCCGGGCCGATTTCCTTCATGCGCCTCTTCAACCTCTCGACAGACGTCATCAAACAAGGCGGGACCTGGCGCGGCGCGAATATGGGCATCCTCCGTATCGACCACCCGGACATTCTCGACTTCATCGCACTGAAACAGACGCCGACCGAGATGACGAATTTCAATCTATCCGTCGGCATCACCGATTCGTTCATGCAGGCCCTCGCACGCCGTCGCACCTAGCCCTGATCAATCCCCATACCAATAAACCAACCGGGCGGCTCCCGGCACAGCTCATATTCGATCGGCTTGTCGAAGCGGCTTGGGCCAGTGGCGAGCCAGGCTTGGTC
Source organism: Nitrospirota bacterium (assembly GCA_005887945.1). Taxonomy (GTDB): domain Bacteria; phylum Nitrospirota; class Nitrospiria; order Nitrospirales; family Nitrospiraceae; genus Palsa-1315. The sequence continues at coordinate 5,348 of VBOL01000108.1, forward strand.
TTTTTGGACACCATCAATCGGACCAATCCCACCCCTCGCCTTGGCACCATCGAGTCGACCAATCCCTGCGGTGAACAACCGCTTCTGGCCTATGAATCCTGTACCCTCGGCTCCATCAACGTGGCCAACTTTGTCGCACGACCGGAGGCACGCCCAACCATCGATTTCGTCCGATTGGCCGAAACCATTTGCCTCGCCGTACGCTTCCTTGACAATGTAATCGATCGCAACCGCTTTCCGCTTCCTGAGATCGACCGCATGACGAAACAAACCAGGAAGATTGGCCTGGGCATCATGGGCTTCGCCGACCTACTGATTGCCCTCAATATCCCCTACAACTCCGAAGCTGCGCTCCACACGGCTACAACTCTGATGGAATTTTTTCGATCTCGCGCCCACCTCGCGTCGATAGCGCTGGCCGCCGAACGTGGAATCTTTCCTGCCTATCGAGGCAGCCGGCTCCAGACACTTCACCAGCGGCGTCGAAACGCGACCGTGACCACCATTGCACCGACTGGCAGCATCAGCCTCATCGCCGACTGCTCGCCTGGCATTGAACCGTTATACGGCGTGCAGGAAGTCCGCCGCGTCATGGACGGCGTCGTGCTCACCTCGCTTCATCCAGCCTTCGTCCGTCACGCGCGCGCACTCGGTCTCGATCTCGCCTCACTCCAGCCCGACCTGGCGGCGCATCCTTCCATTCAACATTTGGCCCACATCCCCAAAGAGCTGCGTCGACTGTTTGTCACGGCGCATGATGTCTCACCCGAGCATCATGTGCGTATGCAAGCGGTGTTTCAGCGATATAGCGACAGCGGAGTCTCGAAAACCATCAATTTGCCGGCCACGGCGACCAAAGTCGAGGTGGCCGCGGCCTTTCTCCTCGCATACCAACTTGGATGCAAAGGCCTCACCGTCTTGCGCACGGACAGTCGGGAAAGACAAGTCTTTTCCTGCAGTCTCTCCCATCCCTGTTGAACCTCGCCTCTCGTACGCGCAATTCCTCAACAAAATTGACACCACTCGGCGATGGTGATAGGTATTTTCACAGACTATCCCACGTGGGATCGAATCGCTCAGTAGGGAGGTGCTGGATGGCTGCGCTCGTTGGGAACCTGACATCCGTCTGGAATCCTTTCAATTGGACTCTCCACTTCGCCCGCCAACCAGAGCCGGATTTGGAATTCACGGAAGAGGAACTCGATCAAACGATCACCACGAAAGCAGGGGGTCCGATGAACCCCCGCAAGAAATCCGGTGGGGGACGCCCGCTCCTCTTGATACTTCTCCTGGCTCTTGTCGGCGGCATAGCCTATGTCGCCACGATGGAACCGGAGATGCTGACAGAATGGCTGAGCCCCTACCTGGGTGAGAGCACCCCACCACCCGCCCCACCACCAATAGCCATGAAACCGAAGCCGTCGGCCCCGGCGCCCGTGGCGCCACCGGCACCCGCGCCACAAGCCGCTCCCAGTCCGAGTAGCGGGGCCTCAGCCCCCTTGGCTCCAGCAACCTCTCCCGCCACTGCCGTCGCTCCTGCGGCCCCAGCAGTTATTCCACCGCCCCAAATGGCCGCGAGACCCGCTGCACCAGTCGTACCTCCTCTCGACCCGATGTTCAGCGAAGGACAGAAAGTGACCGTCACGGTAGACGAAATGGCTCCCGGCGGAAGCATTCCGTTGTTCGCAGATTCATCGAGCAGCAAGCCTGGGCCAATCGTTCGTCCAGGCGTTTCACTGACCGTCATGGACGGTGATCTACAGCCCGGCGGCTGGATGTATTTGGTGCGCACCGACGAAGGTGCGAAGGGTTGGGTGTCGGAGAAACGTCTTCGCTTGAAGTTCTGACCCTCCCATTTTCTCTCACGCGAGTGGCCTGCTGAGCAGACACATTCTCGCCTATTCAGGCGAGCTCCCTGTGCTATAATCCGCCCGTTTTATATCCCGTAACCAAACCCGTAGTATCGAGACGATTCCATGGCCACACTCACAGCGATTATCTTTGACTTTGATGGCGTGATCGCGGACACCGAGCCCCTCCATTTCGCTGGGTTTCGTCAGACTCTGGCTGAAATCGGCATCAGACTGACTGCATCCGACTACTACGCCAACTACTTGGGATACGATGATCGGGGCTGCTTTATCGCGGCACTCACCGCGCACCAACATCCCACTGACCCGTCCGCCCTCGCGCAACTGATGCAACGAAAAGCCCATGCCTATCTGGAATCGGTGAAGGATCATCTGGTCATTTTCCCCGGGGTGCGCGAGCTCGTGCGTGAGGCCGCCGCCGCCTACCCCTTGGCCATCGCGTCCGGCGCCCTCCGCCATGAAATCGAGGTGATCCTTGAACAGGCAGGTCTCCGAAAAGAATTTCTTCACATCACCAGCGCGGAAGACGTGACCAGAGGAAAGCCCGATCCACAACCCTTTCTTCACGCCCTCAACGCGTTGAATCGGCAATGCCGAGAGCAGGCCATCACCGCCGGATCCTGCTTGGTGATCGAGGATTCTATCCCGGGTATCCGCGGCGCAAAAACCGCCGGGATGAAAGTCCTCGCGGTGGCGAACACACACACGATCCAAGATCTGCATGAAGCCCATGCGGTCGCCCAAAGCGTTTCACAGATTCGCCTCAGCGAACTCCGCGAACGCTTGTGGCCCGCCGCATAAGAACCGAGTGGTATGAGAATCTGCTCTCTGCTTCCCAGTGCGACCGAAGTGATTGCCTTGCTTGGCCTGAGCGATGAGTTGGTCGGGATCAGTCACGAGTGCGACTACCCGCCATCGGTCAGAGGCGTGCCCATCATGATTGAACCGATGATTCCTCCTCATGGACTGGCCAGCGTCGACATCGACAGACAAGTTAGTCAGCTTGTGGTGTCAGGACAACGGCTCTATCGGCTAAAAGACCATCTGTTGCGGCAGGCGCAACCCGATCTGATCTTGTCCCAAGACCTCTGTCATGTCTGTGCCGTCACACCAGACCAACTGCACGACGCCCTTTGCTCCCTCCATCACCAACCGACCGTCCTCACATTGAACCCTCGTACAGTCCATGACGTGATCGACGATGTCGTACGGATCGGCGACGCCGCCGGCCGGCCGGCGGAGGGCCAGCTTCTCGCCACGCAATTACGTGATCGACTGGACACCATCCAGATTCGTGTCCAAGGCCTCTCGCAGCGCCCTCGCGTGGTCTGTATTGAATGGCTCTCTCCTCTCTACGTCGCAGGTCACTGGGTTCCGGAAATGGTCCAGCTCGCCGGAGGCCAGGATGCTCTCTCGCAGCCTGGTCGCCCCTCGCGGATTGTGACGTGGGACGAGGTCCTGTCCGCGGCTCCGGACGTCCTCATCGTGATGCCCTGTGGTTTCTCGGTTGAACGGACGCACACAGAGCTGTTCCAGCTGATACAGCAACCGGGTCAATGGCGCCTATCTCCTGCATTGGCAGAGCACACGTACCTGGTCGACGCCTCCTCCTATTTCAGCCGGCCAGGCCCTCGATTGATTGACGGCATCGAACTCTTGGCGGCCATCCTGCACCCGTCAGACCACGACCACATTCACGAATCCATGGCCTGCCGCCTAGGACCATTGCCGATTCAACAACGCCCATGACTTCGCTCTCCGTCACTACCGCGCAAGCCTACTGCACGGCTCTCACCAAGAAGAGCGGAAGCAATTTCTACTACTCCTTCCTCTTCCTCCCGAGAAAACGGCGCGCTGCAATGTACACGATCTATGCCTTCTGTAAGGAGATCGACAACGCGGTCGACGAACCCCCTGCTGGAAGCAATCCCCAGGAGGAGCTGCGCCGGTGGCGGACCGAGCTTGAAGCGGCCTACCGCGGCACGCCGACTTTCCCCGTGACCATCAGCCTGGCCAACCATGTGAGACAACTGTCTATCCCTCAGGCCTATTTCGATGAGCTGATTAAAGGGGTCGAAATGGATCTCTCGATCTACTGCTATCGTGTTGCGTCGGTCGTGGGATTGATCTGCCTCCATATCTTCGGACCCACATCGGCACGGGCACAAGACTATGCCGTCGATCTCGGGATGGCGTTCCAACTGACGAACATTCTACGGGACATCGGGACAGACGCAGCCCAAGGTCGCATCTATCTGCCGCAAGAAGACCTGAAGAAATTCGGTTGTACCGATCAGGCAATTCTCCAGCGAGAGGAAAGCGCAGAACTCCGCAAGGTGCTTCACTCTGAAACCGCAAGGGCCCATGAGTACTACGCAAAAGCACAGGCGGCGTTCGAGGCCCTACCGGCACACGACCGGCGGGCCCTGACTGTCTCTGAAATCATGCGCGCCATATATTTCCGCATTTTGAAAAAGATCGAAGAGCCGGGACATCAGATATTCGGCCCTCGAGCCCGGCTTTCAACGAGTCATCGACTGGCCGTGGCCGCCGGAGTCTGGCTCCGCTCCCGAATCTCGTGACATCCACCACCACTCAGTCCGTCGTGATTCTTGGTGGGGGCCCGGCCGGTCTCACCGCCGCCTACCGCCTCGCCCGTCTTGGCTATCGAGTCACGATCATCGATCGGCGCCCCCTGCTTGGAGGCGCCCGCACAAGCGAAGACCTTTGTGACGCCCCTGAGCCCTTCACCATCCTCGGCTGCCATCACGCGACACAAGCCTTGCTGCATTCGCTGCATCCCCATCCACAGCAGCCGGCAGAGGCCGAGATCCCACTAGAATTTCGTCTCCATGACGACTCCCTCGTTCATTACCCGCATACCTGGTTCCCCGCTCCTCTTCATACGTGGGTGAACCTCTTGAGATTTTCCGGCATCCCCTGGAAAGAACGATGGCGACTGGCATCATGGGTGGAACAGCTGTGGGAAGGCGATGAACAACTGCCTGCCGATCTGGAGCAGCGCACCGCCGACGAATGGCTTGCTTCAATCGAACAAAGCGCACGGACGCGCCGTGTCGTCTGGAATCCTCTCGCACGATGGCTGACCGGCAATGATCTCTCCACGATGTCGGCCGATGCCTTCGTCACATCGATGAGGCCATTGTTCCTGAGAACTCGTTCAGATAGCCGTATCTCGGTTGTTCAGGACTCGCTTCTGACCTGCTTTGTACAACCGATCACCGAAACACTGACCCAGGTCGGCGCGACCATTTTGTGCAATGCTGAAGCCACACAGCTCCGATATGAACGAGATCACATCTCGGGCGTACTGCTGCGGGATGGTTCCCTGGTGCAAGCCGATTGGTATGTGGCAGCCCTGTCCCCTCTACAGCTCACCCCCTTGCTTCCAGAGCGATGGCTGACTCGCTACGCCTATTTTCAACAACTCACGGAATTGCTATCGGTCGACAGCACAATCCTCCGGGTGCATGCCGAGCAACCCTGTGCCACCCCTCGCCTCGTCCTGCTGAATGACACTTCATTTCACTCGGTACTCGCCACTGCGGCAACGCCTGATCGCACCAGCTTCTCTCTCATCACGACCGACAGTCAGTTCGCGCAGGCTCGACCGGACTCAAATCTTGATATAGCTATCCCTGACCTGCTCAGATCGTTGGGGCTCCTCATGCCTGAAAGCAGGATCGCATCGACCGGCCGTCGGACAATTCCAGGCTCCATCCTCTCACTCAGGCCCGGGACAAAATTACATCGGCCCATCCAATGCAGTCCGATTGCCAACTTGCTCGTAGCAGGAGCCTGGACTGATACAGGATGGCCTCCCAACCTCGAAAGTGCCATTGTCAGTGGCGACCGATGCGCCGATGCGATCGCGGCTCGATAGGTCGGCTTTAGCAGGCTGCGACAAAACTAGATCGGCACGCGAGAACCTCGATGGTCTCTAGGTGAGGCACCACAGGGGAAGATTCCCACAGGATGCTCAAAAAGCCCAGACTTCTCACCCGCCCAACCCCGGCGCGCCTAGACGCGCCATTCCGCTGGCAAAACCGCAGCGAGTGACGGGACGAGGAGGTAAATTCCGCACTTCGTGTGGGCCGTTCGCCCCTAGAATGGATCTTGGCGAACGGAAAAGCCCCTACAGCGATTTCGACCTCCGAGAGTTTCATTTGGTACTTTGAGGGTCTGAGCGATGCGAGAACGCTGTTGGCAGACTTTTTCAACATCCTGCGAGACTCCACCCAGACATAGCAGTGTCTGCGACCATTTTTCCCGTGTTTCTCTTCCATTGACAAGAAAAGTTGGCCCGCCTAAAATCCTTTCAACTTTTCAACTGCTTCTCTTCATCATCATGACCCTCCTCGAACTCAGCAAGTCGCTGCATGACTGCCAACGGTGCAAGCTCGCGAAGATGGGCCGAACCCAAGTGGTATTTGGTGTGGGAAATCCGCACGCGAGCGTGATGTTCGTGGGGGAAGCGCCTGGTTTCCA
>VBOL01000107.1 GCA_005887945.1 Nitrospirota bacterium
TGTCGCAGGAGCGAAGGCGTAAAGTTGAACGTGGCTTTGATGGCGGGAAACTTCTCCAGCCCATAGGCCATATCGTAGTAGGCCTTGGTGGCATGGAGACGCACCCAGGGCAAACTGGCAGACCCCGCGACCGGGTCCGTGTAATACGGTTGATGCATGTGCCAGAGAAAACAGATGTGGGCAGTCTTCATAGTCGAATGTTATTGAGGACTTAGGGCCAGTATGTCATAGGGGTAGGGGGCATGCAATAAACAGAGAGATTGGAATACGGTGCGTCACGCAGCTCGGCAAGGTGTGATGATTCAGGCATTCTGGTACTGGGTGCCAGTGACGCTGTATGCCGGTACGATTTTTTACTTGTCGTCCCAGTCGCACCCGGAAGAGCAACTACCATTGTTCTTGCTCAAAGAGGTCAGCGACAAAGTCTTGCATGCGGTGGAGTATGCCGGCCTTGGTGGGCTCTGCTACCGGGCCTTTCGCTGGGGTGTGAGCGGGCCGGTGGCGTCGCACGCGCTCCTTTTCGCCATCGTCACGGTGTCGCTGTACGGGATAACAGATGAAGTGCATCAACTCTTTGTCCCATTCCGCGAGTCGGACTGGCAGGATTGGCTGGCCGATACGGCTGGCGCAGTCATTGGGGCGGTGAGTTGGCGGTCGCTTAGGTCGGAATGATACGCCCCTCGTCTTCCTCTTCCTGCTCGTCTGTCTTGTTCATCTGATTCATATGGTTCCTTTGGTCTATCTGGTTCCCTTGCGCCCTAAACCGGACAAACTAGATAAACCAAACTAACCAAACAAACAAAACAAACCAGATAGACCAAACCAACCCCGTCTGCGCCCTCACCCCATACGCCTATCGTTTCACGTCTCACGTCCCCAGAAAGGCGGGGTGATTTCCCTCAGGGAAAGGGGTATTCTTCGGCGGCTCTAGTTGAGTGGAAACTTAGCCTGCTGGGGTTGTCTCGGGCAGAACAAAGAAGAGAAGTCTGCGAACTCCGAATGTATGATCGCAAGACCGGACACCGGATTTTTGGACCCCGGAATTTTCGGTGGCGGAGTTACTCGGATGAACCTGGAAGCGACGCGCGACAAGCTCGAAGAGGCCAGGTTTTTTCTGTGCTACCTCGATGAGGCACAGAACCGACCGCAATTGCAGACTCAGACCCCGTTTCGGTACCACCTCAGCGCGTTCCTCGGCGCCGCCTACTCCGTCGAGCAGTACCTCCAAACTGAGGTCGTCAGGGCGATGCGGCAGCAAGCACGGACCCAGGTCAAGAAACTGTCAAAAAGGCAGGCAGGCAAACATTATAATCAGTTGTTCGTGGAATGGTTCACTGCCCTGCCACCAGAGAAACAAGCGTTATGGGCCTTCTTCTGGAACAACCGAGGGAGCGAGATTCATGTCGAGAGGACGAAAACCGTAACGAAGGAGAAAGCCATTTCTGCTGGCCCCATCTCGCGTCCCCTCCGACCAGAGCGCAATCCGGCGTATGCAGCTCATTGTGATGCAGCTACAAGTGGCTGCCTCCTATCCAGAAATGGCCGACATGATTAAGGAACTCGGTCTGCCCGCAGGAACAGGTATCTGGACATATATACAATAGCATCACCTTGATATTGGTGGAGTGCTTCAATCAACGGTGAAGGCCTGCTGCGACTATGTCGCCCTGTTCGATGGTTTCATCAGTCACTTTGAGAAGCCTGCGCCGTAAAGGAGGAGACGAACCATGATCGCTGCCATCTACGCGAGCAAATCGACCAAACAAACCAGTGTGAGCGAGGAGAAGGAGTAACCCATGATACGAGCGGCATTCTACGGGCCGTATTCGTCGGAAGGGCAGCGGGCGGCGAAGGAGACGACGCACTGATTCGTACGCTATGCCTGCAGGAGAAGAGAGGCAGATCTTATGAAATACTGTAGGGGTTTGATTTTCCTTTTCTTGGCAATCACAATTAATTTTATGCCAGCAATAGCGGTTTTGAGTGCTGATGATGCTGTACGTATCCAGATGCAATTGACACAGAGGAGCCAGGCATCACGACAAGGGCAGGTCCTTGAAGGTTCACAAATAGTGCGTCCTTCGCCGAGGGAGCGTGATGGTGTCAGCCAATTGCTTACTATCAAACCACGCCCAAAGACTTTCAAGGATGCCGATATTAAATACCTGAAGGATCTGCTCAACAAGGCAGCATGGTTCGGTTTCGAACGACGAATCGTGCATGAAATGTGGACAGAGGTGAGCGGTAAGGAGTGGCATGATACCGAGGTATCGCAACCTCCCAAGAATGAAAAATCGCCCTCGAAAGGTTGGCCGGGCGAGGAGGTTGTAAAGAACCCCACGCACTAACAAGAAGGCAGGGTCAATGAGTTGGTTGAGGAGGGAGTTCGAGATTTGCTCAAGAAATATCAAGAATGAAGGAGGGGAAACCAGTGAAAACTAGAATGGCAGCATTCGGAGTCGGGCTATTTCTTATTCTGCTGGTACCAGCCAACCTGACCATGGGAGCGGAGGTTAAATTACATATTCCTCCGGTGTTTCAGGAACGCCCTAGTTGGTGTTGGGCAGCCGTTGGAGAGATGGTCTTCAAATACTATTACGTTCCCGCTGCTCATCGGACCGATTATCAGTGTGGGATCGTGCAGGGTAGAAACCTATGCGTGGGGATGCCGAATTGCGTTCAATGTGATCTCTCAGCCGGTGATGAAGCCACTATGGTTAACATGCTTGAACAGTATCCTTTAATGGCTACACTGCGCGGTAAGGCTGGAGATATCGCGCTGACAGTTCAATCGAAGAGCGGAAGCCTTTCTGAGGCAGAAGTGAAAAACGAGCTAGATCAGGGCCGTCCTATTATTGTTGGAATTTCACCGCCTGGGTTCAAAGTAGATGGATCACCTCAACATATGGCTCTCATAGTCGGCTATGATGATAGCTCCGGCGATTTGATGCTAACCGTGAATGATCCTTTCCCCTACGAAGACATGCGCTTTCTCTGGATAGGGAACGCATATCTAAGCGCGAGAGCATCAGGAGGAAGTGCTGGCGAATATGTGATTGGTTATGAAGCATTTAGTTTAAGGCTAAAGTGGACCCAGACGATTTACCGGATTACTTGCACAGGCCATGATTGTCCGTCCTACAACCACCGAGTTGCAGATGGTTCCGCTGGGAAAGACGACCGTGAAGTGACTCAAACCGTTCTCACGGCATCCTCTGGAGACTTCAAAACGTTAAGAACAGGACATAAAGCTGTCGATGCTGATACCGGTACAACATGGCAGTCAAAAGTTACCTTTTCCGGTGCCAAACAGTGCCTGGTGAGGGACAAAGACGATTCTGGTGGAGCTAGGTGGAGTTGCATATTCAGATTTGCAGACAGGTCAGAAGCCGACAAATCGGCAGAGATTATAGTCAATCGATTGCGCAACAGCTTGCCTCATGGTTGGATCGGAACGGATCTTGATGAGGACTCTGACACAGAGTTTTACACCAAGACAGATAAGTTTTCCGCATCTAAACCTGGAAATAATTCGGCGATCAGAGTGTACTTAATTGACACCAAGAAGGATGGGCGGGTCAAAATTTATCTTTCCGTGGATAATAATTAGCGTTCTGGCTAAGGCGATGACAGGATCGGCCCCTCCGTCGTCAGTCTAGTTTCGCCTAATAGCTACATGCTAAATCCGGAGCGAGTCAAAGAGGGTTGGTGCTGGTGGTATTGGAAGTAAGTACCGGAAGATACAGTACATGAGGGGTTAGAGAAGGAAGCACGCAGAGAATTTGGGTTCAGGCATGAGAATTGATTTATGAGGACCACGAGCGGGAGACGGACGGGGTCCTTGACCTTGCATTTCATGCCCTTGCCAGACTGTCCTTCACTGCGCGCATCGAGCGACCACCGCTTTATCGTGGGGGCTCTGCGAGCACGAAGGATGGTTGCGTGCTCCCTCGCATCCTTCTGAGCTGCTGCCCCCCTTAATGAATGTCCATGTCATGACAAGGTTCGGCCACATTAGTATAATGCGCAGCCTATGCCTACTGTCGATCCTGCTGCGCCGAAACAGCCACTGGCCTTGCCGGATCGTACCCTCGTGGCTGCCGCGATCGAAACTCGGGTTCCCGTTAGGGGACAATTCAAGGCACTCACGCCCTTAGCAGGCGATGCTTCCAACCGCCGGTATTTTCGCATCGAGTTGACCGGGGGAGCAGCTCACTCGGTAATTCTCATGCAGTTGGCCGAGCCGGAGGCCTTCAAGCAATCGGAAGAAGCCGTCAGCGGGGCGGCTCATCAGGTCACCGAATTACCGTTTCTGAACATCCTCTCCCATTTATCCAAAGCCGGGATCTCCGTTCCGCGCCTCTATCACTACGATCAGGCGGCGGGGCTGCTCTATCTTGAAGATTTTGGGGACCTCACCCTGTGGGAAGCCTGCCGTGAGGCAAGTGCGGCAGACCGGGAAGCGCACTATACGGAGGCAGTCGATGCCCTCGTGCACATGCAATCGACGGCCACTTCACCGGCCGATCAGCATTGTCTCGCGTTCCACCGAAGGTTCGATGTGCCGCTCCTCATGTGGGAGTTCGAGCATTTTCTGGAGTATGGGATCGTAGCGAGGCAGGGGAAACCGATGTGCGCCGACGATCACCTGCCTATCCGGAGCGAATTCGAGAAAATCGCCGAGTTGCTCGCCGGCCAACCTCGCGTCTTTGTCCATCGGGACTATCACTCGCGCAATTTGATGGTCGATGGCGAACGGCTGGGGGTCATCGACTTTCAAGATGCCTTGATGGGGCCGGCGACGTACGATCTCGCCTCGCTGCTGCGCGACGCCTATATCGAACTCGACGAGGCGCTGATCGACCGCTTGATCAACCGTTATCTCGATCGGTTGGCGACGCATCGGCAGGTGTGGACCAACCGAGAGGCTTTCCGTCGCCTGTTCGACTTCACGAGCATCCAGCGCAACCTCAAAGCGGCGGGGCGATTTGTCTACATCGATCGCGTCAAAGGCAATCCCAAGTTTCTCACCGACATTCCGCGTGTCTTGAACTATGTCAAACGCAATCTCCAGAAGTATCCCGAGTTGGATCGGCTCCGGAAGCATCTCACCCCCTACGTGCCGGAACTGCAATGAATGCCGTGAGAGATGAGACGTTAAGCGTCAGGCAATGGGGAATTGAAACCCCTCACCCCTTACCCCTTACGCCTCACGAGGCTCCATGAAAGCCATGATCCTCGCAGCGGGCCTGGGAAATCGCCTGAGACCGCTCACGAACACGATTCCGAAGCCGCTTCTCCCCATCGCGGGCACGCCGCTGATCGTGTGGAATCTCTTGCTCCTGAAGCGGCACGGGTTCCGCGATGTCGTGATCAATCTGCATCATCTCGGACCGATGATCGAGCAGGCGGTTGGCGACGGCTCGCGGTACGGGTTGCGGATCATCTATTCGCGCGAGCCGGCGATCTTGGGCACGGGGGGCGGCCTCAAGCGGGCGGAGCCGCATTTTTCCGGTGAGTCGGTGTTGGTGCTCAACGGCGATACGCTCGTGGAACTCGACCTCGGTGCGTTGTGTGCGTTTCACCAGCAGCGTGACGCCGTGGCGACGCTGGTTCTGCGCAAAGATCCCGAGGCCGCACGATGGGGTCTCGTGGAAATGGATTCGGACAACCGCATTGTGCGGATCAACGGGCGTGGACGCACAGATCAGGTGCCGACCCAGCCTCGCATGTTTGCCGGGATTCATGTGCTTCGTCTGCGGCTCCTTCGAGATGTGCCGAAGGGCGTGGCCTCCACTATCATCGACCCCTATGTGACGGCGATTCAGCGGGGAGAGACGGTGCTCGGGTATGACTGTGATGGGTACTGGTCGGACATCGGGACGCCGGAACGCTATGCGCAAGCCGAACAGGATGCATCGGCGGGCCGTATCACCCTTTCGACAAGACAGCGACCTGCGTAGCAGGATGCTGAAAAAGTCCGTCAGCGTCCATGGAGCGTGACGCGCGCGACATGCGCGAAGTGCGCGATCCGAAGTTCGACGTTCGTGGTTCGAAGTTCCGAAAACCTCGAACTTCGGACCTCGAACCCTCACCCGTCCCGCCTTTCTCGCGCGCCTGCATAGCTTTTCCGCAGCCTGTTAATCCGGCTCCTCTTTCACCTTCTGTTGCTTAATCAGACGGGCCAGATATGTGCGTTGGAGCTTGAGGCGGTCTGCTGCTTTTGTCTGATTGCCCTCCGCTTCTTCGATGGCTCGCTCGATGATGTAGCGGCTATGTTCTTCCATCGACTCATGGTACGGGAGTGAGAGATAGGGGAGGCGTTCGCCCGGCGAGGTGTGGCCCATGGCATCCAACGACAGCATGTCCGGTTCGATGGTGTCCGACTGGTTCAAGACGACGGCTCGTGCGACGACATTTTCCAATTCGCGAATGTTGCCCGGCCAACGGTACTGGCCCATGGCCTCCATTGCCGCGGGGCTGAACATCATGCCGGGACGCTTCGCGTCCCTGGCATGCCGGTTCAAGAAGAACTTGGCCAGGGCAGGGAGGTCATCTGGCCGTTCGTGGAGTGGGGGCAGGATCAGGCTGATGACGTTTAAACGGAAAAAGAGATCCTCGCGAAACTCACCGGTCTTCACGGCTTGTCGGAGGTCCTTGTTCGTGGCGGCGATGATCCGTATATTGATCGACACGAGGCGTGTGCCGCCGACTCGATGAAATTCCCTGTCCTGGAGCACGCGCAACAGTTTGGCTTGCAGCGGGAGCGACATGTCTCCGATCTCATCCAGGAAGATCGTGCCTCCATCCGCCATCTCCAGTTTGCCCTTTTGCAGGCGATCCGCGCCGGTGAAGGCTCCGCGTTCATGCCCGAAGAGTTCGTTTTCGAGCAGCGTTTCCGTGAGGGCGACACAGTTGATGACCACCAGCGGCATGGCATGACGCGGACTCCACTGGTGGATGGAACGGGCGAAGAGTTCCTTGCCCGTGCCGCTTTCACCAAGCAGTAACACGCTGGCATCGGACTTCGCGGCACGTTGGGCCGATTCCATCACCGCACGGATCTTCGAGCTCATGCCCACAATCGAGGCGTAGCGGCTGTCGACTTCGGACTTGAGACAGGCCACTTGCCGTTTGAGGGTGTCTCGCTCCAAGGCCTTGCTGATTACGATGAGGAGGTGGTCTTTGTCCAGCGGCTTGGTCAGAAAATCGTAGGCGCCGGATTTCATGGCCTCGACAGCGGCATCAATCGAGGCATGGGCGGTCATGACGATCACCGGGAGATCTTCGGCTGGTCTGACTTTCGGGAGTCGCTTGAGGACTTCAAGGCCGGTCAGGCGTGGCATATCTAGATCGAGCAACATGAGGTGCGGAGCCTCCTGCTCGACCAGCTCGAGCGCCTCTACCCCATCGTGCGCGATCACGGTTCCATAGTCGGAGGCCTGCAGTCGATCCTCCAGCATCGTGGCAATATCAGGATCGTCGTCGACGATGAGAATTTTGGCCTTCATCTTAACCTTCTATTCGTGGGAGGGTGAGGATGATTCCGACTGCGCGCGTAAAGCGACCACCGTTTTATCGTGGGGGCTCCGCGAGCAAGGGAATCGTCCTCACTCTCCCACTTCTACTCCATGACATTCACAACTAAACCCGTCAGCGGTTTCGGGAAAAAGTACGTCGACTTGTGGGGCATGCGTTCGCCGGCTGTCGCGACGGCTTGCACGTCGCTGACTTTTGTCGCGTTGAGCAGCAAGGCTCCAGTTCCCGTTCCTTTCGCCACCCAATCCAAGGCTTCATGATCATCTTTCGTATAGAGGATGGCCTCCTGTTCCTGTTGCGTAGGACAGAGCGTCGCGACGACGAGTTGTTGGAGCAGCGACACGTCGAGCTTGGCGCGAGGAGAGGCTTGCGTGGGCGGACGACGGGCTGGTTTCAAGCTCAGCGTGACGTAGCGGCTGTCTCCCTTCAATGCCAGGCCGAATACCGACACAGTTCGTCCATTTGTCCGCATCGCCTCGATAAATTTCGCGCGCGTGGCCGTCTGCGTGGCCTCGGTGAACGGAAATTCCTGCAGGTCGAACGTGGTGCCCAACAATGATTGCACACGGTCATAAGCAGGCAGGACTGTGGTCGTGACCCGATGCGTCGGGAGTACGGTTAAGCCTGGGTCTTCGAGGGCGGTCAATAGCATCAGTACACCATCGTACGAGTGCTGGCCGGCCGGTGATCCGGTCTGCTGTCGGCGGAGTTTCTGATAGTTCAACGCGGTCTCGTAGCGATGGTGGCCGTCTGCGATAAATAACGGCGTGCTGTGCAAGGCGTCGACCGCGTGCTTCAGTACTGCCAGATCCGCTACAGTCCAGAGTTGCTGACGGAACCCCACATCGTCGCGAAAGTCGATCGAGGCAGGTTCCCCCTTGATCGCCCGTTCCAGCAGGCCCATCACCGCTCCTTGAGGGTCGGAGTAGAGCGACCAAATGGGGCTGAAGTTCGTCTTGCAGGCTTCGAGCAGATTCAGCCGATCTGTTTTGGCGGCCGAGCGTGTATTCTCGTGCGGGTAGATAAGTCCAGAATCGAGCGCTTCCAGTTTTACAGTGGCGAGAAAGCCCTTGAGAGTTTTCGTCGGCGAACCGGACGGAGCAGAGGGCGGTGTGTATTCGATCGTATGGTAGTAGAGGGTCGGCTGCGCGTCGCGTTTCAGCACCCCGCTCTTATCGATTATGAGTTGGACCGTCGCCTGGTTGATCGAGCCCCAATTCGAGTCGAATGATGTTCTGTGGATGGCGATCGTGCAAAGCCTTCTGCCCAGCCGCATCGATGATGTCGTAGGGCGGCGCCACGACCTGTTTGACATCCCCTACAATCGTCGTATCGTACCGCGTGCCATGAAACGGAATGATCTTGGCCATGGCGGATTCCTTGCTCCGTAAGTGGTTCAGGGCGGCGGCGGGACGCTGAAAAATCCCGCCAGACTCCATGAAACGAAACGCGTGACGCGCGAGACATGCGAGAAAGGCGCGGTGAGGACAGATTGGGTTCCCACCTCGTTTGGCCAGTCTTGCTCATCTCGCCTGTCTCGCTCGGCTATCCTGGGGTGGTGTTCTCCTCTTGTCCCAGACGTGCGCGCCATTGAATTCCAGGAGCGCCGCAATAGTTTTTCCGCAGCCTGCAGGTGCAACCAATGTGTGAACCCGCATTATTCATGAGCGCTTCTGCTGCAATCGCCGATCCGCTGCTACGACGAGCTTCCGGCTGGCGGGCTCGCCCCTCGGCCCCTCACCGTACTGCACGATTACGCCTCGGGGCCTCAGGGCTCCGCGCTGGTCTCGCAACGCGGCTCAGCAATTTCGCGACGGACCGTCATGAATAATGCAGGTTAAGGGTGGATCCTTTCTTCTTGCGCGATGCCGTTTCCATGGCTATTCCGTGGAACACGCGGGGAGAAAGGCTATCGATCGCGGGTGACCATATAGTTGGCGGCCACCGAGAGGGCTCGTTTGGCCGTACTGTCTTCGAACTGGTTGAGATCTCGTTGGGCCGCGGCGACGTAGGATCGTGCGCGGTCCATGGCATAGGTGATCGAGCCAAATTCCTCCATCAAGCGAATGAACCGCCCGAGGTCTTCCTCTGTCAGGGTCCTGCTTTCCATGCGGTCGACGATCATCTGCCGGTCCTGTTCCGAACAATGATGCAGCAGATGTAACAGCGGCAGCGTGGCCTTGCCTTGGCGGAGGTCCTGCCCCAACGTCTTGCCCAAGTGTTCGCCATTGGCGGTGTAGTCGAGCGTATCGTCGGCCACTTGGAAGGCGATCCCCAGATGTTGACCGAACAGGAAGAGCGCATCCTGCTGGGCCTCTGAAGCGTCCGCGAGAATGGCGCCCATGCGACAAGCGGCGGCAATCAGGCCGGCCGTTTTGTGTTCTACGATCTTAAGATACTCCGCCTCCGACATGGATGGGTTGCCGTTGTAATAAAGCTGAAGCACTTCGCCCTCCGCCATCTTCTTGCAGGCCTCGCCGAGCACTTCGTTAATCCCATGGTTACGGAAGTCGATGACCTGGCAGAAAGCTTTGGAGTAGAGATAGTCTCCGACGAGGATACTGATTTGGTTGCCCCAGACTTTTCGGGCGGTTCGCCGGCCTCGGCGGATATCGGCATCGTCGACCACATCGTCGTGGAGCAGGGACGCGGTATGAATGAATTCCACCAGACAGGCGAGTTGGTGATGATCGCGACCGGTATAGCCGCAGAGACGGGCGGAGAGTAGCAGCAAAAAAGGTCGAATTCGTTTTCCGCCGCTGTTCAGGATGTGGGCGGCGACGGTATTGACGAGTGCCACACTGGAATCGAGGTTCGTCCTGGCCTGGTGTTCCATCCCCTCCAATTCATCGCGGTACGCCTCCCAGACGTCCGCCATGTTGTTGATAGTGGAGGTGATTGGACCTTGAGGCATGCGGCGGATGGTAGGGCAGAGGAGGAAACAAAGTCAAGCCAATCACCCCTTTAGGAGGAGGGTCGGCATGGACCATCTGTGCGCGAGATAATCTTGACAGAAGAATCGTGCTTCTATTAAGGTGAGCGGAGGGGATACGAACGGAATTTGCCTTGTGAGTGACGGGGTTATCCATCCCGATCGCCTCTCTGGTGTAGCCTCCGTCTGGTAGCATACACGCCTTCATTTTTAGCGAGATACGAACGATGAGCATCCCTGGGCTTCCACCGAAGCAAGGCCTCTACGACCCTGAACAGGAGAAAGACTCCTGTGGGATCGGTTTTGTTGTCAACATCAAGGGCCAGAAATCCCATACCATTATTCAGCAGGGGCTTCAGATTCTTGAGAGCCTTAGTCACCGAGGGGCGCAGGGTTGTGACCCTTGCACGGGAGACGGCGCCGGGATTCTCCTTCAGGTGCCGCACGAGTTCCTCAAGCGTGCGGCCGGCGATGCAGGGGTCTTTCTGCCCAATGCTGGGGAGTATGGCGTTGGGATGATGTTTCTCCCGCCCCAGGCCGATGCGCGACAACAGTGCGAGGCGCTCTTTACCAGAATTATCGGCGAGGAGGGCGCTCGGTTCCTTGGTTGGCGCGATGTGCCGGTCAAGAGCGATGCGATTGGCTTCGTAGCGCGCAGCACCGAGCCGTTTATCCAGCAGGTGTTTATCGCCCGTGACGTGCTCAATGAAGGGCAGTTTGAACGCAAGCTCTATGTCATTCGCAAACGGGTGGAGAAGGCCATCCGCGAATCGGCCATTCAGGGGCGTGACTACTTCTACATCTCGAGCTTGTCGGCGAACACCATCGTGTACAAGGGATTGTTGCTTCCGCATCAGATGTCTGCGTACTACCAGGACTTGAAGGATGAGCGCCTGATGAGCGCGCTTGCCCTCGTGCACTCCCGCTTCAGTACGAACACGTTCCCCACCTGGCCGTTGGCCCATCCCTACCGCTACATTTGCCATAACGGCGAGATCAATACGCTGAAGGGCAACATGAATTGGATGCGCGCCCGACAAGGCCGGCTCAACTCTGAACTGTTCGGTCAGGATCTGGCCAAGCTCTATCCGATCGTCTCCGAGCAACAGAGCGACTCCGCCTGTCTGGACAATGCCGTGGAATTCCTGACCATGGGAGGCCGCTCTCTCCCGCACGTGATGATGATGCTGATTCCCGAGCCCTGGGTCGCGAATCCGCAAATGGATCTCGATCGGCGGGGGTTCTATGAGTACCACGCGGCGATGCAGGAGCCCTGGGACGGTCCGGCGGCAGTCTGTTTCACCGACGGCAAGTTCATCGGCGCGACGCTAGATCGTAACGGGCTGCGTCCCTGTCGCTATCAAGTGACGACGGATGGCCTGGTGATCTTGGCCTCGGAAGCGGGTGTGCTGCCGATGGATGTCCGGAAGATCAGACAGAAGGGGCGCCTCATGCCGGGCCGGACGTTCATGGTCGATACCGTGCAAGGGCGCATCATCGATGATGAGGAAGTGAAGGCCGAGATTGTGAGCCGCAAGCCCTACCGGTCCTGGGTCACCGAATATCGGATTTCGCTCGACGAGTTGCCTGATCCCAGCAATGTGCCGCAGCCGGACCACCCGACGCTCCGCCAGCGCCAGCAGGCTTTTGGCTACACCGTCGAAGAGCTGAAGATGGTCATCACGCCGATGGTCGTGGAAGGTCAGGAAGCAGTGTCGTCGATGGGCACGGACACGCCGCTCGCGGTGCTCTCGGAGCGGCCACAGCTGCTCTTCAAGTATTTCAAGCAGCTGTTCGCCCAGGTGACCAATCCGCCGATCGATCCGATTCGCGAAGAACTGGTGATGTCGCTGACGACCAGCATTGGGCCCAAGCCGAATCTGATGCATGAGCATCCGGAGGCCTGCCGCCGCATCCGGGTCAAACAGCCAATTCTAACAAATGCCGAGCTCCAGAAGATTCGCGAGATCGCCGATCCGCATTTTAAGAGCCAGACGCTCAAGATGCTCTTCAAAGTGGCCGAGGGGCCTGAAGGGCTCGGGGCAGCAGTCGACGATCTCTGTCGACAGGCGTCCCAGGCTATTAAAGGAGGCTACAAGTTTCTGATCCTGAGCGATCGCGGTGTCAACGAAGAATGGGCGCCGATTCCGAGCCTCCTTGGCATCGCGTCCGTCCACCATCACCTTGTGCGCGACTGCACGAGGACCGAAGTCGGCCTCATCGTGGAAACCGGTGAGCCGCGCGACGTGCATCAGTTCGCGGCGCTCATCGGCTACGGAGCCGGCACGGTGAATCCCTATCTCGTCTTCGAATCGCTTGTGGACATGGAACGCGACGCGTATCTGCCGGAAGGGTTGGATGCCCAGACCGCCGAGGGCAAGTTCATCAAGGCCATCAACAAGGGCTTGCTCAAAATCTTCTCCAAGATGGGCATCTCGACGGTTCAATCCTACTGCGGCGCGCAAATCTTCGAGGCGATCGGATTGAATCACGAGCTGGTCGATCGATACTTCACAGGGACTGCCTCGCGCGTTGAGGGCATCGGCATCCAGGAGATCGGTGAAGAAACCTTGCGGCGGCACCGCGTGGCCTACGAGCCGACGCCGATCCGGCAACTCGATTTCGGCGGGGAGATCCACTACCGCATCCAGGGCGAGCACCACAACTGGAATCCGGACACGATTTATAAGCTGCAGCACGCGACGATGGCCAACGATCCGAAGAGCTTCGCCGAGTTTTCCCAGCTCGTGAACGACGAGAGCAAACGGCGCTCAAACCTGCGCGGCCTGCTCGCCTTCAAATTCCTGCCGAAAGCGATTCCGCTCGACGAAGTCGAGTCGGCGAAAGAAATCGTCAAGCGATTTACCACCGGCGCCATGTCCTTCGGCGCAATCAGCAAAGAGGCGCACGAGACGCTGGCGATCGCGATGAATCGGATCGGCGCCAAGAGCAACACGGGCGAGGGCGGCGAGGATCCTGAGCGGTTCGTTCCGCTGTCGAACGGGGACTCGAAGAATTCTTACATCAAGCAGGTGGCCTCGGCGCGGTTTGGAGTCACGTCGCACTACTTGGTCAACGCAAAGGAGTTGCAGATCAAGATGGCGCAGGGAGCCAAGCCCGGTGAGGGCGGACAGTTGCCCGGCCATAAAGTGGATGAGGTGATCGCGAAGTTGCGATATGCTACGCCGGGCGTCCAGTTGATTTCTCCGCCGCCGCACCACGATATCTATTCCATCGAGGATCTAGCCCAGCTCATTTTCGATCTGAAGAACTCGAGCCCCGATGCGGACGTCTCTGTCAAGCTGGTAGCCGAAGTGGGAGTGGGCACGGTCGCGGCCGGTGTTGCGAAGGCGCATGGAGACAAAGTTCT
>VBOL01000112.1 GCA_005887945.1 Nitrospirota bacterium
ACCGAATCACCTGCGTGAAATCTACTAAGTCTGTGTCTTGACAGGGAATTCTCCGCTTCTCACATTCAACAATCAGCAGGAGGAGGAAACCTTCCGTATACGAGCAATGGGCACGACAAGCGGGACTGGCAGGATGCTAAAAAAGTCTGCGGCGCGGAAACGCTGAACGGTGCGCGATGACCTGTGAACAAGGGAATGGTTGTCACTTCGGCGTTCGGCGTTCAGTTGTTCACTCGCTGCGGCCTTGCTTGGGACAAGGCGCGTTCCTGTGCAATGAGGCTGTCTAGCCCGCATTACTCATGAAGGTTCATAGCAAAAGCGTGCGGACGAGAAGCGATACGGGCACTCGGGGGCGTGAAGCCCTGCGGCATACTCGTGCAGTATGTCGAAGGGCTGAACGGCGCGGCTGCCCGTTGCAGCCACGTATCAGCGCTCGCAGCAGAAGCTTTATGAGAATAATGCGGGCTAGACAGAAACCGATCCTGCAGGATGCTCAAAATGGCCGTTCGGCAAGGCCTCAGCTCCGCGGCTGGCCCTCGTTTCACATTTCACGCCTAACGTTTCACGGCTCCTGAGAGCGCCGCGATAGGGGCAGAGACGGTTTTCGTAAGATCGATCACGAGTTCGTCATCGGTGTTGGCCAGCAACGTATCCCAGAGGCTGTGCCGCTGTGTTATGGTCGCCTCAGCTGGATCGAAGAACAAGTAAAATCCTTTGGCGGCCGTCGGTCGCATGGGATAGCGCCGATCGTAGATCATCCCATAGGTCGGAATGCCGTAGAGGATCTGCCAATTCCCCAAAATGAAATGCAGTTCAGGGCCATGGACGTATACTCCGCCCGTGGTGATGACTCGCTTGACGGACGTTTGCGGTTGACTGAGGTAAAACGTCACGCGCTCGTCCGGTCGGGCCAGGGCGAAGGCCTCTGAGAGCTACTGAGACAAGAGGGCGAGTTCCTCAGGGCGAAACGCCGGCATCAGCGGTGCCTCGCCCTGCAACCATCTCTGTAACCAGATCCGATCTTCTTTGACCGAGATGCCGCCGAGGATACGAGCAACGTCCTCGGCACGCATCGCCTTCGGATGCGCATGCGCGCTGGGAGGCCACTCAGGCAGGACGGCATCATCCACCTCCAGTCGAACATAGTTCACCGGATCTTCATAGACTGCACGATAGGGCACCATAGGAATGGCGCAGGCCGTTAGGAGCAAGGCAAAAGGCAAAAGTAAAAAGGCTAAAGTGAAGAGCCCTAAATTTCTTCCTTTGAACTTTTTACTTTTTACTTGTCGCATCGAGCCTTCCGTCACTCGGTGACGGTGACTGTCATCTCGACTCGTTCGAGGGGATTGTCCCGGCCGTCCCGCTTCATGTTCACCACCTTGTCCACCACGTCCATCCCGCTGACCACTTCACCGAATGCCGTGTACTGCCAATCGAGAAAATTCGCGGCCGCGACGCAGATGAAGAACTGGGAGCCGGCGCTGTCCGGGTCGTTCGAGCGCGCCATGGAGAGCACCCCGCGCTTGTGTGGCTTGCTGTTGAACTCGGCCTTGACCTTGTGCCCAGGTCCCCCCATGCCGTGCGATGCACGGTCAGGATTCTTGCTGTTGGGATCGCCGCCCTGGATCATGAAACCGGGAATGACCCGATGAAATGTCGTGCCGTTATAGAAGCCTTCTTGGGCCAGCTTCATGAAGTTCTTCACATGCCCTGGCGCCACATCATGAAAGAATCGCAACATAATCTCGCCCAGCTGCGTCCCCTTGCAGCTGACGGAAATGGTGGCTCGTGTTTTCTCTGTAGGCTCTGACATCGTCCTCTACCCTTTCTTGGTTAACGAAAACGGAAGGGTGCCAGAGCCTCCCCTCCCTCAAGACCCTGATTGATCGGATTCCACGTCCGCCCGTCGTCGTCGCTTCGGAATGCCCCGTCGCTCGTACCTGCATAGAGCACTCCGGCGCCGGATTCGATCAAGACTTGGATGGCCATACTCGTCAACCCCTTATTGAGCGGCACCCACTGACGCCCCTTGTCGGTCGTTTTGAAAATGCCGTGCCCCGTCGCCACAAAAAGTCCCCGGCTGTTGAACAGAATCCCGCGAATCGAATCGTTCGGGAGCGCCCGGCTGATGGGCCGCCAGGTTATTCCCCCATCGGCGCTGCAAAAGACGCCTCCATCGAACGTGCCGGCATAGATGCCACCCTCGGGATCGATCGTCAACACTCGAATAAAGTTCTCCGTCATACCTTCATGATCTTTGAGTCCATTTTGCTGACGCACCCAGCCGGTCGATTGAGCCTTAAATCGCATGATACCTTTTCCAGAGGTCCCGGCAAACAGCGTCCCGTCGGACGAGAGGGCCAAGGCATGGACCAGGATGTCGTCGAGACCTGTGGTGACCACAGACCAGCGATCGGCGGCGGCGAGTCGATAGACTCCATCGCCCGTGCCCGCGTACACTCCATCACCCACTGCAAGAAGGGCTTTGATTTCCAGGCGCTTGAGCCCGCTATTGACCGCCTGCCAGCTCTTCCCTCGATCGCGCGAACGAAAGACCCCGCCACGGAAGGTTCCGGCATAGATCGCGCCATCTTTCCCCGTGGTGAGCGTCAGGAT
This sequence comes from Nitrospirota bacterium, assembly GCA_005887945.1. Lineage (GTDB taxonomy): Bacteria > Nitrospirota > Nitrospiria > Nitrospirales > Nitrospiraceae > Palsa-1315. The sequence goes on from VBOL01000112.1 coordinate 2,617, forward strand.
AAATGGATCGGTCACACCCTGGCCCGATTTCGTCCAGGTGGCGCCGCGATCCTCGCTGCGAAATAGACCAAGGCCAAACGAGCCGGCATAGACCAGGTCGTTCCCGATAGAGGTGAGTGCCTGAATGCTTGCGGCCTGCTGACTGGAGGGATCGTACTGAGGCTGGCTTTCCCCATGGCCTGGGGCTTCCTGCGGAGATGGCGGGACCGGCGAGGGTGCCTGAGTGGCAGCCCCCAGCATCCCGCCTACACTCCATATATTCAGCGC
>VBOL01000109.1 GCA_005887945.1 Nitrospirota bacterium
AATGCGGGCTTAATCCCAGCACGGTGAGCCGCTGGCCCTGGCCATTGTGATCAATTAAAGATAGGATCCGCAAGCTGACGCCTGCAAACTCGGAAGGGTTCGTTTGTGGTTTGTCTGGTTCATCTGGTTTCTCTGGTTAGTCCGGTTCAATCAAATAGACGAGACAAACCAAACAAACCAGAGCAACCAGCCGGTTCTCGCGTTTCACGCGCCACCGTCGGTGGCGCTGACGGACTTTTTTTAGCATGCTGCTGGGGTTCAACGCACTGAAGGGAGCGTGAAGTAGACATGTCAGACAGTGTCATCAGAGGACAGCGAACGCGAACAGCGGTGCAGAACAAGGCACTGTCGGTGCGTAGGGCGAAGAAGTCCAAGGTGACATCCGCCGCGGTCCTGTTCCTGTCCGGTTCCACGGCGCTCCGCCGAAGGAAGGCTGCCGAGACGTTGGCCGAAACGCTAATGGTCGATTTGTTCAGGGTGGATTTGTCGGCGATGGTGAGGCGATACATCGGTGAAACTGAGCAGAATCTGAACGCCGCATTTGATAAAGCAGAAGCCAGTGGCGCGATCCTCTTCTTCGATGAAGCAGACGCGCTGCTCGGGGCCGGCAGTAATGCCAACGATGCCCATGACCGATACGCGAATGCCGAGACGGCCCATTTTCTTCAGCACATCGAGAGTCACAACGGAATCGTCATCCTCACGACCAATGGAAAGCAACGCATCGATCAGGCTTTCTCTCCCCGGACGCAGGTGGTCGTCATGGTGGGGACGATGGGGACTGGACGGATGAAGAAGAAGTAAGCGTGAGGGATTCCGGCACGACACACGGGACGAGCAAGACTGGCGGGACAGGTTGATCTGGTTCATCTGGTTTGTTTTGTTCATCTGGTCTGTCTCGTTCAACCAAACAAACCAAGCAGACGAAATACACAAGAGGGACCAGCCAGTTTCCGTGCTTCACGCGCTACAGTCTCCAGCGCTGGCGGACTTTTTCAGCATCCGGCTAGAGCGGTTGGGTGGGATTATTGAGATGGGGCAGCAGGTGGCCAAGGGAGCGACGCACTGAAAGTGGCAGCCGCTTGCTTCGTTCTATCAAAGCACTAACTACGCCTACGTTCCTTTCTCTGATTCTGATATGCCAGCCACGCTCCGACTATTGCGCCAAAAATAATGCTCAGCACGTCCAGAGTGTGTCTGTACCAGCCATCCAGACCGATGTTGAGATCCGAGTTCGCAACTTGAAACAATATGAAACCCAGGAAGCCTACGGCGGCGGCGGATACAAGAGAGGCAACAACGATCGCCACCTGTTTGTGATAGCGCGGTACGATGTAGATCATCACACCCACTAGGGAAGCAGCCGCAATAGTCCTCGTGACAAAGATAATGTATGTGCCAATAACTGGCACCCCATCCATGTCCGGCGCTTCCCAAAAAGAATCAACACGTTCGAACCCGTGGATAATGCCGAATGCCATTCCAATGGAATAGTTAGCTGCGAACCACAGTATGAGACCTGCCGGAACCGCGATGATCCATCGGAGTATATTAATTGCTAGGTTGTTGCGCATAATTTGAAGCGGACATCTGAATTATTCATTGGTTCGCTTTACGGAGGCGACTCCTATCATGTAGTCATATAGCTGGTACAAACTGAGAACGCAATCAGAACCATGTGCCGCGTAGGATCAACCATTCTTCGGTGCTGGAAATCCCACGAACCAAACCAGGTCAATCAAAAGGGTTTAGGTCTTGCCCTCACACATTTCCGTGTTTCCCAGGAGCGCGCGGATGAACCCTTTGAAAGAGAAAGGAGCCAGCTCGGACGGATCTTTTATAGGGGAACGGCTGTTCCGACAACTCGGGAAGATCGATACAGGTCTTATCTTATTCCAGATTGAGGGGGGACATGAAAAATCATCGCACGGATCTCAAGAATATCGCTCGTCGCGCCATGATCGAACGCGACCTATTGCCGGATTTTTCTGCCGCGGCGATGGCCGAGCTTGCCCGCATACAGGCTGCTGCCACCGACCGGCACGCGGACATGCGTGACCTAACGGGTCTACTCTGGGCGTCGATCGACAACGACGACTCCCGAGACCTCGACCAACTCACCGTGGCTGAACCACATCCTGATCGGTCTGTCACAATCCTGGTCGCGATTGCCGATGTGGACGCGCTGGTCATGAAGGAATCCGCCCTGGACGTTCACGCCAAGCACAATACGACGTCGGTCTATACGGCCGGCGACATGTTCCCCATGCTGCCGGAAAAGCTGTCGACTGATCTGACATCTCTCGGCGAAGGGCAAGACCGCCTCGCGATCGTTGTGGAGATGGTGATTGCGGAGGATGGGACGGTCCTCAGTTCGACCCTCTTTCGAGCCCTGGTCCGCAACCACGCAAAGCTCGCATATAACAGCGTTGCCGCGTGGCTCGCAGGGGTGACGCCTGCGCCTGAGCGGGTCAAGGCTGTCTCCGGCCTCGATGTGCAACTCCAGCTCCAAAACCAGGTCGCGCAGCGGCTCAAGGCACGACGACACCAGCAAGGAGCTCTGAGTCTTGAAACGATTGAGCCTCGAGCCGTGTTTGATGGTGAGGTGCTGACTGCTCTCAGGGTCGAGCAGAAGAATCGCGCCAAGGAACTGATCGAAGATTTTATGATCGCAGCGAATCAGGCGACGGTGTCCTATCTGAAGGGAAAGGGCGTGCCTTCCTTCCGCCGCATCCTACGCTCTCCCGAACGCTGGCAGCGGATTATCGAGGTGGCCGCACGCTGGGGCGAGCACTTACCCCCGGAGCCAAACGCAAGTGAGCTTGAAGCGTTCCTCGTCACGCGCCGGCAGGCCGACCCCCTCAGATTTCCAGATCTGTCACTGGCCATCGTGAAGCTCATCGGCAGAGGCGAGTATGTGCTTGACCAGTCGAAGGATGGCTCTCCCGAACATTTTGGGCTCGCGGTGAAGGGATACACCCATTCCACGGCTCCCAACCGGCGATTTCCCGATCTCATCACCCAGCGGCTGATCAAAGCGGCGTTGGCCGGCGCGCCAACGCCGTATCACCCGGAAGAATTGACGTATCTGGCCGGCCACTGTACCGAGAAGGAAGACGATGCGGAAAAAGTCGAGCGGCAGCTCCGCAAATCCGCCGCCGCCCTGTTGCTCGAATCGCGGATTGGACAGCGCTTCGACGCCATCGTGACGGGCGCGTCAGACAGAGGCACGTGGGTCCGCCTCCTTGAGCCGCCGGTCGAAGGGAAAATGGTGACGGGCGCGAGTGGCCTCGACGTCGGAGACAGCGTGCGAGTGGAACTCGTGAGCACGGACGTCGAACGAGGGTACATCGACTTCGTCAGAGTCGGATCGTGAGAGAGTCGTCGTTCTCTAGTTTGTCTGGTTACAGAGGTTTATTTGGTTTGTCTTGTTCAGGGAACGAAATAAACCAGACTAACCCACCCATCAGATAAACTGCCCATGTCGCGCTTTTCGTGCCTTTCCCGCAGCGCTTTTCGTGCCTTTCCCGCACGTCTTGCGATGTATCCTTCACACGCTTACCATCAGTTCCGCTCTTCTGAGCGCGTCCCTGGCGCCTCCAAGCTGGTGCGGCCGAGTGTGCCGTTGCGGTAGTCCGACAAGAGGACCCTCGCCGCTTTGTCACGGTCCAGCCCACCGCCGCTCCTGGTCAGCAGGCAGCCGCGCTTTCTGGCGATGGCGTCGATCACGTCCGCACTAGTCAGACTGTCCACCGCAAAACCGTAGCGCGTCGTGAGCCGGGCAGGATAGCGTGTGAGCAGGATGGTGGCGAGAAACTCGGCGACCGCTTCATCATCGACAACCTTGTGGCCCACGGCGTTGACCGTGGCGAGCAGGAGGCCCACGTGAGGGTCTTTGATGGTCCCCCACAACAGACCGGGTGAGTCGGTGATGGCCATGTGATCGTTCAGTTTGTGACGTTGTTGAACTTTGGTCACGGCTGGTTCGTCGCCCACGTGAGCGACGCGGCGTTTGAGGAGCCGGTTCATCAGGGTCGACTTGCCGACGTTGGGAATTCCCATGATCAGCATGCGCAGCGGCTTCGCATTGGTGTTGCGATGGGGCGCAAGCGGCTGACAGAGCTGGGGCACCTTGGCGGAATCGCCCGCATGATTACAAGATAGGGCCACGGCGCTGACGCCCGGTTGCTGGTTATACAAGTCGAGCCAGGCCTGAGTGACGGCAGGATCGGCGAGATCAGCCTTGTTGAGGACCTTCAGGCTAGGACGCTGGCGGGCCAGGCGCAGTTCTTCGATCAGCGGATTGCAGCTGGCGTTCGGTATGCGCGCATCCAGTATTTCGACGATGACATCAATTACCTCAATCGTCTTGGCCGCTTCTTTGCGCGCCGTATTCATGTGACCGGGGAACCACTGGATGGACATGAAGGGGACAGACTTTCTGGTAAAAAGAAACTGTTCTCTAAGCCGCAGGGCCACCATCGGTGCGGTTATCGTATGATCCACCCATCTTAGTAGTAATCCGCTCCCCATTGAAAGATAACAATAGGACAGGGCTGGTGAAGAGGGCGGCCTTTTTCAACAGCCTGCTTGCTATCGCAGGAGTTCGCGGCCGTGGGGGGTGGAGAGATCTTGGTCGGGACCAAGTGGGACGATACGGGTCGGATTGATGTCGTTGTGGGTGATGTAGTAATGCCGCTTGATGTGGTCGAAGTTGACGGTGTCGGCGATGCCGTCGGTCTGATAGAGGTCTTTGAGGTAGCTGAAGAGGTTCGGGTAGTCGATGATCCGCCGAAGGTTGCACTTGAAATGGCCGTGGTAGACAGCGTCGAAGCGTACAAGGGTGACGAACAAGCGCCAGTCGGTTTCAACGAATTGTGAGCCGAAGAGATAGCGTTGGCGCGCCAGCCGGTCCTCGAGTTGCTCGAGGGCGTCGAAGAGGCGTCGCACGGCTCGTTCATAGGTCTGCTGCGATGTGGCGAATCCCGCGCGATAGACCCCGTCGTTCACGTTCTCGTAGATAAAGGTATTGAGGTCGTCGATCTCCTTCCTGATTCCTTCCTGATACAGGTCGATTGTGCTCTCGGTGAAGCGATTGAATTCGCCGTTGAACATGCGCATGAGGTCGTCGTCGGAATTGCTGACGATGCGTTTCGTCACCGTATCCCACAACACAGGGACGGTAAATCGTCCCCGATAGTTCGGATCGGTGGCCGTATAGGCCTGGCTGAGGAACTGGAATCCGTTGATGGGATCGAGCGAATGACCCGGCCCTTCGCGGAAGACCCAGCCCCGCTCGTCGCGGATCGGGTCCACAACCGTCATGCCGATCACGCTTTCGAGCTTCTTGAGTTTCCGCACAATGATCGTCCGATGCGCCCAGGGACAGGCCCAGGAGACATAGAGATGGTAGCGGCCGCTCGCAGCCGGATAGCCGGAACTATCATTCGCGGTCACCCAGCCCGTAAAGGCATCCGGCTGCCTGGTGAAGGCGCCGTCGACGCTCTGCTCGCCTGGAAATTGTGCCTTGATGGTCATAGTCAGGCTCCTGCTTCCTCTACCGTACCATATAACGGAGTGATAGGGAGGGTGGGAAGGACACCCACGTTGGTCCTGTGCTCCCGGAACGCGCGCCCTGAGAAGGGCCTCGTTCGACGGCCGCAGTGGGACCAACACTGGTGCCATTCCCGGGAGAGTGAAACGAGCGAGCTTGGAGGGACCATTTGTATTCATGGTCGCTCGATGCGCGTCTGTGCGGATTGACCGGGACAATCCTGAAAAGTAGAATGCCCCAATATTTTCCACCGAAGAACGGCTGGTAATCAGACGGGAGGATATCCCGCAGGGTATGGTAACTACAGTAACCATTCAGCTGGTTCAAACAGGAGGTCGCAATGCATGTGATGGGACGTATCGGGTTCATGGGATTAGGGATCGCGTTATCGGGCGCGCTCGCCGGAGCACCAGTCTTCGCAGAGGATAAGTCAGCGGATAAACCACCGATAGAGGACGGGTCGAAAATTATGATTACATCTCCCAAGGACGGGGAAGAGGTCGACGACAGCTTTGAGTTGAAGTACGAATTGACCAAGGGCTCCCAAGCTACGCATGCCCATGTGTACGTGGACGGTCAGTATCAGAAGGGTTTTTCTGGCGAGCTTAAGGGCCTGAGCAAGGGGGATCACCGGATCACCGTGAAAGGTGCCACGAAGGACCACGATCTTGTCACGGCCGCCCATACCATTACTGTCGAAGTGGAATAGTGCTGCGACCAGTCATCCCAAGGCCACCAGGGGCCCCACGATGAAGCTGTGGTCGCTCGATGCGCGTCTGTGCGGATTGACTGAGACAATCCTGAAAAGTAGAATGTCTGAAAATTCTCCACCGGAGAACAACGGGAAAGCAGACAAGAGGATATCCGGGAGGGGATGGTAAGCTGCATTGTCCATTCAACTGGTTCAAACAAGGAGGTCGCGATGCATGTGATGGGACGTATCGGGTTCATGGGATTAGGGATCGCGTTAGCGAGCTGTCTCAGCGGGGCACCAGTCTTCGCAGAGGATAAACCAGCTAAACCACCAATAGAGGATGGGTCGAAGGTTATGATTACGTCTCCCAAGGACGGGGACAAGGTCAGCGACAGCTTTGAGCTGAAGTACGAGTTGACCAAGGGCTCCCAAGCTGCGCATGTCCATGCGTATGTGGACGATCAGTATCAGAAGGGTTTTAAGGGGGAGCTTAAGGGCCTGAGCAAGGGGACGCACAAGATCACTGTGAAAGGCGCCACGAAGGACCACGATCTTGTCACGGCCACCCATAGCATCACCGTCGACGTGCAATAGAGCTGCAACCAGCCATCTTCAAGGCCACCAGGGCTTCTTGTGAAAGAGGCCCTGGTGTGCCCCGGGTTTCACAATCGGTTTCCAACCCTTCACATATACTGCCTCACTTAATTTCCGGACAGCCTGTTTCTCCTTAATGAGCATCCATTCTGCAGAGAATTCTGGCGTTTCCGAGGATTCGTATCCTAGCCAGGACTATTCATGAACACCTGCTACGTCGTCCGATCCTCTTGCCCGGCGGGCTTTTCTCGTTCGGCCTCCTCGACGGACTGCCAGTACGCCTGCGTCGGCCTTACTTGCGAGAAGCCCCGGCGGGCTTCGGTCTCGAACGCCTCGCAACGGCATTCATGAATAATCCGGGCTTGGGGAAGTCTGGGTATCACCAGCCTGATCCTTTGCTCGGAGGTCCCTTGCTGTCTCCCATCACGATCGATATAAACAGATTCACCTGAGTTTTCCGCATCCCCATGGCTAATTTTCCCTGTCCGAGTTTTAAGTGGAGCACATCAAAGGAGAGCTGGAAGCGAGCAACAAAGGCTCGGCAACGGCGGTGCTCGGCCTGGGAAAGGGGCATCTGACCCTCTGCACCAAGCAAAAGGACTGGACAGACCATGAGAGAGTTACGGCATCGGTTTGGGGGGCGCCTGCGGATTGAGCTGCGGGTGAGATTGAACGTCATCCGATGGTGGCGCTTCGATCTTCAACGCTCGCGTAAGCCATGGAATAGCCGTCCCCTGCATGACGACGGACATGAGCGCAATAAAGAACACCATGTGAAAGATCGTGTCGGCCTGATTGATCCCGGCCAATAAGGGAAACGTGCCCAGGATAATCGGCACGGCCCCACGGAGTCCCGCCCAGGCCACAAGAGTCTGTTCTCGATACGACATCGGCGAAAAAGCCAGCGCCGTGTGGACACTCGCAGGGCGGGCGACGAAGATCAGGAAGAGGGAAACCAGCAGGCCCACCCAGGCGATTGGCACAAGCCGGACCGGATATACTTGTAGCCCCAGCATCAAAAACATGGTGACTTGCATCAGCCAGGCCAGCCCATCGTGAAAACGCAAGATACTCTGCTGGTGAGTAAACGGCTTTCGCTGCATGACGAGCCCCGCCAGGTATACGGCAAGAAAGCCGCTCCCGTGCAGGTAGGCGGTCAGGCCGTAGGTCAGCAGCGCCAGCGCCACCGACAGCACCGGATAAATGCCTTCCAACTCCAAGTCGAGCGCATTGAATGATCGTCTCATGATCTCACCCATCGCAATACCAAGCACCCCCCCCACCGCCATTTGCATCACAAAGAATAAGACAAGCTCTCCGAAGGAAGTCGAAGGTTCCGTCAACAGTCGAATCAGCGCGATCGTCAGCAAGACCGCCATTGGATCGTTGCTGCCGGATTCAAATTCGAGCAATTGGATCAATCGTCGGGGGAACTTGGCTTTCCGCGCTCTTAGCACCATGAAGACGGCCGCCGCATCGGTGGACGATACAATCGCGCCGAGCAAGAGCCCCTCCAGGAATGAGAACCCCTGGACCCAGGAGACAAACACACCAACCAGCAGCGCAGTAAGCAGAACTCCGATCGTCGAGAGAGACAGCCCCTGCCACAGGATGGGACGCACCTCCGCCCACTCCGTGTCCAATCCACCCGCAAACAGAATCAAGACGAGCGCAACGATACCCATCGACTGCACCAGAGACGGATTGTCAAAATAGATGCCGCCGAGACCATCGGATCCCGCCAACATGCCGATGGCGAGGAACAGGACTAGTGAGGGGATGCCAAACCGATTCGAGAGCTTTATCGTCAAAATGCTCAGAATGACGAGGGTAGAGAAAACGATGAAGATCAACTCAATGGAAGTAGGCATCTTGCAAATGTTTTTCGAGGTGGTTCGAGGCGACCCGATGCGGTCTATAACACAGACGACCGGATCACGCTAGCTACAAGATGAGGCAAAGCGCTGTCGCGTAGTCTCATAGGGAGGCTGGGAGAGCATGGGGGTGTTCGGTCGATACACGCAGTAAGGGATAGACCCAGACCACCCTTTGAGGGGTATAAGAGGGCAGACTAGAGGGTCTCCTGTGCTCGTGCAACGCGCGGTCTCGGAAGACCCTCGTTGGACACGCGCAGTGGGAGACCCTCTAGCCCGTCCTCAAGGGAGAAGATAGAAGAGCGGTGTCGTCCGATGCGCGCAGTGAAGGACAGTCCGACGACTCCCTTGGGAGAGAAGGTGCGATGGTGCAGAGAAGGAAACAAGAGGCCCTCGCCCGGGCGAATGGCACGTCTCGGCGTGACAGTGGGTGGGCGGGTGAGAAAGCTGCGCGCAGTGGAAGATCAATCAGTCCCCATCCCTGAAGAGATAACGAGCAAGCTTGGAGGCAAGTTAACATTATATAGTAAAGATGGGGGATCGACCATCGCGCCTATGAGAAAGTAGAATATGCGGTGTTTTCAAGCTCCATGCCTTGATGGGTGCAGCTGGAAGGAGAGAGTTCATTGTTTCGATTTGGGAAGGAAATCCAGGAAATCGGTCACTGCGGTGGACAACTCATCGTCAATCTGAAATCGATGGACGGTGGCCAACGCGGTATCCAATTTGGTATTCGTCACTCTCGTCCGACCCCCGCTTCGATTTTCGGAATCTATGCTCTTCCTCAAGGAATCCCTGTCGGAAACATGGATTTCGGTGGGATGGATGATTCGAGCACTCTACCAACGCAAGATTGCCTCCCCATTTTCATAGCATCAGATAGTCTTGGGATGTTTGGCCACCAATGTCCAAGATGCAAACAGTATTGGAGATCGGACGGTGCGCCCTCAATGGAAAATGACCTGTCCATATTGCGGCCTTCGAAACGAGACTTACTTTTTCAGGACAGATGGGCAACGGCGATATATCGATGCCTTTTGCGAGTTCGTTAAGCAAGCTATGGAGTCGGAAGCGGATGGTGAACACATTGTAGATATGGATAAGGTGGCTGACGCAGTGGGAAAAGAAGGCGAGAAACCAAACTTTTATTATGCCGAGGAAAGCCAACAGAATGAATACAAGTGCACTTACTGTGATGCTTCCAACGACATTCTAGGACGGTATGGTTATTGTTCGGTCTGTGGGACACACAACGGATTAACTGAGCTTGGAAACGAACTCGTAGGTGTCCGAAAGGGTGCTAATGAAAGCCAGCAACTCGAGACCTGTTTAAAAGACGCGATCTCTTCATTTAATAGCTATGCGCGGCAAATCGCAAAGCAGCTTGTAACCCGTATACCGATGACGCCTGATCGAAAAAAGGAGTGGGGAAAGAAGTTGTTCCATAACTTGAAGCCATGCGCCGAAGCTTTAAGGACTGTCTTTGATATTGATATGCTCAAGCAACTCAACCAGGATGATATCGCTTTCACAGCTCTCATGTTTTGCAGGCGACATGTATTATGAACACAATGGAGGTGAAGTAGACGAAAGATACATCCGTGAGAGTGGTGATGCCTCCGTTCGCCCGAAACAGGTGATTAGAGAATCCCGTGAAACAGTTTTAAGGACAGCGGATCTTGTCATGAAAATGGGCAGGAACATTCATGACGGATTTCATGAGATCTTTGCTCCAGAGGAAATGCCACTCAAGATTGCACGGAGGCGTTAGAAAGAAGTCGATAGGGGGCAGCAAACGTGGACATCCTACTCTTCCAGCGGAGAATTTCCGTCCGGCCTCCGTTTCGCGGCGCGCGGCGTCACGCCACTTGTTCCCTGCCACTGCCAGCGGGGTAATGTCCGGCCAGACCGTCGGAAAAGTCTCATCCGTTGCACCTTCCTATCATCCTCGGTAAGCTGCTATCCGATGAATACCTCGAAACAGCAAGGAGCCCTCTTCGGGCTTGCAGCGGCCTTGTTGTTCGGCATCAGCCCTCCCTTCGCCAAGCTGTTGCTACCGGAGAGCGGTCCGATGGTGACCGCGGGCTTGCTCTATCTCGGCGCGGGTCTGGGATTGCTCCTCTTCGAGATGACCGGTCGCCCGTTTCATCTTGGCGTAGAAGAGGCTCCTGTTCGCCGGGCAGATGCCGGGTTGCTGGCGGGGGTGATTCTCACCGGGGGGATGCTCGGTCCCTTTCTGATGCTGTGGGGACTGGAGCGCCTGTCAGGCGTCCTGACCTCATTGCTACATTTGGTCCGACTCGAACTGGCCGGCGTCCTCGTGATCGTGGTTGGTGCGGGGATACTCACGTATCGGCCCGGAGCGATCCACTGGGACGTCGTTGGCATTCTCGCCGTGGCGGGAGCCTGTCTCTGCTGGGCGATCGACAACAATCTAAGTCAGCGTCTCTCGCTTCGCGATCCGCTGGTGGTCACGCGCATGAAGACCCTCGGCGCCGGCCTCGGGATGCTCACCCTTGCGGCGCTCACCAGCCAGCAGTGGCCCTCGGTCACGATTCTGCTGGCGACCCTTCTTTTGGGACTCGTCAGTTATGGGGTGAGTTTGGTGCTGGACATGCGTGCGCTACGGCTGCTCGGGGCGGCGCGTGAGGCAGGGTTCTTTGCGGCGGCTCCCTTCATCGGCGCGGTGGTTGCCGTGCCTGTATTAGGCGAGCGATGGGATATCCAGGATGCCACCGCCACTGCCTTGATGATGGCCGGGGTCGCGTTACTCCTCCGCGGGCACCACGCGCATACACACCGGCATGAGGAAGTCGAACATGACCACAGCCATCAGCACGAAGAGCATCACGACCACGTGCACGTTGGAGGCCCTGTCCTTCAAGAACCGCATGCTCACATGCACTGGCACCTCCCCCTCACCCATGATCACCCGCACCTGTCGGAACTCCACCACCGTCATGATCATTAGGAGTCGCGAAGAACAGGGTGTCGAGCTCCCGTTTTGCATAGTGCGGCATTCCGTCTCTTCCGTTTAACCCCTCACCCCTTACGTTTCACCTCTTATCGGTTTGCAGTCACGGCGAGGCGGAACCCCAATGCGTGTAGTAACGCATCGAGGCTTTTGAGCTCGGGGTTCCCACGTTCTGACAGCATCTTGTAGAGGCTTTCGCGGTTGAGCTTGGTTTTGTCGGCAAGTTGTGCCACGCCACCTTGTGCCTCGGCCACGTTTCTCAGCGCCAGCAAGAACAGCTCTGGATCGTCTTCTTCCAGCGCCGCATTGAGGTACTCTTCCGCTTCGCGGGGATCCCGCAAGCTCTCGATCAGCTCGGCTTGATAGGCTTTGCTCTTTCTCATGATCGCCTCCTGTACTCGTTCCAATAGCGCGTCGCTTGTTCGATGTCTTTGGCCTGCGTGTTCTTGTCTCCGCCACAGAGCAATAGCACAATCGTCAAACCGATTTGGCCGAAATACACTCGGTAGCCTGGCCCAAAATCGATGCGGAGTTCCTGAACTCCGTCACCTACGCCGTGACAATCTCCGAGATTTCCAAGACTCACTCGATCCAACCGCGCCCGAATCTTGGCACGGGCCTTGATGTCCCGTAGCGAGGCGAGCCATTCACTGAACGGCGCCCGGCCATCTTCTGTCACATAGATCCGGAGTTCTTTCGGCGTTGCCTCCACAGGCTCAAGTGTAGCTTATAGGCTACTTTCTTGCAAGGGGTAGAATTCGATGACTGCGGAGCCCCCGTTTTGCGGCGCACGGCGTCTCACCTGTGACTTATCCGCATTCCCCCACTTCCCCCGTTGACACCTGCCTTTCCGAAACGTAGCCTGTCTCTGGTTCCCTTTCATGCCTCACAAACAGGTCGTCATCATCGGGGGAGGTTTCGGAGGCCTGGCGGCCGCGCAATTGCTGCGTGATGCCGACGTGCTACTCATCGACCGCACCAATCATCACCTTTTTCAACCGTTGCTCTACCAGGTGGCCACTGCCGCTCTGTCTCCAGGCGATATCGCCTGGCCGTTACGCACCATCTTTCGGCGGCACCCGCATGTTCGCGTGGTAATGGATGAAGTCCTGTCCATCGATCGTGCGGCGCGTCTTGTGCGGTTGCGGGTCGGCGCGCCGATTGCGTTCGACGTCCTCATCGTAGCACCTGGATCGCGGCACTCTTATTTCGGACACGACGCATGGGAGCAGTCCGCGCCCGGGCTCAAGACCCTAGCCGACGCGGTCTACCTTCGCGACAAGATGTTGCTGGCATTCGAGGAGGCCGAACGACGACAAATCGCCACCAGCACACGGGAGCGCCTCACCTTCGTGATCGTGGGGGGAGGTCCCACCGGCGTGGAGTTAGCCGGCGCGCTGGCGGAGATCGGGCGGAAGGCCATGGGGCCGGATTTTCCGAACTTGCGTCTCGATGATCTCGCCATTCTGCTCGTGGAAGGCGGTGCTTGCATTCTGCCCGGGTTCAGCCCAGACCTGTCAGCGAAAGCGGCGACCGCGCTCGAACGCATGGGCGTCACGATCAAGCTCAACAGCCCGGTGAGTGAGATCCGCGCCGATGGCGTGATGATTGGAAGCGAATTCGTTCGATCCACGAGTATCATTTGGGCTGCAGGCAACAAGGCGTCGCCGCTTCTGACCTCGCTCGCAGTTCCCCAGGACGGGTCCGGTCGCATCAACGTCCAACGGGATCTGACGATTCCAGGCGACTCCTGGATCTTTGTTATCGGCGATGCCGCGCATTGTGCCGGTCCGGGCGGGAGCCCCTTGCCGGGATTAGCTCCCGTCGCCGTGCAGCAGGGCCGCTATGTCGCGATGCTCATTCGTGAGGAGATCGCTCCGGACCAGCGCCGGCCATTTGTCTACGCGGATCAAGGCATGCTGGCTACCATCGGACGCGCACAAGCCGTGGCGCAGATCGGCCGATTGCGCCTGTCCGGACTGGCCGCCTGGTTGCTTTGGTGCGTGATTCATATTTTCTTACTGATCGAGTTCCGCAGTCGCGTGCGAGTGATGTCGGAATGGATTTGGTACTACCTCACATTCAAGCCAGGCGCGAGGATCATCTATACGCTGCAGCGCCAATCCGGCGAAGAAGAGAGAACGTCACCGTCACGCTCCGCGGGATCTGACTCGAAGGAATGAGTCGGTTCCGCAAGATAGAGGGCCAGGTCTTGCAATCCACCATCACGCGGCGAAGAAATGCCTTAGCCCCCGTTTTGCGGCGCGCGGCGTTCCGTCTCTTCCGTTTAACCCCTCACGCCTTACGTTTCACGCTTCACGGCTCTTAGATTGCACCGCATAGGGCAATCTTGATAAAGAGTAGTGATATCCGTTGTCTTGCCCGCATTATTCATGACGGTTCGTCGCGAAATCGCTGAGCTGCGTCGCGAGCCCACCGGCCGAAGGCCCGTCGTAGCAGCGGATCGACGATTGCAGCAGAAGTGTTCATGAATAATGCGGGGTAGGGACTCGTTCTTTATCACCGTACCAGGAGAACTCGCGCCCATGGTTAACATCGTCGCACGATTGACTCGAATCCGGCTTGTCCCTTTCCTAATCGCCTGCTACCTGCTTGTCCTGACCCTCATGAGCCTCGTTCCGGTCTCACTCAGTGGAGCACAAGGAGGCAAGACGGAGGTGTTCCCCGTGCAAAAAGCTGCACCGGCGGCGGTCTTTATCGAGACGGCCGGAAGTGAAGTGGAGTTACGGCGTCAATTGCGGACCAAAAATGGGGTGTCTGAACTCAGTTCCTCCACCTCGGTGATCCGTTTTTCTGTCGCGCCAACGGGGAGCTATGGGTTTATTACCCCAAAGCTCCTGGGATTGGCCTTGATCACGCAGAGTCCGGATCTCCCGTTGGAACAGACGCCGCCCACCACTAATGCCTACGAGATCCATAAGCTCGCCGACGGCAGTGGGATGCTGGTGGGATTCGTGGAGGCCAACCTCAAGCCTCAGCTGACGCCGAGTCAGCGACCGAAGAATGTACGGCTCGGGCTCTATTCCAATCCTTCTGGCAAGGCTCCACACATCGTCGCGGTGCCCTTGGTCAAACTGATTGTCGATCGGATGCCGATCCGACTCGATCCTAAAGAACCAGGCAGTGCGGTCCTGCTCGATATGGATTTGCAGAGCACCGCCAACCGTACATCGTCTCAAACCGGGCCCTAGCCGCATGATTCATGACGGTTCGTCGCGAAATCGCTGAGCCGCGTCGCGCTGTGCGTGACCCATCGAACCTCCGTTCAGGGATTTTCCGCCTCACGTTCTTGCTTTCGAGTATCGATTTCCCTGCACACTTCAACGGCCCGCTCTGAACCGATTCTCGACCCTTGATTCTGTTTCAAACGGGGGCGATGCTACATGGTATCCCGGAGGTGTGGTATGACACCGGGGTATTCGTTTCCATCACTGTTCACGCTTCTGTGCCTCTCCCCCTCGCGATCCTTTCGTACTCCCTCATCAGTCCCTTGCCTGCAAGTGCGTTGTTGTCTTGCCCCTCTCACCAAGGAGGTTGCATCATGAAGACCTCTCTCGTGCTACTCACCATTTTCATCGTCGTGCTGTTGTCGATTTCTCTGGTCCTGGCCAATCCGGCCCTGTTGCCGAAACATCCAGGGTATCCCATAGGCAAGGCCGTCGATCCCGTCAGCGGGTAATCGCTCGCGAACGATCCGGGTCAGACCAATGCGACGGGGGAGAACTCGTTGGCCAGGCGTCGGCCTTTGACGACGTCCACGTGAGACAGAGTCTGTCGAGCAATCAAAGTGACCAGCGGTTGTTGGAGAAACCTGGTGCAGGGTTGCGCCAAAAGTTCAGGGACCCAACATCAAGATCGATCCGCCTGTGAAAGAAGGGATGAAGGTGAATGCTTCGCCGCAGTAAGCAAGAGTGACGAAGCGATGACCCGCTGGTCGGACCCTGGTTTTTCTGCCATCCAAGGGCCGGCCACGAAACCGTGAATGGAGTTCCGGTTTAACAGGCCGCGGAAAAACCATTTTGGCACGCCCGAACTTCGATGGTCTGCACGTCTTGGACAAGCCCGGTCTGTCTAGTTATCTGGTCTGTCTGGTCCATCTGGTTAGTCTAATGCAACCAAACAAACCAGACAGACCGAACAGACCAAATGAACAAGACAGGCTGGCGGACTTTTTCAGCATCAGGCTTGAGGGATGGGCCATTGATCTCTCATCGTAATCCTCTTACTCTATAGCCTTTTTCACGGGTGCGATGGTCATTGCATGTCAGCAAGTGACCGTAGTCGCATCTGTCAAGTCTGGTTGAAGGAGGCAAAAATGATAGTCGACGATCTGGCGAGGAGAGGTCTGCCTCGTCTTGTTCTTGCCATCGCGGCGAGCGCCTTGGTGGGGGCAGGAGTGGGAATCGGTGGTATGGCGCCAGCCTCGGCCTATGAAGTGTGGCTGACGGATCAATCCGATACGGCGAAAGAAAGCGGCGGCTTTCTCTATATCTATGACGGTGCGACGCTTGCGGCGAATCCTGCCGCTGCGAAACCAGCCGTTACCATCGATCTTTCCGGAGAGATCAACACCTTTTGCGAAAAGGCCACCAAGAAGCCGGTCCGGCGTCCGCATATGCTGTTTTTCAACAAGAACCAGGATCACGCGATCCTCTCCTTCCTAAGCGGACACGTGCTTTTTATGGATGCCAAGACGCGTAAACAGGAGGCCTGCTTGTCGATGGGGAAGAATGTCCATGCTGCCTGGCCGACGCCTGATCAGAAGATGACGATTGCGGCAAATATCGCCGAGAAGAAGTTTATCCGCATCTGGACCGACTATGCCGCGCATACGTTCAACTTTGATCCCGAGAAGGACGTGGTGAACCTCGCCGCGCTGGAGGGTGGGGAGCGTCCGGATACGTCGCCGATTTGCCCGATCACGGAGTCATCCAGTCGCTATGCCTTTGTCACGCTGCGTGGAGGAGGGCTATTGGTGTTCGATGTCACTACCACGCCGATGAACGTCGTGGCCACGCTCAACAATAATCAGATTCATCCCGCCGGGTGTGGCGGTATTCAGGTCGACGAGACGATGTATATCAATTCCGGTGGCGGCTGGCCGGTGGCGCCTCTCGCCTATGATGTGTACGCCCTCGATCTGTCGAACCTTCCGAAATCGGTCTCAGCCAAATTGGTGTCTCAACGGGATGACAGATTTGCCGATTCCCACGGGATGGCCGGGGTTGGACGCTATGTTTGGAGTGCGGACCGGGCCGGGAACAACGTCGAAATCATCGATACGCTCTCGAACCTGAGCGTGGGCTCGGTCGGACTGGTGACGGATGCGAACAAGGATCCAGCTCCTGATCTCATGGACAACGCGCCGGACGGTCAGTATGTTTTCGTCGGGCTACGCGGCCCCAACCCGCTCACCGGAAATGACAAGCTGGTGAACAATGCCAAAGGGACGATCCCCGGCGTCGGCGTCATTCACGTGGATGGCGAAGGGAAGGTCGGTCACTATAAGGGGCAGGCGGTCATCACGAATATCAAAGACGGAAAAGAAACGGCAGATACCCATGGGATTGCCGTCCGTAAGTAGCGTCGCGATAGGGACACGTCGTGGGACTACGGCGTTGTCTGCCCGGTCTGCTGTGAGGGTGGATGAGATGCGGTTGTTGAGGAGAATGTCACCAATACTACGATGTGGCGCCAACCGCTCAGGTTCTGTAAGCGCCCGTTGTCCTGCTTCTGCGTGACGGCTCGCGTCGTGCCTCTCATAGGCACGCTGCAGTCTGTTCATCTTGGAGAATACAGCATGCCCTTGACCGCCTATAACAATGTACCGGTTCCTTCGTTCATGTATGGCACTGCTTGGAAAAAAGAGGCCACGACGCAACTGGTGCAGTTAGCGGTGGTGGCGGGCTTC
Organism: Nitrospirota bacterium; assembly: GCA_005887945.1. Taxonomy (GTDB): domain Bacteria; phylum Nitrospirota; class Nitrospiria; order Nitrospirales; family Nitrospiraceae; genus Palsa-1315. Next base: position 17,623 of record VBOL01000109.1, read on the forward strand.
GCAGCCATCGATACGGCCAACCAACTGATCCATTACCAGGAAGCTCTGGTGGGGGAGGCCCTGCTGGCCCTTGCGCAGCAAGGGTTTACTCGAGACCGCCTCTTTCTTCAAACCAAGTTTACGCCGACGAATGGCCAGGACCATCGCACCCCCTACGATGCCTCGGCTACTCTCACCACCCAAGTGAAACAGTCCTTCGACAGCTCGTTGGCCCACCTGCACACAGAGTATCTGGACTCCTATGTGTTGCACGGGCCCTATCAGCGGCAGGGATTGAGAGACGCGGACTGGGAGGTGTGGGCCGCCATCGAAGGGCTCTATCAGTCAGGGAAAACGAAAATGATCGGCATCAGCAATGTCACGGCTGGGCAACTCACCCAGCTCTGTGCCCAGGCGG
>VBOL01000110.1 GCA_005887945.1 Nitrospirota bacterium
ATCTTCTCCCCCTCTGCTCAGCGCCTGCTCGATTAGGTCGTGGCAGGCTCGGTGGGGATCGCCGTCCGCGCGGGACAGTATCGATGCGATGGCTGCGTCCTCCAACATTTTCGTGAGCCCGTCGCTGCAGAGCATGAACAGATCGTGAGGGGTCACCGGCGTCGAGGTCAGCTCCGGTTTCATGTCGACCTCCATGCCGAGGCCTTTGGTCAAGATGTGACGCTCAGGATGTGTGAGCGCCGTGGCCGCATCGATCTGGCCGCGCTGTACCCATTTCTCTACGAGGGTGTGATCGCGCGTCAATTGCTTGAGCTGGCCCATTCGATAGAGGTAGGCGCGGCTATCGCCCAGGTGGGCGATATGAGCGAACGGCATCGATGCCGGCGTGATCGCCAAGGCGACGAAGGTCGTGCCCATCCCTTGCAAGGACGGTTTCGCCAGAATGAGGTCATGGATTCGCCGGTTGGCGCTAATCACGAGGTCTGCCACAAACTCCGCGGCACCGCTCGGGTGCTCGCGGAGCCAGGGCGCTCGTTCCCGCGCCCGCTGTGAGGCCACGGCCACGGCAGTTTGGGCTGCGAGATCCCCTGCCGGGTGACCACCCATCCCATCGGCCACGATCCAGACACCGCAGTCATTCAGGAGGGCCAGCGCATCTTGGTTCGATACTCGAACATGACCCGTCTCGGTTCGACCGACCCCGGTCCACAGCTGGGGTTGTGTCACGGACCGACCTCGGCCGGCTTTTGATGACGGGCCAGTGGATATCCTACAGAAGACGGGCCGAATCGCGTGACCATCTCGTCGTAGAGCAATGCTGCGAGCGGTTCGAGATTTTGGGTATCGGCCGCGTTGTACCTCAGCAACAGATCGCGTGCGGCCTCGTCTCCCGCGCACCACTGGTGCCACAGACGAACGGCTTCCCATCCGTCGAGTCCCACCACATCGGTCTCGCGCGCAATCTGGACTTCATGCTCGATGTGTTTCAGTCCCCCCCTCATGCCGAGCCTGCGCGCCGCGAAACACAGATCGAAGTGCGGTTTCTTGAAATTCAATCGGGGGAACTTTGCCTGCAAGTAGGGAATATCAAACCCGCTGCCGAAAAACGTAATGAAGAGGTCTGTCTGCTCCAGTTCTGCATGCAATCGGTCCTCCGTTAACGTTTCCCCGCGTATCAGGCTCGTCATGTGACCGTTGCGATACAATCCGACTACTGTCACATGCCCCTCGCGCGCAGACATCCCTGTCGTCTCGATGTCCAGATAGAGTGTACGAGGGCGAAACGTCTCGAAGAGACGCCAGTGCTCCCGACTCTTCAGGCAGGTGCCGAAGAAGTGCGCGTCACCTGCTTCCATGCGTGATTGGGCGGTGGCGAGTTCGCGGTCATACCACTCTTTTCTGGTCGAGGAGATGCCGGGCAGACTAGGAGATCGGAGGAATGCGGCCCAATTAAGAATGCCCTCCTGCCAGAGACGGCGTTCAGAACTTTGACCGATACCTTTGAGAAGAACGAAGGATGACGCGAGCATGTGATCGCGGAATTGTAGCCTTGATTTAACCGAATAAACAAGCTAAAGTCCGCGGCCTGAACGAGTTTTCAACTTATGGTCGCCAGGAGGCGCCGAGTGGAACGCAATGGCTGCTCTCCCCAACAAAATTCGCATCACCGTTGGCTCTGTGCAGCTCGACGCGGAACTCAAGTCGACGAAGACGGCGCAGGAAGTCTATGCCGCCTTACCGGTTGAAAGTCCGGTCAACACGTGGGGCGAAGAGTTCTATTTTAAGCTGGCCGGGGTGAAGGACCATCGAGAGACGGCGACGAATCAAGTCAAAGTCGGCGATGTCGCCTTCTGGGGGGCCGGGCAGGTCCTGGCCATTTTCTTCGGACGTACGCCGATGAGTATGGGGCAGGATCCGGTCCCGTCCGACCGTGTCAATGTGATCGGCCGCATTCTCGGGGATGCCTCGGTGCTGCGGCGTGTCATGGAAGTGCCGACCATTCGGATCGACCCGATATAGCCATGAGACTGTCAAAAGAGCGCGTTCGCCACATCTCGGAGTCGCTCGCCAGCAGGCTGCAGCAGGAGGGGCAGGTGGCGATGGTCGGGGATCGCAAGGCGTTCGTCGAGCAGATCGATCATGCCATTCTCGAAGAACTGTCGGTCGAAGACCGACTGAACGCCGAAGTGCGGCAGCTGTTGAAAACCTACGAGCAAGACATCGAGCGGGGACACGTGGACTATCAGCGGATGTTCACGATGGTGAAGAGTAAACTGGCGCGGGAGCGGGGCATCATTCTCTAGAGTGTGAAATGTGAGAGGTGAAACGTTGCATGAATGAACGTCCGACCTCAGTACCCTTTCACGTTTAACGTTTCACGGGCGAGTATGTTGAGCGAAGACAAAATCAGCCATCTCTCCCACATCATTCTTCAGGTGGTCAAGAAAAGCCCACTGGTGACGGTAAAGGCCCACGAGGGGCGGGTCCTGAAAGAGATCAAGCGGGTGCTCGCATCCGAGTTGGCGCAAGAAGATGGCATCGATCAAAAGGTCAAGGCGAAGTTGGCCTCCTACTCGCGCGGGATCGTCGAGGGGAGTGCGGAGTGGGACGTGCTCTATCGGAAAACGTTCGAAGAAGAGACGCGGAAACATGCGAAGGCGTGAGGTGCCGATGAAACGTGGAGGCGCGATGAAATACCTGTCCATGCTCGGAGTGCTCCTCTTGGTCGTCGGGGCAGTCGCCTGTTCCAAGAGCAGGGCGAAACCGTTGGTCCCGCTGTTGCTCGAGTCCGGAGTGAAGCCGCAAGCGGTGACTTTGACTGAACAGGGGACGCAGGCCTATCAAGCGAGCCAGTTCGACGACGCGAAGAATTATTTTTCTCAAGCGGTGGCTGCGGCGCCTCAATCGGGGCCCGCGCACTATAACTATGCCTTGGCCTTGAATGTCGTGGGCGATACGGAGCAAGCGCGCCAACAGTTTATGGAAGCGGCCAACCTGGCTCCGGGCGACAAAGTGATTTGGGATTCGCCAGCACTCAGTCCCTTCGGCAACCCGAAGTCTACGAAAGTGTACAAACAACCTGCTATGGGGCCCACCAGGTCGGGCACGGTCGGCGGGCAGCGATAATCTAACAGGATGCTCAAAAAGGCCGTTCAGCAAGGCCGCAGCGAGTGAAGGGCCGAAGCTATCCTCTGGGGTACGTTGAGGGTCTGAGCGATGCGAGAACGACGCTGGCGGATTTTTTCAGCATCCTGCTAAGCCACCGGAAAAGGAATGAGCTCATGGCAAAGGAACTCAACATCGGTGACCAGGCTCCCGCCCTGTCTCTTCCCGATCAATCGGGAGAACGTGTCAGCCTCAAAGATTTTACGGGCAAGCAGGTGGTCCTATATTTTTATCCCAAAGATGATACCCCTGGTTGTACCAAAGAATCGTGCGACTTTCGCGATTCCATCACGCCGATCAAGATGGCGGGAGCCGTCGTGCTTGGCGTGAGTTTCGACGGCCAGGAATCCCATCAGAAATTCATCAAAAAGTTTACTTTGCCATTCACGTTGCTCAGCGACGAAGACAAAGCCGTCGCGAAAACCTATGGGGTTTACAAAGAAAAGAGCATGTACGGCAGAAAGTATTGGGGAATCGAACGCAGTACTTTTGTGATCGACCAGGCCGGCAAGTTGAAGGCGATCTTCCGCAAGGTCAAGGTCGACGGTCATGCGGATGATGTGATAGCGGCTCTGAAGGCCTAACCTTTACAGGATGCTGAAAAATTGGGCGGGGAGCGGCCAGGTGCCCTTCTTGCTCGCAGAGCCCCCACGATGAAACCGTGGTCGCTCGATGCGCGCAGTAAAGGGCAGCCTCGGCCACTCCCCTTAAGAGAGGTATAAGGAATCGGAAGGCTTCCCGCTGCGGCGTTGCTTGGGACAAGGCGCGTCTCGGCGCGCCGGGTTGGGTGGGTGAGAAGTCTGGACTTTTTGAGCATCCTGTTCGGTGTTTCTCTTTTGTTTTAGATGTATGGGCGACTCCCTCGCACCATAAATAGTGTTTCCACAGACTCATTGTGTGGCTGTGCGGCCTATGGGTGTCTTCTTCCGCAGAGCCGGACTCTTCACTATCCTCCTCTTCTGGACTGCGACCACAATCCTCGCCGCGGCGGAGAAGGTTTCCGGAACCTTGACTGTTCACGATAGCCTCACCTCGCCCAACCAGCCGGCCACCATCGAAGCGACGCTCACAGGGAAGAGCCTCCTGACGGAGACCGGCCTGGGAGGAGAACCTATCGAGCTTCTCGTCGACGGCAATGTCGTCGCAACCGCGATGACCGGTGGCGACGGGCGGGCCTTTTTGTCGTATACCCCGAAGGCCAAAGGGGCGGTCCCATTCACCGTACGCGTCGGAACCACTCCGAGAGTCGCCGTGGTCGAAGCTGGCGCGAACCTGGCCGTGTGGGAACATCGCAGCCCGATCATGGCGGTAGAAATGGCGGCGCTCATGGAAGACCCCGCCGGACAGGGGCCGACCGTGACCTTGCCCGGGAAAGAAGCGGAAGGCAGACGCCCGATGCCCGATGCCGCGAACGAACTCGGCAAGCTCAGCCAGTTTTATTACAACCTGCTTTATGTGGTGACGCAGGATAAGGCGATCGGTTCCAACGATCAGGTGAACGCGCAGGCCAGACAATGGCTGAAGGATCAGAAGTTTCCCGTCGGGCACATTCTCGTGCTGCCATCCGATCCAGAGGCGTTTGGGGCGAAACTCGATGAAATGCATGCCGCCGGGTGGAAGACGCTCAAAATAGGTGTGGGGCGCACGAAGGCCTTTGCCGAAGCGTTTCTGCAGCGGCGCCTCGACGCCGTCATGGTGCCTGAACCAGCCAAGGGCGAGGCGCCGCGGAAAGCGAAGGTGGCGAAAGAGTGGAAAGAAGTGCGGAAGAAAATGTGAGGGCGGTTAGGGGGCTCCTCTTGCTCGTGGAACGCGCACGATGAAACAGTGCTCGTCCGACACGCGCAGTGAAGGAGCCCCCTAACCGCCCTCTTGTGGGGATGCCTTCCGCTCTGGGTGGAGGAGGAAAGTAGAAGATAAAAAGGATTGGAAGAATACGCATGTTGGTCTATGTGCTCCCGGAACGCGCGCCCTAAGAAGGGCCTCGTTCGACGGCCGCACATAGACCAACATGCGTGCCCCTCCAAGAGAGGGAAAGCAAGCGAGCTTGGAGGGACCATTTAGATGGAGGACAGTCGCTCGATGCACGCAGTATGGATAGAAAATCAGAACTACGCATATTATGCGGATCAGTCTGATTATAGTTGGGCTTCGCACGAAGGTACGCATGGCTGGCATAAGACCCATTTCTGCAGACGACCATTTGTTTTCTGAATTGGTGGTTCGCCTCATTGCTATCGACAAGGGGGGGCCCTCTACTCCTTTGGTACCGCATTTATTTTTCAACCCTATCTCGCGCTAACCGCAAAACATGTAATTGAGGAATTTTTCAAGCTGGATACCTGCATCTACAGAGGCGAGGCAGTACGCTTTAATTTCTGGGCCGTACAAGTCACGTGGGAAAGCGCAGAGCATAGCTATGTCGTGTGGGAGGTAAGAGGCGTATCTTTTTCAGGACACTCTGACCTGGCGGTGCTCAAGCTGCATCCGTACTGTGCCAATGCGGCTAAATACACTGAACGAAATATCTGGAAGCTGATGGCGTGCACTCTTATCACGCCACAGGTGGGTGACCAAGTGATCGGATTTGGGTTGCACAGCATAAACTTTGAGGGGTCGCACGTTGGTAGTGAGGGCAAGGTAGAGCACATCGAGTTGAACGATAAGGCGGCATCTTCTCAGGGTGTTGTGAGGGCTGTCCATCCACTGTACCGCGACGTGAGCATGCTGAACTTCCCTTGTTTCGAAGTCGATGCACAGTTTGAACCTGGAATGAGCGGCGGTCTTGTCATTAACGCGCATAGTCAAGTGTGCGGCATAGTCTGCAGCAGCATGCCAGCGACCGATGAGCATCCATCACCGTCGTCATATGTAGCAATGCTCTGGCCGATGATGGCTATGAAACTAGATTTCTCGCTTTTCGGTAAATCTCCGATATCGGGGATTCAATATGTGCTTGAACTAGCTCGCCACGGAATCTTCACTCCTGAGGGCTGGGAGCGAGTTGTCATTGAGGAAAATCCATCGGGGCCTGGGTGCAAGGTTTCAATATGAAGCCCAACAGCCACAAGCGGTCGCCGTTTTTCACGGAGCCAGTTTCAAGAAGCGTTAGCGAAAATTCTCTGGGCGCATGTCTTTTGCGCAGCACTCGTAGCTTCCATTCACCTCTCCTATCCTTTAGTATAAGCATCAGACTTCCTTCTATTGAGGCTCCTCTGAATGCGGGCGAAGACTAGTTTTTCTTGCCAAGCTTGCGGCCACCAGTCGCCACGATGGCTTGGCCGCTGCCCTGATTGCAGCGGCTGGAATACCATGAAAGAGGAACGGCAGGCGGCCACCGGCAAGGGTAGGCCTGCTGCGATGAAGATGGCGCAGGCGAAGGCTACGCCGATTGCCGACATCGAAGTGGTCGGTGAGGACCGGCGGCTAACGCAGATCGGCGAATTCGACCGGGTGCTGGGTGGCGGAGTCATTCCCGGCTCGGTCATCCTGATTGGCGGCGATCCAGGAATCGGGAAGACCACCTTGTTACTCCAAGCGCTTCCGCGCTTGTCCTCCAAGGAGGAACCGGTGCTGTATGTCTCCGGAGAGGAATCTCCAAGGCAGATCAAGATGCGGGGGCAGAGGCTCGGCATCGAGCATCCGAATCTTTTAATCCTGGCAGAAACCTCCCTCGAACAAATCCTCAAAGCGGCGCAAGAGATCCAGCCGGCCGCGATGGTCGTCGACTCGATCCAAACGGTGTACACGGAACAGATCACGTCCGCGCCGGGTAGCATCAGCCAGGTGCAGGAAGTGGCCGGCCAATTGATGTGGTACGCGAAGCGCAGCAGTGTGCCGGTCTTCATCATTGGGCATGTCACCAAAGATGGAGCGATCGCCGGACCGCGGTTGCTGGAACATATCGTCGATACGGTGCTCTATTTTGAAGGAGACAAGGGCCACAGCTTTCGTATTCTCCGCGCGGTGAAGAATCGCTTTGGTTCGACCAACGAGATCGGCGTGTTCGAAATGAAAGATTCTGGGTTGGAGGAAGTGAGCAACCCCTCCGAGTTATCGCGGCCAATTCTGGTCGAATTACAAGCATTGGTGTCCTCCACGAGTTATGCGATGCCGAAACGAATGGCGAATGGCGTGGAGCAGAATCGAGTCTCGCTGTTGCTCGCGGTCATGGAGAAGCGGCTGGGTATGCATCTGTCCGGACAAGACGTCTATGTGAACGTCGTTGGTGGGATGCAGATCGACGAGCCGGCAATTGATTTGGGCATCGTGGCGGCGATCACATCGAGTTTGCGCGAGGTCCCGATTGAGCCGGGACTCTTGGTGTTGGGTGAAGTGGGGCTCGGCGGTGAAGTGCGTGCAATCAGTCAGGCCGAGATGAGGATTCGTGAAGCGGCAAAGATGGGATTCAAACGCTGTCTGTTGGCGGAACGGAACTTGGCTAAGTTGGAGCCCATCGATGGGATCGAATTGATCGGGATTAGAGAGGTGGGGGAGGCATTGGATGTGGTATTGGCATAGCCAAGGAAAAAGTCAAAAGGAAAAAGTAAAAAGTGGAGAGGTCGGAGCTTTGGCCTTTTGCCTTGCGAGGAAGTCCGGCTCAAGCAGGCGACGGTGGAGGAGCTGACGGCTTTGCTGAGTCAGCGGGAAGCGGCGATTCAGACGATGAAAGGTCTATTCAGCGCGAAGGTGCGGGGAGGGATCATTCCAATCGCGTCACGGATGGAGGGGGCGTTGTACTATCGTCGGCCGAGCGCCATGCGCCTGCGCGGGTTCACCGCGGTCGGCAGCGAACTCTTTGAATTTGTGCAGCCAGATGATCAGTTCAGGTTGCGATTGCCGACGATGGGCCGGGTCCTGTCCGGCAGTCCGTCCGACATGAGCGAGATGGGAAAGCTCGCTCGGCCGTTTCAATTGAGTGTGTGGGCGATGGGTGGCGTGTTGGGCACAGACATGATTGCGAAAAACGAGACGGTCGCCCTCGAGGAAGAGGGCGATCGCTACCGGCTGGAGGTTTTCGGCCCGTCTCCCAAAGGGGGGCCGCTCATGCGTCGGCGGCTGTGGATTGAGAGGCAAACATTGCTTGTCG
>VBOL01000111.1 GCA_005887945.1 Nitrospirota bacterium
CAGCGGCTCGGTGTGCGGATCGGCATCAGGAGAAGATGGGACGAGAGGACGATGGTTCACTGAGCGATCGACACGCTGACCTAGCCGCGGAGCATCTCTGCAAGTGCCTGCACGGTCAGCGGGGCATTTCCCTCAGAGCGATTGTTGACCAGCACATAGGCGTGTCGGCCTTCGCTGACGGCCTGCTAGTTGACTTAAACACATTTGTCGTTCTATTTTAGAAATATTAATAGTTCGATAGGCACGATTGGGATAGCGGAGCGTCCAATGATTCCCCCACAACACCTTGTGGAGATTTATGACGATGACGAGTTTTTGACTGACGCAGTGGTGGGCTTTATTAAAGTGGGGCTGCGGCTCAACGAGCCGGTGATCATTATCGCAACCGCGTCACATAGCAGGAATTTCCGCAATGCTCTCACCCCAGACGAATTTGCGAGTGAAAACTTGACGTTTTTCGATGCCGTCGCTCTGTTATCGGATTTCATGGTCGATGACTGGCCGAATCAATCCAAGTTCACGCAGGTGCTCGGTAACCGAATTCAGAAGGCCGGTGAAAAGGGCCGGGTTCGCGTGTTTGGAGAAATGGAGGCCGTCCTCTGGGCCGAAGGTCAATACCAGGCCGCCGTCCGTTTGGAAGGGCTGTGGAACACGGAGCAGACGATCCGACCCTTTACTCTCCTACACGCCTATCCTCGTGCCGCGTTTACCTCGACAGAAGACCTGCAATCTTTGCTTGCCGTCTACGGAGCGCATACCCATGTGCACCATCAGAAAACTGGAACCCCGCCGCCGCGCAGTGGTTATTTAATCGCTGCACTGTCTTCCCTTCCCTCCTCCCTGTGGAGCGATGTCGCCACCTATTGCATGTTGCTAGAGTAGCGCCCCGTTGATTCATTCGTGGCTCCAAGAGATGCCCCAACAAGGTGCGCGGGGACTATAGTGCGGGGACGCTGTGAGCATCCCACAGGCCCGCCCCATCACACGCTCTGCTAATAGCACTGTCGCACGACCCCCTCACATACCTTGCAGCGCAAATCGGGGCCAGCTGGCTGGCGAACAATCACGGTCTCACACTCGGCCCTTGCGCCCTCGTTCGCATCCCTCCTACAATACGCCTCCCGCGAGGCCTCGATGTGCTGCCGTGTTTCCTTCCAACGTTTACTATTCTGTTTTCTAGTTCTCTCGCTGGTGGGGTGCGACCAAAATCCTCAGCGGAAACCACGCGAACAGTCAAGAGAGAGCCGAGAGGAAGTCGAGAAGAAGTTGGAAGACGCAACAAATCAGGTATTTGCGGAATTCACGAGGAGATATACCGCAGATGGCACTTGGCAATAGTCATTCACGCGAAGCCCTGTATGGACCAAGAAATTGGAGGATCGTCTAATTCCAGCGACTCTGTGGCCACTAACTAGGAACAGGAAGTTTAAACAGGAAACGACTGCCTGCCAGGTACATCTTGACTCGGGCACTTACCGAAATGGGGCGGGTCCAACACACTTCCACCAGTTTGGTGCTCTGCTTTTTCTTCGCCTTTGAGGGCAGCTGAATCTCAACCACCTGTCGTTTGTTCACTTGCTCAGGAAGCAAGAGCAGCAACCCCCTGACGCTCCTATTGATCGCGTGCCCGGATCCCGTTATCAACTTCGCAGTGCTGCTGTCCACAAGCTTCGTCAGCTCGAAGGAACAAACGAGCTTGCAGGGTACACGCTCATTATCCCTTCGTTCCTGTCGAGTTGGCATCTCTATTTCCAGGATTCTTGTAGGCGGTCAGCGAGAGGGTTTTCCAAGGTCGCATGGGTTATACGGTGGTCAGGAGGTCAGGGGGTCAGGAGGTCAGGAGGTCAGGAGGTCAGGAGGTCAGGAGTTTGCGGTAGAGAATCTTGTAATCAAGCCGCACGCTCACGCACTGAAGTACAACTCAGGCGCTGGCAGTCTGCTAAATTGCGAGCAACTCTCATACCATGTTTTTTGAGGTAACGCCGTAAGACCACTTAACCTCTATGAAAAACAGGAGATTAGCATGCTGCTTTCACATCAGCAGCAATCTTCATGACGGGTAGCACATGTAAAGATTTATGACAGCTGGAGCGGCTGCGATACATAGGAAACAACTGCACTCTATTGACTGATCACGTTTTTCTTCAAATCACCCAGCATGTAAAAACTTCAAACAGTTTTTATTGCGTGTATTCGACGCATCCCGAGAAAAGCAGGAAGGGATGGTCTCTTCGTGAGGCTAGCCTACGACCACCTTGTATCTATACCGAGCCTTTGACCTGCCCGATGACTCGAACGTCAATCACACACTCGTCAAAGAGGGCTGGTGCTGGTGGTATCGCAAGTATGTTCCGGGAGATACGGTGCTGGAAGGGTTAGAGAAGGAAGCGCGAGGGGGCGGAAAAGCTTGTGGGCTGATCCCCAGTTGATGCTGCCGTGGGGATGGAGGAAGAGGAAATAGCGAGAGTAAGTAGACATTATTCGTTGGTGTTGCCGCGCTAGAGTCAGCCTGCGTCGCTCTCAGCGGGACGCGAATCGTCGGCCTAAGCGGATGCCCGGTTTCGGTAGCGAACCTAGCGCGGTCACGCCACCAATGCAATCCCTTGAATATCAAATCGCAGCGCGTCGGTTAACGATGGTGGGAACGCCTGCCCTCCACCAAATCTGGCTTGCGCGTACCGACCGCCTCAGAATACATAGCGGTCGCTCTTGGGTGGTTGTTCCCGCAGTGTTGGCTGCTTCCACTACCCATATTCCATGTCGTGGATCACCGTGCGTGACCGCAACGCGCCAAGCGCCGCTTTCCCTCTATCCGCAGGGTTGCGGTTTTCCTCTGTCTCCAGGTGTACCCTGGTACTATGGCTGCCAGACCTCGCAGGAAGCGGTTGGCGTTCCTCGCTGCCACTGCCGTGCTGTTCAGTCTTTGGATGCAACCGGCGTGTCGGCCTATGCCACACGTCGCCGTCGAGCAAGCCCCAGTAGATTCGGCGATGAGTGGTTTTCCAGTCCCGCAGCAGGTCCGGCGCTTAGCCGTGTGGTATCCCCGCACGTGGGACCAGGACGTGGCGTACGGGTACAGCCGGCTTGAGCAAGCGGCCTTCCAACTCAAGACGCAGCGGTCGTGGATCAAGATCGTCGAGCGGCGCAACATCGAGCCGTTGACGGATGAGCAGCGATTGCAGGTCTCCGGGCGCGTTGTTGCGGACGACGGCGCCATGCGAGTCGGGGAGCTGCTCGGCGCGGATAGCATGCTCTTCTTTCGGATCGACGTGCCGAGTTGGAGGGACCGGCTGCTGGCTCGCTTCCATGGGAAGAGGCCGCTTCTCGTCGTATC
>VBOL01000113.1 GCA_005887945.1 Nitrospirota bacterium
AGAATCATGGCGATTGTTCCGAGTGTCTTCGTTCGCTCTCCCGGCGGCAAGATAATCGGAGTCGGGTCGTATCCCGCCTTGCAAAGCGAGCGGAGAGTCCCTTGAAGATAACGGCTTGCCACATGCTTATCTGTCACAACCCCGATTTTCGGAGAAGTCGCAAGGGAACTGAGCCTGTCACCCACTTTCGCTAATAACCCAGGATGAAGGACGATGTCGTAGCTTCGCTCCCCCAAGGTCACCGGTACAATCTGTTCTGCCACACCGGCCTTGCTCAACGACGGTCTCTCCTGACCCAAAAATACCAATCGCCCATCCGATTCTTGTTGGATAGGAAGGCCTGGATTCACGACCCACTTCACTTGCGGTGATGATGAATTGCGATGGCGGACATCGGTGGGGATGGTACCACAACGGTTCGGAAACTAGAAGGTTTTCAGATCAGCTTCCAAGCCAAAAGATCGCATTTCACGGCCTCAGGAATACCCTCTTTAGACTTATTGAGCATCCCATTGGTCATTTCAAATGGCCCTCACCGTTTCCCAGGCCATGATGTCAATTCGATTGCCGATTGTTTTGCACACGCATACGACCTATTGCCCGTCGCATTTTCTTCCGCCGAGCATTGTCAGCATTGATCATGTCAGGGATAAGCAGCGGACTGGAGAGTACTGCATTCGAGGATCGAGATGACGCACCAACCGCGAAGCCTTACCACCCTTGAGCTTCCCATCAATGAAGAGCTAGAAGCGAAACTTCTAGCTCTTCACGATACTGGGCGTCAAGAGGTCCTCACGATAGTGGGCGTCAAGAAGATGAGCAGTTCTTGTTTCGCTACAGCCTCGGTCTTCTGTTTGAAGAGCCATCCCAAAACAGGCACGCGCGAGAGATAGGGGATACCAAGCACGGTGTTGCTCTGCGTATCGATAAAGACCCCGCCGATCACCATGGTCTCGCCATCGCGGATCATGACCTGGGTCGTGGCTTCGCGACGGTCGATACTTGGACCAGCCGGATTGCTTCGTGCACCGACTGCGTTTCTGGTTGCGCGAACCTTCATCATGATCAGCTTACCGGTTTCCTTCGGATCTCGCGAGGTAATCTGAGGAGTCACATTCAGCTCCAAGTTCGCATCCACAAAGGTCGTCTGAGTCCCCTGGAGAGAGGTCGTCTGGAACGGGATCGATTCCCCCTGTGAAATCTTGGCCTCTCGCTTGTCCAGAGTTGTGATCTTCGGCGCGGCAATGACTTTACTCAGACCGAGCAACTCACCTGCCGACAACCGCATATCCAACAGCGCTCCACCTCCATCTGTTCTCCCAAACGTGAACCCGACGGCAGGAGTCGACGTCAAGCCACCGACTGTGGCGGGAAGATTTACCAGAAAATCAGTTACTTGGTGTCCAAATGGTCCGACCGTACCCGTCTTGAAGTTCGCCACCCCAAAAGTATTCCCGAGCGTGTTCGCATTCTGGATGCCCCACTGAACACCTAACGAACGGGAATAGGTCGTATCAGCCTGCACTATCCTAGATTCGATTTGGACTTGAGGTACTTCAAGATCGAGCCCGTCAATCAGCTCTTTTATCACCCCAATCCTGGTTAGCGTCTCCCGGACAATTAAGGCATTGGACCCTTGACTCATTTGCATCAACCCTCTAGGGCTCATATACTGCCGAAGAGACGTCATGAGTTCTGTCGCTTGCAGGTTTCTAATATAGAACACCCGATCGACCAGTTCTTCCGCTCTGAGCTTGGAATCTATCGCCGATGCTTCTTCATTTTGCTGTTTAGCAATGTTCGCCAGCGAATCGATCCAAAGGATATTGCTCTGCCTGATCTTACCTAACCCATTCATCTTCAAAATCATATCGAGCGCTTGATCCCAGGGCACACTTACAAGCTTCATCGTGACCTTGCTCTTGACCCCTTCACCGACGACCATGTTAAACCCACTCACTTCGGCAATGAGGCGCAGCACATTACTGATGTCGGCCTGCTGGAAATCCAGCGAAATGCGCCGGCCGATATAACGCGTTTCTCCAACAACCAAATCTTCCTTTGGCAGGCCTTTCTCACCACCATCTGCCTCAGTGGTCATCTGGACAGGTCGCACATAAAATTTCGTTGAAGACTGCCGAACCGTGGGCATTGTCCGTCGAGCCACCCGAGGTGTGACATCCGCCTGGACCAGCGGCCTAACTGGATTCTCCGACTCGATGGTTTCGGCCGCCTCGCTACGGTTAGGGTGTGTATCTGCGCCTATATCCCTACCGGCGCCTTCCCGAAGAGTCACAATAAGATTCGCGCCTTGCGGTTCAACCGAGTAGGCAGCCTTACCGGCAAGATCCAATACCACCCGTACTCTATCGGCATGATAACCCAGACGCACTTGCTTCAAAATCTGGTGATTCACAGATATGACTGGGTTGCGTATGGCGGAAGCCACGCCTGGAATGTCGATCATGAGACGCCGCTCATCAAGACGTGTCACCTCATGGGCCAGCCTGCCATCCCCCGAGATGACAACACGGATGTCGTCCGTGCCGCGCTGAACATCTATGCGAGTCAGGGTCTGCGCCAGACCTCCCTCGATGCTCGAGGGTATGCCTGAATCGACAGCAGGCACGTCGGGTGACGCCCCCATCGATGGCATAGCCATTGGGACAGTGAGCGCTCCCACCGCCGAGAGTACGCGAACAAATGCAGTAGTTGTCATGGTCAGCTTAGGTGTCATTCTGCGCCCTCTTTCGGGTGAAGGAGCTTGACATACTCCCGCTCCTGTTTGCTCCCATACACATCTGTAAACCTTTCTTGCACCACAATACCTTTCTCCGTCACGGCACTCACCACGCCATTATTGGGACCGATACGCGTTCCTCGACGCACCGTATATCCATTCCCATCTGGCGTCTGAACCATGGCCGTATTGCCGTAGGCCCCCCATACCACAGCGATCAGGTTGATCTCAGTGAGCCCAACGCGCTGGAGCGGAGGTAACGTAGGATCGATCGGCCCGAGTCCTAACTGTTGCAACACTGGTACGAACGGATCGCGCCTCCCAGAAGGGTCATAGGAATGTGCGCTCACTGGCTCTAACATTGAATTGGGTGCTACCGGTTGAGCATTCTCATCGCCGGCTGCCACGGCTTCGGGTGGAGACGGTGCGTGCCTCGGCGCATCGTTGAGAGAAGGAACTTTTAAGGAATCCTGCTGCATTGGGCTAATTTGTCCGACATGAGAACTCATACCTGTGTCGGCAAAGCCCATGCCAACTGCGACGAGTAGGCCGGCACATCCAATCAGAGTCATGCTTGTTATCTTCATGGTCAACCGCCAGTTTTCACAGAAGGCATTCATCGCTCGTGGCCTGGTACACAACCAAGACTCCATGCCCTATTTCTTCTGAGGAGTCGCCGGAACCACCGCAGCCAGCTTGGTTTCCTCTGGTGCCGCATAGGCGACAAGGTCAAACACGGTCTGTGTGACAATCCGTCCCTTTTCAAACTTTGGAGATCCCATCTTGAGGCCAGACACGGTCACAATCCGAGGCAGCGCGTTGATTCGATCGAAAAACAAGGCTGCGGTATGGTAGCCGCCAGAGACCTCTACGTTCACCGGCATCCGAACAAAGAGTTTCGATGGATCCTCGCTCTTGGCACTCGGTTTCCACAGTTTAATGTCGAGTCCAAGGCGAATCCCCAAGTCTGACACCTGTTTGAGCAACATCACCGCCTCCTCTTCAGGCGGCAATCGTTCTTTCTTTTTCGCAAGCTCAATCTCTAGTTGCTTACTGGCAGCAATGAGTTCATCAAGATGCTTGACTTTAATGGTCAACGTTTGAATCTCGGTGTCAAGCGTGCCAATCGCTCCCTGGAGCCCTGCAATCTCCGCAGACTTTGGCTCGGCTACATAGTAGTAAAAGCCCACGATAATCGCTGCAAGAACCATCAGAAGAAGCCCCACCTTTTGAACCAATGGGATTGACCGCAATAGGTCAAGATTAATAGCGGGCAGCTTCATGATTCTTACC
>VBOL01000007.1 GCA_005887945.1 Nitrospirota bacterium
CAACCCAGCTCACAGCTTGGTCCAGCAAGAGCGGTTCGCCTTCGGCATACTCCGAAAATGGGATCCTGCCATACAACAGCCAGTTGGGTGGCTCCAATGTGTACTCAGCGGCAACAAGGAGCAGCGCGCCGATCTTTACCGGCGGTTCCTTCGCGTCGTTGATATTCCCGACCAACAGCTTCTCGGTGATCATATGCATGATGGTCTTAGTATAAGAGAGGTACCCGCCAGGTCAAGGGAAAACCTGGCCCTGTCCCGTTGCGGTCTCTTATATGTGAACGCTATACTGGCCACACAATGCCGCCGACCTCTGCACAAGGAGCTTCCCCGATGCCAAACCCAACCGTGAAAGAAGTTGAAACCAGGCTTGCAACCGTCCAGTGCGCCATTTGCAAGGGATCAAGCTTCGGGATTGATGAACGCTTTATGCAGGCGGACGGTGAGTGGCGAGGCATCTGTAGAAAATGCTACTACACCTTCCCAATCTACACAGATATGGAGTTCTACCTGCGCACACAACCGGATATCCCCTACCGGCTTAAAGAAATGTCCTGTCCGACCTGCAATCACCAAGGGGTGAGCCTCAATTTTCGCATCACCATGTCCGTCAGAGAATCGATCTATTTCCTGACCTGTACCTCGTGCCAGAAAACATACCCGGAGCGTTCCTCCCTGGAAGCGTTTGAATAACTCCCCTTTTCATCCCCTGCGTGGTGTATAATCTCCACATGAGTGAGACACCAAAAAGTCCAGCCAACGGCCCAGAAGCTCCCGCTCCAGAGCCCGTGGCCAAGCCGAGAAAAGAAATCCCGCTCATTGCCGTTCAAGACGATGGTGACATGATCGCCGAGGAAATGGCCGAAATGTTCGATGAAGATCGGGTGTCGCATCAGCACGGGAGTTCAGAGCCTGAAGCGGATTAGCATAGCCTCCAAACGACCATCTAAAACAATCAGCAAGTGGGAGCCGCCTGCCTCCGCGCCTCCGGGCGCGACCCTTTTGGGTTTCAGCGAGCGGAAACCTTCTGGAATTCCCGTGGCCACGGTCTGCGACCGTGGTGCCGTGGTCAGTTCCAGCTTTCCTTCTCGTTGAAACCTCAGCGGGTCCCCGCGCCTCCGGTGAAGTCGGCAGGCGACTCCCACTTGCTGACCTCCGCACTGTAGCTTCTAAAAACAAAAAGGCGACGAGTCGCTTATTAACTCGTCGCCTTCACATGACTAAACCGATTAAATTATCTTGTGGTCTTCTATTTCTTTCTGGAATGTAGAGCCCATGAGTCTCACGCCTTCTCAAAAATGCTTTTAGGACCGTGGCACCGGATCATTCGATGACCATCTGTTTTCTCTGATTCCCAGAATGCGACACCGCGAAAGTACCGTTTCCCATCCCACGAGATTGTCCCGGACTTCGCCATCGAAAGGTTGATTTGCCACAGTCCACCGCCGCTAACCCCTACAAAGCTCGAAGGAACACCAGGAAGTTGCAAATTAGCTCCGAGGTCGAAGTAATCATAACCATTGTGCTCATGCGTCCGCTGCACGGCAGAAATGAACGCCTCCCCTTGGATGTGACATGTAACAGTTCTTGCCTCGGGATTTGCTTGAATCTCCGTGAACTCCCCCACCATACCCGTTACTGCCCAAAGCCCCTTTTCGATCACTGGTGGGCATGCGGCAAGAGCCTCCTTCTGCTGAGTAAGGTTTAGGAACGACTTATGCGCCTTTATAGTGGCCACGTCGGATGGCGCGAGTGTTAAGAGAGCAATATCAGGCCCCCATTCTGAAACCTTGCCGTCCCACAACTCTTGGTAAGGGATGGCATCACGTAGCACCATAAACGATGATTGATAGTCGGTAAGAACTAGACCAATCTTTTCCGATTCTCTGGCCTTATGCCAGACATGTGCGGCGGTCAAGATATAATGCGTGCCTTCGATCTCCACAAAGGTTCCAGATCCAATAGGTCGCGGGCGAGATTGCTGTTTCTCAGGCAAAACAATATAGACTGCGACCAAATAGTTCTTGAGCAGAAGAATGACGTCTTCCAATACATTCTGCGGGATATCCTTTATTGGAATGTCTCCGTTCACTTGTCTCTCCCCTCTTGGCCGCGGAAATCTTAGGTGTTTTTTCAACGCAGAGGAAGGATGTACCTCCGCTCATCCAAGAACCGGGACCGGTCTATGAGCGACCGGTCCCGGTTCCACACTCTATAAGGAAGGTGCGGCATTGAGCGACTTGCGCCGGAGCGGCGGGGTCCCCACCCGGCGTCTGAAGAAGGAAAGCTGGAGCTGACTGAAGCACTGCGATCGAACGATCGCGGCTGAAGGAATTCCAGAAGGTTTCCACTTCAGAGCGTCGAGGAAGGGGTGCCGCGTGAGGCGCCCAAGCGAGAAGCTGCATGCTTCCTTCGTCCTAATTTCAAAGGCTTAAACGGAGCGAACGATTTTGACTGCGGCATCACTCTCGATTCTTCCCACTGGCGAGACTTTCCCTTCACGTTCCTTGCGGACAATCCGCTCGATCTGCACAATAGCGCCGCGATGCCAGGCATCGACCGCAGCATTGTGAGGCGAGGCCTTCCGATCGAGCCGACCGACTTCAGGCCGCCCTGTTGCATTGCACAGCCAGGCTCGCTTCTCCCCCTTCAATTCTCGTAACTCGCTCACGACCCGGAAAGTCTGCGGGCTGCGCGTCACAATGGTGCGACCGTCTGTGCGCAACAGCAGATAGGAAAACTTCAACGAATCTTTAATGAACCCCACGTCTCGATCGATCGCGGCTATCGCAGGAGGCGTCTGCCACGGTCGCTCCTCATGACACCAATCGTCTGGATGGTCTAAGGCAGGACAGGCCCCTTCATGCAGGCAAGGACTATAGACCGTACAAAGGCCCTGCTTGAGCAGGTGGTTACGCATATGATGCAGTGCTCGAGCCGTCTGCCGCAGCGCCGGCTCGACAATCATGATGGTGCCGTGCGGTGCGAGAAACGGCAGGAGCTTCGCGACAACCACAGCACGCTCTGCCGGGGGATCGATCGATGCAAAAAACAATTCATTCAGGCAATTCGCCATGATAATGAGGTCATACGGCCCGCCTCGCACAATCTGTTTACCAAGATCGCCTTTGAGCGGATGTTCCAGGTTGCCATCGACACACCGGAGACGTTTGCTGGATATTCCAACCTCCTTGCAATAGGCCTCCCACAACATTTCCGCATCCCGCAATGATGCATGGGAAACATCGGCAGCCAGGACCGACACAGATTCTGCCCGCTCAGGGCTGCGATGCCACAGCCAATCCAGAAGAGCTAAAGCCCCAGTCCCTGGGCCACAGCCGAGGTCAAGTACAGCCGTTGGATGATCTGACGCTTCCATGCCGCTGTCCTCGGGCAGCTCGTCCAATAGGATTTGGACTTTGGAGAGATTCACAGGGAGAAAATATGAGAAATAGGCAGAAGCATGGGCGGAATCATCCAAGTAATGCAGGGGTAATGTTGCTCGTGCTGTCGTAAAAAGACGTGAAAGGTTCACGACCGCCTGTGCCAAGACGTCACCATGTAGATGCCCATCAGGCGACACCTTTGCCAGCACCCTCATGATTTGCGATGACAGGCTGGACGGTTTCTTCTCGTTGAAGGGTTGCATGGGCATAGTGTATGCTGATCTTGATTAGGAGGACAACCATGACAGACGCAATTCTATTGGCCTATAAAGATGTCGAACGCTCAATGGAACGATTCACCCAACTCCTCCAAAGCCACGTGGAAACGATGGGGGCGACCCCATCCCACGACTCCGACAAAGTTTTCCGTTTGTCGCAAGGCTCCAAGGCCATGAGGGACAGCGCGATGATCTACCTCTCCTACGCCAAATACGTGGCCTATGGCATGCCGGAGAGTGAAGACATGGTACAAGACGAGCTGCAAGGGTAGCGAAACGGTTGATTGGTTCATCTGGTCTATCTAGTCTGTCTTGTTCAACCAAACAGACCAGATGAACGAGACAGACCGAGAAACACCACGGGCCCATCCGGTCATCCGGATGGGCCCGTGGTGTTTCTGCTTCTACAACTGTTCTAGATACTGCGCATAAAATGCGCCACGTCATCCTGATTGACGGCTCCACCCATGATTGAGGACATCGCCACGTTGGTCGACTTCTTCCCGGTCAGACCGGACTCGACTTCGTCCACGATCAATTCCACCGGCATCGACTGACCGCCGTACACGCGCGGCCCACCGATGATCTTGGCGCTAGAGTACCCGTAGATCGCCGTGGCCACTTCTTTGGCCAGCCATCCGACGTAATTGAACTCCGGAACAACGATGAGCTTCGCCTTGGCACAGAGCTTGCGCAGCTCCTGCGTCGGGAACGGACGGATTGACCGGACCTTGATCAAGCCGATCTTGATGCCCTTTTCCGCGCAGATGCGAACGGCTTCCCGTGACTGAGCCGCGGCACTGCCCGAGGCAATAATGACCGCCTCGGCATCGTCCACATTCTCAGCTGTGAGCAAGCCGCCTATATACTGATTAATGTACTTGCGAGAACGCTCGACTGCGGCCCACACTTCCTGCTGCCACACGGCATGGATGTTATAGGCCATGAAGTTGGACTTTTGAACCGGGGCATCACGAGACAGCCGGGCGGGAGGATTCTCCGCATCGAGGACCGGCACCGCGCCGCGCCAGGCGTCACGAGGGGGAAGCTTCATGCTGCGGTCCTGCATCCGGACGTACCCACGGGCATGAGTCACAAAGAACCCGTCGCAGCAGACACCGACCGGGAGTGTCACATCGTTTTTCTCACTGATCACAAATCCTGCCATGATGAAATCATACATGTCCTGCTGGTTTTCAGCATGGAGCACGATCATGCCGTTATTGATAAGATAGGCGACTTCGACGTTGTCCGGCTGAATGGCTAACGGGGCGTTGACGACGCGGCAGGTGAACATGGCAACAATGGGGAGCCGATGCCCGGGCCATGACGAGATACCCTCCAGACCTCTAAGCGTACCGGGACCGGCAGTCGCCGTAAAGCAGCGGACACCGGCTCGGGATCCGCCTGCCATCGCCGCCATGACACCGACTTCTTCTTCCCCGCGGTAATACTCTTTCACGTACCCTTCGCCGTAGAGTACGCCGATGAGCTGCATCGTTTCGCTCTGCGGGGTGATCGGATACGCGATGGCCAGGTCCACGTTGGAGCGCCGAACGGCCTCTTTCATGGGGGTCCTTCCTCGCGCCTGTCTCGGTCGGTTTAGGCGCAGCGACACTCGTGATGGGATCGCCTTGCGGGTTTGTCTTTTGCTCTGCTTCGAGTGCTTCGCTCATCATGACACCTCTTGGCTATATCGCCCGTGCAGTTCGACCTAACTCTTAGCCTTCACGCTTCATCTGCTCGGCGGAATGGCCAAAGGCAGCTGCGCCGGCAAGATCCGCCGCCGCTGGCGCAAAGGTGAGGGGATTGGTGTGAGTTTTCCCGCCGTGAACTCTCGATTGCGTGCCGGTAAATCGTACGTTCTCGCCGTTCTCCGGCAACTTAATGCCCATTTCTTCACGCACCCGCTTGAAGACCTGCGCGGTCTTTCTCAACTTAATCGTGTCCGAATCCCGAATCGTCAGCATCGCATCTTCATGCCCCTGCTCCGCACAGATCGCCATCGTCAGACAGTTCGTCCCCGCACGAATCATTTTCAAGGTCAAGTTGGCGTAATGACAATGCACCCCGATGAAGATGCAGGCCTCGATCTTGTTGCCCCAAATCGTGAGGTTCGGATGGTTCGGATTGATGACCTCTTCCGGGTCGATCTTCGGATACTTCGGACGGTAGTCCGGCATGGGGATGATCATGACGTCCGGAATCTGGGCGGCGATCTCCAGCACTGCCTTGGCTTTTTCAATGGCATGATCGTTCCAGGCCCAGAGAACCAGCGGTCCCGGGAAGATCGTGGCGTTGGGGCTGGTCAGCATTTTACGGGCCATCTCTTCGATGACCTTGTCTTCATTGAGCTCCAGCAATCCATAGTAGAGCCCCTGCCCTGGGTCAGGCAGAGCGACCCCCAGCTGAGCCGCCGACGGCGGATGGAATCCTGCCGGACCTGGGACAATGATGCGTTCTCTTGTATCTAACGTCGTTGCCACTACCGTACCGCCCCCTAATTACCCACCACAATCATTGGATCGGACAAGACCGCGACGGTGGTTTTCTCTTCGTACCTGATGTTGTCGGTTACAGCGGCCAGCGGCAATTGATCAATCATGATCATCTTGATGGCATTGTTTTTCGCCATATTGTCACACACCCACACACACTGCGCGCAGCCCTTGCACCGATCCACCGCCACGTATGCGGAGCCGTACTTGAAACCCTTGTCTCTCCCCATGTCTTCGCTATACTGAATGGTGTTCGCTTCAGGACAATATTGCGTGCAGAGCTTGCAACTCTTCGCAGCACATATCTCAACATCGATATTGGCGACCAGATACATGGTGACTCCTTCGTGCTAAATCCTGGTTAGGCGCCTACGGCCGCACGGGCTTCCGACCGTTTGACCGATGCCGCAGCCCAACCGTGATCGACTGCGTAGTTCCAGCCGGCCTGAATCACCGCCACATTTTTATCAATCAACTCCTGCTTCTTCTTGAACTTCCGCTCGACGACGCTGTCCAAGGCCGCGGTCCCTCCGGATACGACAAATCCTTTGCCAAGGAACCGATCCTTCACCGACTGCTCCAGCGCTTCAACCGAAGTCAGCCCCGTGATGGCTCCGATGCAGCCCATCAGTGCCATGTTCGTCGCGAGGTCCATCCCTGCAACTTCGAGGGACAGTTTGGTCGCGGGGAAGTAATAGAGCTTCGCACGGCGCTCTTCCAACTCACGCTGCTGATCCCTGTGAAGGGACATGGGCCCATCGTTGTTGATCAGCGCAATCCCGTCTTCTTTCAATCCGAAATAGAACGGCATCGTATACGACTTACCGTGGGTAATGACCTGTGGATGGAAGATAATAATGATGTGCGGGAAGGTGATTTCCCCGATCTCGTAGATCGGTTCATCCGATACACGGACATAGCTCTCGACCGGTGCCATCCGCTTTTCCGATCCATAAAATGGGACGATTGTGCTTTCACCGCCTGCATGGATCACTGCGGTGCTCAGAATGTGGGACCCCGTCACGACACCTTGCCCACCAACCCCCGCCATCCGAATGTTGAAACGCTTTGCCATGTCCGAGCCTCCCTACGGGTCGCTTACGCCTTGTTTGGAATTGCGGCGGCAGAAGCAGCCGGCTTCGGAAGATAGTCTTTGTAGCCATACCGCTCAGTAAGATACTGCTTGGCCTCGTCACTTACATATTCTGTGAACTGATACCGATCATTCTCTACGGTCTTCGCGTCTTCCATCACCTTGTCGGTCGGAATCGCGTACTCGATGTTACAGGAGGTGTAGGCTTGAATGTAGGTCGAGCCCACTTCGCGGGCAATCAGCACGGCCTTCTTGATGACGCTCTCAACACGGCGGGGATTGTTCGGAACTACCGTTGCCACGTACGCACACCCAGCCACCTTCGCCATTTGCAACATGTCCATCTTTTCGAACTTCTTCCCCAACGGGGCCATCTTTAAGACGGCACCACGGTTGGTCATCCCGCTCTCCTGCCCACCTGTATTGCCGTACACTTCATTGTCCAACATGATCGTGGTGAACCGTTCTTTGCGGAACCAGGAGTGGAGCACTTGCTGGAAGCCGATATCCGCCGTTCCGCCGTCTCCCGCCATGACCACCACATCCTTCGGCTTGTCACCGAACCGCAGCCGTAGCCCGCGGGACAGTCCGCTCGCGACACCGTTCTGATCGCCGTAGTTGCCGTACACAAACGGGATCGCAGCCTGTGAAATCGCTAACCGTCCACAACCTGCTGTTCCAACAGTGATCGTATCTTCTGGGTTGGGGAAGGCAATGATCGCCAGTCGGATGAACAGAGTCATCGCGCAACCGGCACACATGGGATGTTCTTCGAGAATTTCCTTGAAGCTCCCCATTTGGGAGACCGAAATTTTCTTTCCAAACGGGCCATGCTCGACCATGTCCCGATATTCTTTGGGCATGAACTTCTCAAATCCACCGGAAAACTTTACATAATCAAGACTCATCGGAACACCTCCCTCTATCATCGCGGCAAAGGAAATCCATTGCCTATCGGAAAGACACGGTTATGTGCAACAAGCGAGCAGGAATTCGAGGTAGAATGTACTGGGCTGACCCGCTCAAAGACGTGCACACGGAATGTCTATGGTAGCAAAGTCCAAAAAAGACTGTCAATGAGAAACGTCGACACACTAGCGAATCACATGATCACCGGAAAATACTATAACTTCCTGATATTCAATGCAACTTCTCAGAAGGCCCACCCTGCCAGAAAGAAGCCCTAGCACACCCCAAGCCCGTAGGCCATTCGCCCTAAAAACTTGCGTTTCACGGTGTTTTCGCAACTGCCGTACATGCGACCGACTTCATGGCAATGGAAAGAGAGATTGCCGATTCCACAAAACCTGTCTAGACTATATGCCTATGTCAACACGCGTGATCATCCCTGGGGAAGACGAGGGCGCTCAGCACGCCGGTGGGATCCATAAGCGTCCCCCAATTCCCGACAATTCGCTCAAAGCCGAGTGCCCGAAGTTCATGAGCCATGGCCCCTGCGGAGGCGTGCGAAAAGGGGGCTTGTGTGAGGTGTACCCCGAGATGGCTTGCCCTTGGGTGACCCTCTACATTCAACTGGAAAAAATCGGCCAAGTGGAGTGGATGAAACAGGTCTAGAAAGACATGAGGCGCGTTGAAGACGTGAGGGGTGAGGCGTGAAACGTGAAACGCTGGTGAAGAAACCCAGGAGTACCAAGCTCGGATACAACGAGCGGCATGCAAAGAGCGGTATTACCGCGCCACTGCCGGACATCGAAACATTCCCGAACCAATACAAGGGCTACGAAATCACGATCGAGATCCCTGAATATACCGCGATCTGCCCGAAGACCGGCCTTCCGGACTTCGGCACGATCACGCTCCACTACATGCCGGACAAAGAATGCCTGGAACTCAAATCACTCAAAATGTACATTCATGCCTACCGTGATTTGGGCATTTTTTACGAGAATTCCGTCAATCGCATCTTACAGGACATCGTCAAAGCCTGCCGTCAGGTATGGGCGAAAGTCACGGGGACATTCGCAGCGCGCGGCGGACTCAGAAGTGTGATCGAAGCACGATTTCCGTGAGACACTCGCTCGCACGATTTCGATTCCGCTAACCTACCACCCTATCCATGACCACCTATGCCATCGGCGATGTCCAAGGTTGCTCCATGCAACTGAAGCAACTCGTCGATAGCATCAACTTTGATCCCGCAGCTGACCGATTGTGGTTCGTCGGCGACCTGGTGAATCGAGGGTCGGACTCGCTCGAGGTCCTCCGATACATTAAACGGCTTGGCTCTGCCGCACAGATCGTGCTGGGAAACCATGATCTGTTTCTACTCGCTGTTGCAGCAGACATCGTCACACTCCGGCCAAAAGACACGATTCAGGATGTGCTGGCAGCAGAGGATCGAGCAGAATTAATGGACTGGCTTCGTCGCCAGCCCCTCCATTACCGCGAGCGG
Source organism: Nitrospirota bacterium (assembly GCA_005887945.1). GTDB lineage: Bacteria > Nitrospirota > Nitrospiria > Nitrospirales > Nitrospiraceae > Palsa-1315. Next base: position 9,666 of record VBOL01000007.1, read on the forward strand.
TCGTTCTTCATGGTGCACGCAGGTCTCCTGCCTCAATGGACCATCGATGAAGCGGTGAACCTTGCGAGAGAAGTCGAAGCGGTATTGTCAAGCCCGAATTATCGAATCGTCCTCAAAGCGCTTTTCCGCGGACTCTCACCTCGATGGGACCCCGCCTTGGGTGGCGACGAACGTCTCGCGAGTATTACCCGAGTGTTGACGAGACTGCGGACCTGCACCCCAGCTGGCGACTTGTCGGGATTCTCCGGCCCGCCGGAACAGGCTCCTGCAGGATATCTTCCCTGGTTCCGCATTCCGAACCGTAAAAATGCTGATGCAACGGTCATCTGCGGCCACTGGGCTGCGTTGGGATTGCACATCGAGTCCAACCTGTTAGCCATCGACAGTGGATGCGTATGGGGGAAAGAACTGACCGCGGTGCGACTAGAGGATCGAGAAATCTTCCAGGTCGCGGGTGTCCGACGAGCGCGTCCGTGATTGAACCTCACCCGCCTAATCCGACTTGGCCTCGTTACTCAACGAGGCCGTTTCCATCCTATCGATTCCTTCCGGGGAAAAATCCGCACCCGCGACGCGATCCCCTCGGCCATTCCTACGGTCAGCCGGAGCCGAAACTCCTAGCCTTTCCACCAGAAGAATGGCAACGGTCAGAGGATTACTTGTACGGAATCGACCTCTACAACTTTGCCTTCTGGTGGGAATGTCACGAAGTCTTCGAGGGACTCTGGCACGCGGTGGGGCACAACACCGAGCAGGGAAACTTCTTCCAAGCCCTCATCCAACTTGCCGCCGCCAATCTCAAACGATTCCTCGGCAATGAACAAGCCGCGCAGAAGCTCGTTCGTAGCAGGCTCGCACGCCTTCAAAGCCTGCCTAAACTTTATATGGGAATCGATATCATTGCTTTTGCTGAAAAGTACAAGGCCATTTCCATACCGCTTGCGAGTTCTACGCCCTATCAAATTCGCCTTGCGCTTGAGACCCCTTCTTCTTCGCCTGAGAACTTGAAGACCTAGTTGCGGATGTAGACTGCTATTTTGTAATGGTCAGGCTGCTCAAAAAGGTCATCCAACGAGGCCGCAGGCGAGAAAGAACCGGAGGCGTACCCTCTGGGGTACGTTGAGGATTCTTTCGACCCGAGAACGACGTTGGGGGCCTTTTTCAGCAGCCTACTAGTGGTAGGACTCGGAGTCGCCAGGAAACTTGCCCTGTTCGACCTCTTCTTTGTAGTGTCGGAGCG
>VBOL01000114.1 GCA_005887945.1 Nitrospirota bacterium
CAATGTTTTGTACCTTAATGCGGCCACGTTCATGGTGTCTGCGTTGTGCCTTATGCCGATCCGCCTGGATGAGACACTGCGAGCGCGCGTGCGACAATTAGCCGACAGAGCCACGATCCTCCAAGATCTTTTGGTCGGATTTAGATTTGTCTTCGTCCAGCATCGGACCGTACTCCTGCTCATGCTCACCGCCACCCTCTACAGTTTGGGCGCGAGCGCCTTCGTGTTCTTGCTACCTGTGTTCGCAACGCAACTTCTCGATGCGAGTGCCGTCGAACTCGGGTGGCTGTGGTCATCGCTCGGGATAGGCATGCTGGCTGCGTCCGCCTGGCTGGCTTGGATCAATCAGGGAGATTTCCAAAACCGATTGCGGTTGATTTCCGCAGCTCTGGCCGTCGGCGCCGTCGCAGTGTGTACGCTTGGCATGCTACAGGCACCAGTCATGGCAGCTGCCCTCATCATCGTGTTCGGCGGCAGCACCTCCGTGTTCACGCCGATTGTGTGGGCGATGTTGCAAGAATTGACGCCTGAACCCCTCTTAGGACGTGTCTTTACCACCTTTAGCACCGGTGCCATGGCCTCCGCCATGGCCGGGATGGCAGGGTTCGGTTGGGTGGCGGATGCCATCGGACCAGCTGCGAGCCTTGTGGGTATCGGGGTGCTGTTGTTGGGCACCGCGACCGTCGCCGCTGCCTTCAGTCGACGACGCCCCGACCCGACGACTCCCGATTTCATTCCGGCGTGAGGCGGTTCCATCGTGTTTCGTCGCCTGGGCTGATCTCGATGGAAATGAACGTGAGCGATGTGAAACAGTCCCAGTTGCGGCGCAGTGGTTTTGGACCGGGCGCGGTCCTTCTGGCACTCTGCGTATATGCCCTGCTCACGGGGCAGTTCACGAATCCGATGCTGGCACAGAGTGATCAGCGTTCGATCACATCAGCTCAGTCTTCTGCCGATCAGAGCAAAGTGGTGGATTCCAAGCTTCCTGCCAAGCCGCAGAAAGAACTGCCTCCTGCCCAGTCGTCTGCTCAGCCGAAGACGCAAACTGCCAAGGATGAGGAATCGAAGGCGAAAAAAGACACTGGAGAAGAAGGGATAGAGAAAGAAAAAGAGGGTACGGGCAAGAAAGCCGTGTCCTCGCTGATTCTGACGGTCAAACTCGCTTTGCTGGAAGATCCCCGCTTGTTTCCGTACGAGATCGAGGTGGAGGCCGGATCGGACGAGATCACGCTTGTGGGGAAAGTGTCCACCGAGGCGGAGAAGGCTGCCGCAGCAAAAATCGCGAGCACAGTGCCGACCGTGAAAACGGTGTCGAACAAACTGGAAGTGGTCAAAGAACTATCCGAGCTCATCGCGCACAAACAGGACGACATCCTTACCCGCTATGTCAAAGACCGATTCGCCAAAAGTGCCACCGTGACCGCCGCCAACTTCGACGTGAAGACGGAACAGGGCGTGGTGTCGCTCAGCGGCACTGTCCGATTCCAAGTGATTGTGTTGGAAGCGGCAGAAGCGGCCCGGCAGGTCCCGGGGGTGAAAGCCGTGAGGACGGACAAGGTAAGGATCGAGAGTGAGGGATGAGGTCTTGGGAGACCCTGAGGATCAACCGAGATTCTGCGTGGCACGACGCAGCGACACAAAAAGAGGCGCGCGTGGTGAGTCACTGGCGTCTGCTTTTTGGGCGAGATTTTGGATTGATCTGGCTCAGTCAACTGGTGTCCCAAGTGGGCGACGGTATCTCGAACCTTGCGCTGCTCTGGTTCGTGTATTCGATTACCGGTTCGCCGGTAAAAACCACCATCATCGGACTCCTTCATACGATTCCCCCCATCGTGCTCGGCCCCTTTATCGGCGTCTACGTGGACCGGTTGCCGAAAAAATTCTTCCTCATCGGATCGAACGCATTGCGGGCTGTGCTGATCGGAATCATTCCCTGCGCCATCCAGACCGACAATTTCACGGTCAATCTCTTGTATGCCCTTGTCCTTCTCGACGCGGTGGCGGTGTCTATGTTCAATCCGGCGCTGACGTCGTCGGTGCCTCTGATTGTCCCGCGCACGCAACTCACGGCAGCGAATGCGCTTATTCAGAGTACGACCAGCCTGGGCATCATTTTCGGTCCCGCGTTAAGTGGGATAGGGATCGCCTTTTTCGGTTCGCAGGAAGTTCTCTGTCTGAACGCGGTCACGTATTTCGTGTCAGCGCTTTGCCTCGGGTTGGTGCGGCTGGGAACACTGCAGCCATCTGCAGGACCCAAGAAGACCGGTGGTTCAGCGTGGCAAGATCTCAGGGAGGGGCTGGCCTTCGTCACGATCAAACAACGCGTCATCCTGCTGCTGGTTGTAACCGCTGGGTGTTACGCATTCGGCGCCAGCGCCTTGACGACATTGTTTCCTGTCTTTGCGAGAAAACTGTTGGGTCTGGGGCCGGTCGAGGTGGGCTACCTCTGGTCCGCTCTAGGAGTGGGGCTGCTGCTCATGTCGATGATACTGTTGCGGTTCACCGAGTGGAACTCGTCGGATCGCACCAGGATCATCGCGGGGGCGAGCGTGGCGAGCGCGTTGGCGATCGGAGCGCTCGTCTGGACGAAGGACCTGTTCCTGGTCGGCCTGCTCATGATCGTAATCGGTGGGGGCATGGGGGCCTTCACCCCGATCGCGTGGGGTGTCGTGCAGGAACTTACCCCCGGGAACCTCGTCGGACGGGTGATGAGTCTCTATAGCGCTGGTGCGATGACGGCCGCCATCAGCGGGATCAGCATGTTCGGTTGGGTGACAGAACGGTTTGGTGAATCGACCGGAGTAGCAGGCATTGGCGCGACCTTTTTTCTCACTGCCTCCCTCGGAGGCTGGTTGAGCTGGTCAATCCGACACCGATGAGAGGGACTCATGCCGACACCGATGAGAGGGACTCATGGAACACGTCGATCGGCGGAATGATCAATGCCACATTGTGGCCTCCTCCTCGCTGACCGATGACCACATCGAGGTTCTTAGAACGGGCTCGCAAGGCCTCTACCACGAAGGGACACGTTTTCTGTCCCGCTTCGAGCTGACCATCAATGGGGAGCGGCCGTTGCTGCTCAGCTCGACGGTCAAGGAAGACAATGTCTTGCTCAACGTCGATCTCACGAATCCCGACATGACCCATGAGGGACAGGTAGAGGTCGCGCGCGGAGCGCTGCACCTGTCTCGGGCTCGGTTCCTGTGGCAAGGCCGCTGCTTCGAGCGCCTTCGAGTGCACAACTACAGTCTCCTTCCCGTTCCGGTCCGGCTCTCCTTCTCAGTGGATGGGGATTTTGCCGACCTCTTCGAAGTCCGCGGGAAGATGCGAAACCGGCGAGGCCAACGCTTGGAGGACGTCACATCCAAGGACGGAATTTCGCTCGGATATGAGGGGTTGGATCGTGTGGATCGGTGGGTTACCGTCCGCTGTGCACCGGCTCCGACTGCAGTCCATCCCGGTGAGATCCGCGTCGACACGCTTTTGCCGGCGGGAGAAGTCGTCCAGTGGTACCTTACGATCTCTTGTGAAGTCGACAGGCGAACCAGGTGTGACCAGGGCTGACGATTGTCTCATCGTGACATCGAATGAGCAATTCAATGTCTGGCTGAACCGCTCGCTTGCCGACCTCCACATGATGGTCTCAGACACCTCCGACGGCCCATACCCCTACGCCGGTATCCCATGGTTCAGCACCCCGTTCGGGCGCGACGGCCTCATAACTGCATTCGAATTTCTGTGGGTCAATCCGAGCATCGCCAGGGGTGTGTTGGCCTATCTGGCGGCTACCCAGGCGAGAGAGGTTCTCCCGGAGCAGGATGCAGAGATTGGCAAAATTTTGCATGAAACACGCAAGGGAGAGATGGCGACACTCAACGAGATTCCGTTCGGCCAGTACTACGGCAGCATCGACGCGACGCCGTTGTTCATTATGTTGGCTGGAACCTATTACGAACGGACCGGTGATCAGGCCTTTATCACACAGATCTGGCCGAATATCGAGCTTGCGTTGCAGTGGATTGATCGTGCGGGAGATCTCGATGGCGATGGCTTTGTGGAGTACAGCCGCCGGTCGCAAGGCGGACTCATCCATCAAGGATGGAAAGATTCGCAGGATGCCGTGTTTCATGCAGATGGCAGCTCGGCGGAAGGGCCCATCGCGCTCTGCGAAGTGCAAGGTTATGTGTTTGCCGCCAAACGGCGCGCGGCTCGATTAGCCCTGGCGCTGGGCCATACGGATCAGGCCAGGCGTCTCCTCAAGGAGGCAGACAAGCTATGCACTCAGTTCGAGCGAAGCTTCTGGTGCAACGACCTCTCGTCCTATGCATTAGCCTTGGACGGGTTCAAGCAGCCCTGTCGAGTCAGGGCGTCGAATGCCGGCCACTGTCTCTGGACTGGTATTGCCGACCATAAGCACGGCCTGAGAACGGCCAAGACCTTAGTGGGCGAGGAGTTTTTTAACGGATGGGGTGTCCGAACCGTCGCAGCCACTGAAACTCGCTTCAATCCGATGGCTTACCACAATGGATCGGTCTGGCCACACGATAATGCCCTTATAGCAGCCGGTATGGCCTCCTACGGATTCAAACAAGGCGCATTGAAGATTCTTTGCGGTCTCTTCGACGCCAGCCAGTTTCTCGAGCTGCATCGGTTGCCTGAACTGTTGTGTGGGTTCTCGCGCCGGCCCGGTGAAGGTCCGACGCTGTACCCGGTAGCCTGTAGCCCTCAGACTTGGTCCTCGGTCGCCGTGTTCCTGCTGCTCCAATCCTGCCTCGGTTTGCGAATTGAGGCCCCGCGGGCCCGCCTGTCGTTCTCACAACCGGTCTTGCCGCCGTTCCTGGAGCACATTGAGATAAAGAATCTTAGGATTGGAGACGCCACAGTTGACCTCTCGCTTGAACGTCATGCAAAGGATGTCGGCATCAACATACTGCGGCGAGAAGGCCGAGTCGTGATTGTCGTCACGAAATAATTGAAAGCGGCGCCTTCTTTCGTTATGCACTATGATGTTTTCATCGGAACATCTTGTCCCCGATGGACAAGATGTTCCTTTCACACACAATTTCCTTGTGTGACTGTGACTTGTGTTTAGCCCGTCACTCAGTTGCATCCAACGAGTCCGCTTGTCTGTCGATGTCTATGACCGATTATCTGACTCGCGCAATGAAGTCATATGTCTTTATTCATTGTAAACATTGAGAGTTATCCAATGCGGAAGTTTCGATCTGATGAAGCGGTCTAAGTCTTGCATTTTGTCATGACATCAGGTGTGTGGGTTGGGGTGTTGGTGAAGAACCCATTCGTCATTGCTGTTCAGAAAGAGAAGGTCAATGAAAGAGATGAATCACACCCAGTCAGTGGCGTTTCCCGATGTACAGAGGGACAAGAATATTGGAGGGTTGCCAGTCCTGCGCGATCTGAAAGGTCCTATCTGTGCGCATTGCGGGAGCCTTCGTTACTTCCTCGTCTTTCGCGTGAGCGGAGACGGCCGGAACGGAATACTTGCGGGTCGATGCAGCCGTTGCCGCAACCCCCGAGAGTTGGCAGCAGGTGAAATCGAACGGGGATGCCATGCCTGAATTGAAGAACCATGGACAAGAACAGAAGGAGGATAGAGCTATGACAGAGGGAACACGATGCACAGGGATGAGCACGACAGCCTTCTTCGCCGGTCTGGTGGCGGGAATCGGCACCGGCTTGTTGTTGGCGCCTCAATCAGGTGCCCGGACACGCCGCCAACTCCACAGTTTGGCTAAGGATTTGCAGGAAGAATCGAATTACATGCTGGGCGACGCCAAGACATCGCTCGGCAAGGTGTTCGGGCAGGGCAAGGAGTCTTGTGGGGTAAACGATCGCGAGATTGCTACATAGGCGAGATTGTTACGTAGGATTGTTCGACCGACAGCAGTAGGCGGTGTGGACGTGCGGAGGTGTGCATGTTCGACACAGTTTGTGAGTGAGGGGGAGTTTTTGCTCAGCTCGAGCATCGTGCTAGCATCTTCGGGGCAGGCAATTTGACTCAGTTGAGCTAGGGGATCGGCAAAACCATCAAACAAAGGCTTCAAGAATTCGGGGCACGACGCGGAGGAGTAAGCGGTGCAGCATAGCGCCGATCCGCCTGCGACCCTGTCGGAGATCATCCAGAATACATGTGAAGGACATGGTTGGAAGAGAAGTTCGGATAGACCCTGTCTCGCCAGGGATAGTGGGGACATCATCAAGGAGAAGAAGCCTATGCGATGTCAACGTTGCCAAGGCTATATGATCAGCGATCATTTTATGGACCTTCTGAACGCCAGCGGCGAGATTGACTTCAAAGGGTGGCGTTGTCTCAACTGTGGAGACATCACAGACCCCGTCATTGTGCGCCATCACCAGTTCGCAGCTAGTGCTCCTGCGAAATCGAGGCGGCGCTGGTGGGGAGTCACTCTCATGCATTCATGCATTTCGGTTCGTGAAGAAGCAGAAGGATTACCGCGTCGCACCTTCGAATGATTCTGCACTTCTTTTCTGTCGAAATGACCGCACGGCCAAGGACCTGCGTCACGAATCACACATGATATACCGTCCACATACGCAGACGTGATTCGGAATGTCGAACCGCTCAGCCAACATGCCGTTTCGTTTCGTCTCGTGCATAGAACTGCGTGAAGTGCTCAGCAAACGGGCCATGGACGAGCACCGTTTGCTTGAATTGATCGAGGAAGTTCCGGCCGACAGTATCTATTACCACACCCATAGTTATTTCTTGAGGCATGCCTATACCCAGCAGTTGTACTCGAATGATTTTGCTGCATGGATTGTGCTGTATGCGCAGGATCGGGTGTTGGGTGAACGGTTGGGTGTGCTCGATCCCTTCGACTTCAGTGATATTGAACAACTGCGCGATGAGATCGTACGCATTATGGCCGACCACTTGAACCACTCCACAACAGTTGTCCCGCGGTGCATCGTTAGCGAGCCATTCGAGTTTCTCCGCTCGCATATCATCGAAATTCCTTTGGGCTTGGAGGCCAGATCACTGAGGGAGTTTTATGATGCCTTGGCCGACGTGGAGGTTGGGGCGGTCTACAACCATGTGTGCGAAGCACGCATGCGCAAGAAACCTCTGTCGGCTGATTTTGCATATTGGCTGTCTTCAGAAGAAGGCTTGGGGTTGCAGGAACTAGCTTCGAAAGTCGAGCGAGTGGGGCGTCTGGGGCTCAGCCTGGAGGGCATGCGAAACAAAATCCTTCGTCTCTGCGATCAAGATCTGGCAAGGCAACGTACCCTGTAATTCGGCGGTCTACATCAATCAGGTGACCGGGATGCTTGAAAATTATCGAGATGTCGCTCCACAAGGAACCGTGGAATTGTTGCGGCAACTCGGACGCCAAGTCGAGGGAAAAAGCATGGTGCATGTCAATTCGACGCGGTACGGTGGCGGGGTGGCTGAGATGCTCCATCGTCTCCTTCCGTTATTCGAAGAACTGGGGATCAAGGTTCGGTGGGAAGTGATGACGGGATCCGATCTTTTTTACCGCACGACGAAGAGCTTTCACAACGCCCTCCAAGGGACCAGACAACGAATCACGCCCGAACTGTATGACGCGTTCATCGAGTGTAATCGCGACAATGCGAAGCGGCTGAACCTCGAGGCGGAGTTTGCGATGATCCACGATCCTCAACCAGCCGCGTTGATTGACGCACGTCCTCATGGGGCCAGGTGGATATGGCGATGCCACATCGACGTCTCGACTCCTCAGCACTCGGTCTGGCAGTTTCTGCGCCCGTTCGTGGTCCGGTACGACGCCGCAGTCTTTTCACTTCCCAAGTTCTCGCAAAGGCTGCCTCTTCCACAATTTCTGGTCTACCCCTCTATCGACCCCTTCAGTGAAAAGAATCGTGAACTGGAGCCTGACGAGATCGACAGGGTTCTTCAACGATTGGGTGTGCCTCGTGATAAACCGATCCTGCTGCAAGTGTCACGGTTCGATCGGTTCAAGGACCCGGTCGGCGTAGTGGCGGCCTATCGACTGGTCAAAAAAAGCCATGATTGCCGCCTGGTGCTGGCCGGGGGGACCGCGAC
>VBOL01000115.1 GCA_005887945.1 Nitrospirota bacterium
GCCGGTGATCGGAGGAGAAACCGGCGGCATTACCGTTCAACTGATCCCGGGGGTGACTGGATTCACCGTGAATTCACCGGAAGGTGCGGCGTTCTACACCAGGCGTTTGCTGAACGAACCAGAGTTGATGGCCGTGCTGGGGCGACAGGGCAAAGAATACGCGCGGCACCGGTTTCTCATCACGCGGCATCTTCAAGAGTATTTGGGGCTGCTCATTTATCTACAGCAGAGAGTTCGGAATGGCTGACAGGGCCTGAAAATGGCTTCATCCCCAGAAGGAGGACGTGATGTCCAAAGTGATTGTTGTTTCAAACCGTGAACCCTACGAGCATAACTCAGTCGACGGCGGTGTTGTCTGTCAGCATACTGATGGAGGGTTAGTTTCGGCT
>VBOL01000116.1 GCA_005887945.1 Nitrospirota bacterium
AACCGTAGTATTCGACAATTTGCAGTCGGAGGGTTAGCACTCTGGATTGTGTCGCTCAGCGGGATTGTGTACCCGCAGCTAAGCGCCCACATGGCGCAACATGCGCATCACAACGCGGCGACTCACGCCACCGCACTGTGTTCATGGCTTTGCACCGCGGCCGACGCCGTCGAAGGCACAACGGTCGATGTCGTACCCGTCCGCCTTCGCGCGCACCTCCTCTCCTCTAGTCTCCCCATCCCTCTAATGTTCTTCACAGTTGGATCGCTCTGATCGGGATTCCTTCATCTCTTTGAAGGAATTCGGCGGAAGCCTCCGAACCGAGCCGGGCCACTGGCCGTGGAGGGGACAGAGAGAAGCGGAGGCCACAGGGAATCCGCACCAGCCTATCGAACACCGTACCGGGCCGGCCCAAGTCGTGGGAGCGGATACGTCAGGGAGCCAACAGGGATATTACCGGGCAGGGACCCGCCATGTCCCGTTCCCCTCTCCCTGGACCGCCTTCACCGGTTTCGCTCCAGCAGTGGCTCAAGCGTTGGGAATACCTTCTCGACAATCAAGCGATAGCCCTCTCCCGTCGGATGAATGCCGTCGGCCTGATTGAGCGAGGACGAGCCGGCCACACCATCGAGAAAAAATGGAATCCGCGTCAGGTGATACTGTGTTGCGACGGCCTGGTAGAGCGCCTCAAACCCCGCGGTATAGTCCTGTCCATAATTCGGGGGAAGTTTCATCCCCGCTAACACGACGGTGACCGAGGCCTGTTGGAGTTGTTGAACGATCCGTTCGAGGTTGGCTTGCGTCTCGTGCAGGCTGAGGCCGCGGAGCCCATCGTTGCCGCCGAGTTCCAGAATGACGATTGTCGGCGTGCTGTTCAGAACCCAGGAGACCCTCCGGACTCCGCCGGCTGTCGTATCGCCGCTGACTCCCGCGTTCACGACTCGATAGGCATAGCCAGCTGCGTCCAGCGTCCGCTGCAGGTGCGCGGGATACGATTGATCCGGTGGCACACCTAAGCCTGCCGTCAGGCTGTTGCCGAAGGCGACGATGCGGGGGCGTTCGGCGGAGACGGGCCTCTTCGGTCGGCCCGGTGGCGCTGTCACATTGGTTTCTGGCACTGGTCCCACGCCCTCGCGAGGGGGGCTCGACGACGAGGGTGGAGAGGCGGGCGCACTGCTGAGGTCATAACCAAAGAGGAGGATGAAGGAGAGGCAGAGGCAGGAAAATAGTTTTGTGAGAATCCATGAGCGGTGCATCGTCATCCAGTATAATATACCCTTCACGTAGACGATACTGTCGGAGCCGGACGAACAACATGATCACTCTCTCTCACCTGACAATGCGCTTGGCCGGCGGAGGCCATCAGATCACGATCCTCGACGATGTCACAATCGAGATTCCCGATAAGCAGCGCGTGGCCATCGTCGGCCCATCCGGGAGCGGGAAATCCACCTTGCTGGGCCTCATCGCGGGACTGGATCGCCCAACATCCGGCTCCATCACGTTGAACGGCGTGGAGATCTCGACTATGCGCGAGAGTGCCTTGGCGCGGTATCGTCGCGATCACATCGGCTACATCTTTCAATCCTTCCATCTCATTCCTACCCTCACCGCCCTGGAAAATGTCCTGGTGCCTTTGGAGTTGGCAGGGATACGCACGGCACAGGATCGCGCGACGGATCTGTTGCGGGCCGTCGGCCTGGGAGAGCGGCTGCATCACTATCCAGTCCAACTCTCGGGAGGCGAGCAGCAGCGGGTGGCGGTGGCCAGAGCGTTCGCCTGTCACCCACCGATTCTGTTGGCCGACGAGCCCACCGGCAACTTGGATTCGGCCACGGGCCAGCACGTGATGAATCTGCTCCATTCTCTCCATCGCGATTACGGCACCACATTAGTCCTCGTCACGCATGAGCGAGCCATCGCGTCCTCGATGGAGCGCGTGATTGCGTTGCGCGACGGGCGCATCGAATCTGACACCCTCACCGACTCAGACAATCAAGTCGCAGAGTCATCCCCGTGAGCCGCTTCCTCTTGAGGATGGCCTGGCGTGAAACACGGGGAGCCTGGCGGCACTTTCTCTATTTCTTCGCCTGTATCGCGATCGGCGTCGGGGCATTGGTCGGGGTGTCGCTGTTTGGCACGCATGTGGAGCGCGCCGTCACGAAGGAAGCGCGGGGGCTGTTAGGCGGCGATCTCGAAATTCGTCTGACGCATCCCTTGAGTCTCGCGGGGCAGGCGGCGCTGGACTCGCTGAACGGTCGAGGCATGTCCTTCACCCATGTGAGCGAGCTTGTAGCCATGGCCGCGCACGCGACTTACGGGTCCGCTGTGACCCAATCGACCCAGATCATCGAACTCAAAGCGGTCGAATCGATGTATCCCCTGTACGGGACGATTCGACTCGACCAAGCGCAATTGCTCGATGTCCTGCTCCACCCGGATGCCCGCCGCTGTGGCGGGCATTCCTGTTTTGGGGCGGTGGTGCAGGAGTCACTGCTGATTCGGATGGGCCTCTCGGTCGGGGATCAATTGAAGATCGGTCAAGCGATGTTTCTGATCACCGGCATCGTACGGACCGAGCCGGATCGAATGGCCAATGCTTTTACCTTAGGCCCACGGGTGATGATTGCGCAGGAGGGATTACGCGCGGCGGAGCTGATCAAGCCTGGAAGCCGGGTGCGAGAACGGTATCTCGTGAAGATGCCCCCCGATACGCCGCTGGAGCCGCTCCTCTCCGAGCTGCGCGATCGGCTGGCGGCAGATTCCGCTCGCGTATCCAGCTATCGCACGGCCCAGTCACAGTTGAGGCAATTTCTCGACCAACTCTCCCGCTATCTCGGACTGATCGGTCTCACCGCGCTGTTCATCGGTGGACTGGGGGTCGGGACCTCGATTCATGCGTTCTTGCGGGACAAGATGCGGACGATCGCGATCTTAAAATCGGTCGGCGCGGATTCGGCCACGGTCGTCTCGACGTATGTGGTGCAAGCGATCTTCCTGGGATCTGTCGGGAGCCTCGCTGGGATCTTGTTGGGGATTGCGCTCCAACGAGGGCTGCCTCCCCTCATGGCTGATCTGTTTGTGTCCGACCTCCTCGAACAATTAGGCGTTTCCTCAGAATTGTCGTGGTCCTCAATTTGGCCCTTGATGAAAGGGGCGGCATTGGGACTGTTGTCGACGCTGCTGTTTACCCTGTGGCCCCTGTTGAAGATTCGAGACATTCACCCAGGTGCGATCTTCCGGCGCGATGCAGAACAGGCGACGGTCGAGCATGAGACTCCTCCGTCACGATGGTGGGTGACATGGGGACTGGCCGATCGATGGAATGTCGGCACGGCCGGAGGGATCATTCTCGGGCTCTGCGCACTCTCGGTGTGGCAAGCCGGTGCGTGGTCGATCGGCTTCCTGTTTCTCGGTGCGTTGTCTCTCGCCATCATGGTCCTCTTTGTCTGTGCGCGGGTGTTCGTGCGAGGGCTGGCCTGGGTGCCAATGCCTCGCGTCTTGAGCCTTCGCTATGCCCTGGGCAATGTGGTGCGGCCGGGGAGCCAGGCGACCGGGATCATGGTCGCCATCGGCATCGGCATGATGGTGATTGTTACGGTGTCGCTGGTGGAACAGGCGTTGCTCCACCAAGTACAGGAGAATCGGCCGACGGATTCTCCGACCTTTTTCTTTATCGACATTCAGCCTGATCAAGCGAAGGAGTTCGTGTCGTTGGTCGATCGACAGACTGGCCGAGCGCGTCCGGAGCTCACGCCGCTGGTGCGTTCACGACTCCACGCGATCGATGGACATGTTGTCACGGCAGAAGAAGAGGCAGTGGAGAAGGACGACAAGCGCACGGAGGGGAAAGAGGCGCAGGGAAAACAGTGGTATTTCACCCGGGAGTATGTGCTGACCTTCCTCGACCAGCTACCGAAAGACAATCAGTTGGTCAAAGGAAAATGGTGGAAGCCTGGGCAGGTCTTCTCGACCCCACAGGTTTCAGTCGAAGAAGAGGCTGCCACCGATATTCAGGGGGCCACGGTGTCGGCTGAGGTGAGCAGTATTCGCAAAGTCGAGTGGGGAAATTTTTCGACGAACTTCTTCATGATCTTGTCCCCAGGCGCGATTGAAGGGGCGCCGTTTACCTATGTGGCGACGGTGCGGGTCTCGCCACAGGAAGAGGTACCGTTGCAGCAGGCGGTCGTTGCCTCATTCCCGAACATCAGCGCGATCCATATCGGCGACGTGCTCGATAGTTTCGCGCGGGTTCTCGATCGTCTCTCCTTGGCAATCAGGGCGGTGGCCTTGTTTTGTGTTGCTGCCGGCGGATTGGTCATGGCGGCGGCACTCGCAGCAACACGCTACCGGCGTCTCTACGAATCGGTCATTCTGAAGGCGCTCGGCGCGACCCGTGGCCTGATTGCACGTGCCTTTGCCATTGAGTATGTCCTGTTGGGCGCCGTCGCCGGGTTGATCGGACTGATCCTCGGAAGTTTCTTGTCATGGGCCGTGTTGCGGTATGTGTTCGATCTTCCCTGGAGCATACACCCACGGGTGCTTGGCATCGGCCTCCTCCTCACGATGGTGCTGACGCTGATAGTGGGTTTCGCGAGCACCTACCGGATTCTCGGCCAACGGCCACTAGCCGTGCTTCGGCACGAGTGAAATATGCAACCAGGACAGTTTCCTTCTTATTCGTGAACGCGCGGTGAACGCAACCGGACTGGTTGTTCCGATGGATGAAGAGTGAGAGAGCCGGCAATCAGACTGCGTGATCAGGGAGGCGCAGGTCGAGGATGTGACGAATGCGGCGTTCTTCCGAGCGCAGAAAACTTGAAAACCGGAGGCCGACTCCGTCGGTAAAACGGGCACGCACTATAGCCTCGTCGATCATGATGGGGAGATCATATTCACTGGACTGAAGTTCCAACATCACGTGGCATCCCATCGGGAGGCGCTGACTCGTTCTGATACGACAGCCCCTCAGAGAAAGATTCACGGTCGTTCCTTCAACCACGATCCGTTGGGTTGGATCGTGAAGCGGACGGACCTGTGCCGAATACTGGACCGGGATACGCTCATAGTTGCGACGAGGGTTGGCCTTGAGCTTGCCGAGGAAGGTTGTAAAGCGATGGGCACAGAGCTGACAACGAACGGGATAGATGGTCAAGGTACCGAGGAGTCGGTCTGCGACTCCCGATCGAGGTGCCAATTTCGTTTTCGCAGTCCCGCACTTTGGACAGTTAGGGGTATGCATGGTCGGACGCTACTCCCGTGAATCGGCTTTGAATGGCAACTACAGCCTGCTCAATACATGGGATAGTGTAGCGACATTTCCGGCAAGACGACAAGCCCTCCTTCGGGGGGCTTGAGGCGAATGAGCCACAGTCGTACCAGCCTCTCCCTGCTCTGCTTATCTCCTTTCACAATCATTTACCGGAAAGCCTGGAGGTACTGACGCAGCACGATTCCGTCACGTTCTCGCACGTTTACCCCAATCCGCAGCTGTTCCAAATACTGTTCCAATGTTTTCCCGCCGAGGTCGATCTTGCGCGTTGTGAAAAAGTCCCGCACGTCTCGTTCGAGTTCAGGTGTGGCGAGGCTGACGATCCCGCCGCACATGCGACGCAGTCCTT
>VBOL01000117.1 GCA_005887945.1 Nitrospirota bacterium
GTTTGCGGATACGCAGACTCTTCGGCGTGACCTCAACCAGTTCATCCGGGCCGATATATTCGAGTGCGAACTCCAAGCCCATTTCCCGTGGCGGCGTGAGGACCAACGCTTCATCGGTGCCTGACGCCCGCATGTTGGACAGGTGCTTTTCTTTACAGACGTTGACGTCCATGTCTTCGTCCCGGCTGTTCTCGCCGACGACCATCCCGCGATAGACCTCTACGACAGGGCCGATAAACATGGTACCCCGCTCTTGGGTCATGAAGATGGCATAGCCGGTGCTGGTTCCGTCTTCGTGTGCGACGAGTGACCCGTGTGTCACCACCGCGAGGTCGCGTTCCTCTACCGGTTCGTACGCGACGAAGGCATGGTGCATGATGATGGTGCCCCGAGTCTTTGCGATCAATAGGTTTTTGAGCCCCATGATTCCGCGGGTGGGGATATGGTACTCCAGGTGCATTTCGCTCGGTCCGGCCTCGGAATGGATGAGTCGCATATGGCGCAACTCGCCGCGGCGTTTGCCGAGCTCTTCAATCACGGTGCCCTGATAAGTTTCCGGCACCTGGATGGTCATCACTTCCGGTTGCGAGACTTGCAGCTCGTATCCCTCCCGGCGCATTTGTTCGATCAAGACGCCGAGATGCAGCTCGCCGCGGCCGGCCACGAGGAACTTATCCGCACTATCCGTTTCTTGCGCGCGCAACGATACGTTGGTTTCGAGTTCTTTGAAGAGTCGATCGCGCAAATGCCGCGAGGTCAGGTACCTGCCTTCCCGTCCGGCGAACGGGCTATTGTTCACGGAGAAGGTCATTTGGACAGTTGGCTCGTCGATCGTGACTCGGGTCAGTGCGACAGGATGTTCCGCGTCAGCAATCGTATCACCGATGCTCACCTCGTCCAGGCCGGCCACTGCGACGATTTCTCCTGCCTCGGCCCGTTCCATATCCGTCCGTTCAAGGCCGGAGTAGACCGCGAGGTCTGACACTTTTCCAGGGAACTGTGCGCCATCCCTTCCGAGTACAATCACATTCTGCCTGCGGGCGATCGAACCGGACTGAATCTTACCCACGCCCATCTTGCCTTTGTAGAGATCCTGAATCAGGGAGAGGACCAGGATCTGGAGCGGCGCGTCGGGGTTGATGGCCGGTGCGGGAATCTTATCCAGCACGGTGTCGAGGAGCGGCGTAATGTCCGTGCCTGGCTTATTCGCGTCGAGCGTCGCGGTGCCCTTGATCGCCGCCGTGTAGACGATCGGGAAATCGAGCTGCTCGTCCGTCGCACCGAGATGGACAAACAAGTCGAAGGTCCGATTCACCACGTCATCGATAACCGCGTCCGGCCGGTCGATCTTGTTGATGACCACGATGGCCTTGTGGCCGAGCGCTAAGGCCTTCCGCAACACGAAGGTCGTTTGCGGCATGGGGCCCTCTTTCGCGTCGATCAAGATGAGGACCCCGTCCACCATGCGCAGGGTCCGTTCGACTTCACCGCCGAAGTCGGCGTGGCCCGGCGTATCGACGATATTGATCTTCACGCCCTTGTAGATCACGCTGGCATTCTTGGCCCGGATTGTGATCCCGCGCTCACGTTCCTGGTCCATCGAGTCCATGATCCGTTCGCCCATATCGTCGATCTTGCGATGGACATGGGTCTGTCGGAGTACGGCATCGACGAGTGTCGTCTTGCCATGGTCGACGTGGGCGATGATCGCGATATTCCGAATATCGCTCCGGCGCTCATAGGGCTCGAGCTGCGTTGTGATGGGAGATTCTGATGCGGCTGTCTGATCCATAGATATTGCGGTATGCTCCAAAAAAAAGACGCCCAGGAGTCCAGGCGTCGTATGGCAGTATACCTGAAGCAATATGTCCGGTACAAGCGATGCCAGCAGGAAGATGTGGGGGCTGCGTTCCGGTACCGGCTTGAATCTTGAGTTTTGAGGGCCTCCACGGTATGGTGACCTTGGTATTCTTCTCAGGAAGCCAAGCCTCCTTCGGGGGTAACCCCGCGTAACCATGATGGATCGGCCGATACATCTACAGGATCCACTTCGTCAACCACCACCTCGTCGCTCGTGGCGCTGGTGGCAGATCTCGCTCATAGGCCTAGGGGCGGCAGTTTTGATAGGGGGGCTGACAGTGGGCGGGTTGCTTTGGCACTTCTCGAAAGACCTTCCCGCGTTGGAGCAGTTGGGGACGTATCAGCCAAGCCTGGTGACTCAGGTCTATTCGATCGATCAGCGACTCATCGGTCAATTTTTCATCGAGCGGCGCATCCTGACCCCGGTGGCAGAAATCCCTGAACGGTTGCGACGTGCGGTCATCGCGGTCGAGGACGTCCGGTTCTTTGAGCATCCCGGCCTCGACTATATCGGCATGCTCCGTGCAGCCTGGACGAATGTGCGCCGGGGGGGCAAGATCGAAGGGGCTAGCACCATAACCCAGCAGTTGGCGCGGTCGCTGTTCCTCTCGTCCGAACGCACCTTCGACCGCAAAGTCCGCGAGCTAATTCTGGCCTACAAGATGGAGTTGGTTCTGACGAAAGAGCAAATTCTCGAACTGTATTTGAATCAGATTTACTTCGGACAAGGCGCCTATGGTGTCGCCTCGGCGGCTCAAACGTATTTTGGGAAAGACCTCTCCGCCCTCACGATTGGAGAATCAGCATTTCTGGCTGGTCTCCCGAAATCGCCAAACCATTATTCGCCCTTCAAGGCCTACGATCGCGCAAAAAATCGACAGGAGCATGTACTGGCGCGGATGGAAGAGGCGAAGTTCATCACCACAGCAGAACGTGAACAGGCTGCAGCGGAGATTCTCAA
>VBOL01000118.1 GCA_005887945.1 Nitrospirota bacterium
CCCATAGGTCTTCCCGAATTCGGCACCTCGATAGTCTGAGAGGAAGGTCACGTTGGCAATATGGGCTTCTCCTGCAAAGCGTTTCTGTGCAAAGGGGGTGTCGATGCTCACGGTCACCAATTCGACCATCTTGTCGAGGCCTTTGTTCTTCTCGCTGAGATAATGTGTCTGCTGTTCGCACACGGGAGTGTCGATCGACGGCACGACGCTGATGATCCGGACCTTGCCCTTGCCCTTTGTGTCGGTAATGGTGATCAGTGACAGGTCCGTCTGTGCCAGCTCTACCTCCCGGAGAGGGTCGCCAACTTTAATGCCGGTTCCCGAGAGGGCCAGGGGGCTTCCCTTGTAGAGGACTGTATGGCCCTCGCCCGCCACGGTGCTGCCGTCAGCGACGGTGATGTTCTTGTAGAGAAAACTCGCGCCGGTGGAGCTGCCCATGCTTCCGCATCCGGTGAGCCCGAGCGCCATGCAGAGTGCGGCTCCGATGAGCATTCGATGTGCTGTCCTCATAATACCCTCCTTGTAAAGCGACGGTAACGATTCTATCAAGAATAGGGTGGCCTGTGTGTGTGTCGGTAGCAGGATACTGAAAAACTATTTTGGTACGCAAGAACTTCGATGGTTCGCCCGTATGGGACAAGTCCGGTCTGTCTGGTTATCTGGTCTGTCTGGTCCATCTGGTTAGTCTCATGCAACTAAACAAACCAGACCGACCGAACAGACCAAATGCACAAGACAGGCTGGCGGACTGTTTCAGCATCTTGTTAGGGTTGAATAAAGGTGATGAGTTCCTGATTAACCAGGTCCGGTCGTTCCCACTGCGGGATGTGTCCTGCATTGGGGATTCGGATGAATCGTGACCCCTTGATGGTCTGGTGGAGTTCTTCGCCTACGGCGATTGGGAACACCCGATCTTCTTCACCCCAGATCACCAGAGTCGGGTGGGTGATCTCACCGACGCGCGTGGCAAATCCGGACTCCCATAGCGGAAGGTTTACTCTGACGGTCATAATGGGTTTGATGAGTCCGGGGCGTTGACGGTTGCGATTGGATCGCTCGATGACGGCCGGTGTGAGGAGTGCCGGGTCATGCACGATCTCTTTTAAGACGGACTCGGTCATCAGTCCACCGAGCAGCCAGTTGCCGAATGAAACAAGCCAGGACGGCGCACTGGTTTCTAGGGCCCGCCTGACTGACGGACTGGTGAGCTTCTCCATGACATGTTGTGGCAGCCCGTCGATAAGGACGAGCTTGGCGACGCGTGTGGGGTGTGCCAGTGCCATGCCGATGGCCAAGCCGGCGCCCATGGAATTGCCGACTAACGTGGCCTGCTGGATTTTCACAGCGTCCATGAATCCGACAAAGAAGTCCAACATCTGATCTGGCCGGTAGTCGATCTCAGGTTTATCGGACAGCCCGGCGCCGGGCAAATCGAGTGTGAGGACGCGGAAGTGCTGCGACAGCGCGCGCTGCTGCTGTTCCCATTGCCACATCGATCCCCCGAAGCCGTGGATCAGGATGACCGGCAGGCCTGCGCCCACATCCAGATAGGCGATCCGCTGGTCGTGGACGAGGACCGTTTTAATGGATATGCGCTCAATGGCGTCGAACTGCGTCGGAATCGACGATGGAGACGAGCAGGCGGTCATGATATGACACAATAAACTAAAAATAAACAGCGCAACGTGCGGCTGTCTGCATGCGCAGCCGGGGGCATGCGGGTCTATCGGACTACTCCAGCTGGATGACTGTTTCATCCGTCTTCACGTTGTCGCCTTCGGAGACCAGGATGGCGACAACTTTCCCGTCGATCGGCGACGGGACCTGGCTTTCCATCTTCATGGCTTCGATGATCAGGAGGGGGGCACCAGCCTTGACCACGGCATCGATCATGACGAGCACTTTGACGACGCGACCCGGCATCGGGGGGGCCACGTCTCCTGGCTTGGACGGCCTGGGCCGTTTGCGTTTGGCACCGGTGCCAGCGTCGGGGGCTTCCGGCACGCCGGCCAGGATCTCCTGGATCGGCTCCAACGAGACTTCTTCGAGTTTGTCGTTGACCCGGATGTAATAGGGTTTGCGGCCGTCGACCTTCCGTCCGGAACCGGACACCTTCACATGGTAGGTTTCGCCGTGGACTGTGACGTTGAATTCGGCTGGGGCTAAATGGAGTTCGGTGGCCGCAGCCGGTCCGCTGGGCGAAAAGATTTCGAGGGGCTCCAGCGTCAGGTCCCCCTTCTCGCGGGCCTCAAAGAAGTCTCTCGCAATAGTGGGGAACAAGGTGAACGAAAGCTGATCTTCCACCGTGGTGGCCGATGCGGGCAGATCTTTTCTAGTGGCCTCGAGTTCCGGCTCCAACCGATCGGCGGGCCGCGTCTTGATCGGCTGGTCGTCCCCGATTGCGCGGGCCATGATGTCGTGATCGAGGGGCCCCGGCGCCCTCCCGTAGAGTCCGAGGAAGTAGTTCTTGGTTTCCGTGGTGATGACTTTGTACCGTTCGCCCGTCAGGACGTTGAGTGTGGCTTGGGTGCCCACGATCTGACTGGTCGGGGTGACGAGCGGGGGATAGCCCATTTCCTTTCGGACGCGCGGCACTTCATCCAAGACTTCTTTGATCCGATCGAGAGCATTCTGCTCGGTCAGTTGCGCAGCGAGATTCGAGAGCATGCCGCCGGGGATCTGCGAGGTGAGGATCTCGGCATCGACCCCGGTGAACTCGCTGGCCACCAGCGTTTCCGTCGACGGATGCGAGGTGCCGCCGGCCAACGGTGAGATGGACGTATCCAGCATGTCTAGACCGCCCAGGATCGCCATGAGGGAGGTCATCGAGGCCATCCCTGAGGTGTAGTGTGAATGCAAATGGATCGGGACCTTTACCGCTGCTTTGATACGGCGTATGAGGTCATAGGCGTCGAGCGGCGCCAAGAGCCCGGCCATGTCCTTAATGCAGAGCGTGTCGGTTCCCAAATCCTCCAGCTGTTTCGCCATGTCGACAAAACGCTCCACGCTGTGGACGGGACTGACGGTATAGCTGATGGCGGCTTCGACATGTTTGCCGCAGGCTTTTACTTCTCGCATGGCCCGTTCGACGTTGCGGATATCGTTCAGTGCGTCGAAGATGCGAAAGACGTCGATGCCATTAGCGGCGGACCGTTCGATGAACTGTTCCAGCACATCGTCGGCATAGTGCCGATATCCGACCAAGTTCTGACCGCGGAGCAGCATTTGGAGCTTGGTATTGGGCATGGCGGCACGCAGCGCGCGGAGCCGTTCCCAGGGATCCTCTTTAAGGAAGCGCAGGCACGTGTCGAAGGTGGCACCACCCCAGACCTCGAGCGACCAATAGCCGACGGCGTCGAGCTTTTGGGCGATGGGCAGCATATCCTCCGTCCGCATGCGCGTGGCCAAGAGCGACTGGTGGCCGTCGCGCAAGGCGACATCGGTGATCAGGATGGGCTTGCCCGCCGCGGGCTGGATCGTCAGCTCTTGGCGGCTGCGGACACGTGTCTTTGACGTCCGGACGGCTGGTCCGGTCGTCCGCTTCTTGGGGGTCTGTTTTCGTGAGGGTCGTCGTGTCGCCATGATGTCCTGATCTGTGCGTTATCTCGTCATTGGATCACAGGGGGTTGCTAGGCGCCTGTCCGACATTGACCGTTCTACTGCGGCGAACGATGTCCAGGCATCTGCGTTGTTCTCGGTCCCGAAAAATCCTCACCGTATTCCAGCGAATACGCCTCCGGATTTTCAGCGCCTGCGGCCGCACATCTGCCTGTTTCTCCTTCGCCTCGTGACGAAGGCAATGTCGGACAGGTTCCTAGGCAGCTGTTCCGCTACAGCCCTTCGTAGGCGGCGATCGCGGCGGAGAGTGCCAGCACCAGATCCTCCGGCTCTTCAAAATCGTCGTAGTTGAACAGCTCAGGATGCGTTTCCAGATAGGAGGTGTCGAAATGCCCTCCCATGAAGTCCTGATCCTGCATGATCTCCATCATAAATGGGATCGTCGTCTTCACCCCGCGCAAGACATACTCTTCGAGCGATCGTCTCATGCGGCTGACGGTTTCTTCCCACGTACGGCCGCGCACGGTGAGTTTGGCCAAGAGGGCGTCGTAGTAGGGCGGCACCGTGTAGTCCTTATAGACCGCTCCGTCGATGCGCACCCCGATCCCGCCCGGCGAGAGATAGGCTGTGACGGTGCCGGTGCAAGGCCGGAAGTTGTTCTTAGGGTCTTCCGCGTTGATGCGGCACTGGATGGCATGGCCTTGAAGCGTGACCTCCTGCTGCGTGATCTCAAGAGGCATGCCGGCTGCAATGGCAATCTGATTGCGCACGATGTCGATCGCCGTGATCTGCTCGGTCACCGTATGTTCGACTTGGAGGCGGGGGTTCATCTCCATGAAGTAATAGCGGCTGTCCTGATCGAGGAGAAACTCGACGGTGCCGGCATTGTCATAATCGACCGCCTTGGCGATGGCGATGGCCGCTTCACCCATCTCGGCACGAAGGCGTGGTGTGAGAATCAAGGATGGAGCAATCTCGATGAGCTTTTGATGCCGGCGCTGAATCGAACAATCACGCTCACCCAGGTGGATGATGTGGCCGTGCCGGTCGGCCAGTATCTGGAATTCGATGTGATGCGGTCGCTCGATATACTTTTCGAGGAAGACAGTTCCGTCGCCGAAGGCAGCCTGGGCCTCCCGTGACGCGACTGCCATGTTCTCGCGAAGTTCAGTATCAGACCGCACCACCCGGAGGCCGCGTCCTCCCCCGCCTGCGTTGGCTTTAATCATGACGGGGTAGCCTATGTCTTTAGCGAACGACAGGGCATCCTTGATGTTGGTGATGCCGCCATCGGTACCCGGGACGATCGGGATACCGACTTGTTTGGCCAGATTGCGGGCTTTGACCTTGCTCCCCATCAATTCGATGACTTGCGGCGATGGGCCGATAAAGGTAATCCCGGAGGTGTGGCACAGCTGCGCAAATTGCGAGTTTTCTGAGAGAAATCCATAGCCTGGATGGATAGCGTCGGCGCCGATCCGTTGTCCCAGGCTGACGATCTGTTGGCTGTCCAGGAAGCCTTTGACCGGTCCCGGGCCGACCAGGTAGGCTTCGTCCGCCTTCTTGACGTAGATCCCGGTCGAGTCGGCTTCGGAGTAGATGGCTGCGGTGGCGATGTTCAATTCGCGGCAGGCGCGAATAATCCGCATGGCGATTTCGCCGCGATTGGCCACCAGAATTTTCTTGAACATACCGGTCCCTCTCTCCTCAGATCGTTCGCCATTCTGCGAGAGTTATCAGGCGAAAATGAGCGCGTAAGCTAGCATAGGATCAGGAGTCGTGTCGAGGGAGGAAGGGGATGGAACGGGCCTGTTCTTAGGGGGATATTGATACAGTTTGCCGGTGGCTCTGGCCTGTGACGCGCGAGACAGTCTGTTTGGTTTGTTTGGTTCGAAGAGCAAAACAAACCAGACAAATCAGATGGCCAAACAAACCGGGCTCCAGTGGCTTTCCCGAGAGAGCGAGCCTACTTGGACTTTATTAAGACAGGTTTTGACTGGGCGCTTCCACCGCCCGCGACGATGATGACGAACGACATCCCCGCTTTTGCATCCGGCACGGTCGCTTCAATCGTCGAGTCGCTCATGAATTTGAAGTCCACGGGCGTGTTTGGGGTCGCACTGAAGGTCACCGTATGAAAACACTCCTTTGTGCCGAAATGCTCGCCGGTGATGACGACTTTGTCGCCTGGCTTGGCTTCGTCCGGCTCGATCTTGGCGATCCGTGGACGCTTGTTCCGGTCGCAGATAGGGTCCCGTTCGACTTTTGCGGCATCGAACCCCTTGATCGATTCGGTACCGAAGAGAGTGAATCCTGCGCCATCAACCATCGCGCCTGGCTCCTCCGCATAGGAGGCAGTGATGGGTGAAGCCATGGATCCGATGATCCCCAGTAACATGAACACCCATGATCGCCACGTCCGCATTGGTACCTCCTTCAATAACAACGACGTACGATTATTACTCTTTGATCGGAATATACGTCTCGGCAATGAGTTGTTGACCCGCCGGAGACAGCGCGAACCGGGTGAATGCCTCAGTCAGGGGATGCGGCTCCTTCTTGGACAAGAGAAGGACGCGGCGTCGGAGTGGATAGCGGCCATCTTTGACGGTGGGGGCTTCCGGTTCGACCTTGTCGATGGGCAAGAGTTTGACGGCGACGCCGCTTGAGACGACGGATAATCCCTGGCTTAGGGACAGGTAGGCGACCGCAGACAGAGGGGGAAGTGTTCCCACGACGGTTTTCACGACCTGTTCATCGGAGCCAATTACCCTGGCGGCACCGGTGATCTTGCCGGCGATGCCGAGCTGCGATTCAAACGTATCGCGGATGTTTTGGTTGCGAGGCCGGTCGATGACCAATATTTTTGTCTCTAGACCACCGAGTTCTGACCACAGCGTGATCTTACCGGAGAAAATGTCGGCCACTTGTTGCTTCGTGACTTCTTTCGTGAAATTGGAGAGATGCACGAGGACGCCGAATCCATCCCAAGCGATGGGCGTCGCCGAAAGATCTGCTGTTTCAGTTCCGGTCACGGCGATGTGGGCCTGGCCAGATTTGACCATCTCAACAGGTCTCGAATTGCCGTCCCAGACGACATCGAGATAAGCTCTCGGGTTGGCTTTTTCAAATGCGCGGGCGAGGCGACCTCCGCATAGGCGACAAGGGCCGTTTCCCAGTTGAGCAGAAGGCTGAGACCTAGCGAGAGCACGAGTCTCGCGACCATGCGATCTCCATGAGGTTGAGGTGGATGTTGGGAAGAGGATGATGACCGTTCACATGCCGCCACGGTTTGGTTCAGTTCTCCGTTGTGCCGCCGGTAGAAGGATCGGAGGGTGGAGCCGCGTCGGGGGCGGCGCGTTTGCCCATCAGCGGCGGGAGTTTGGCGAACTTGTCCATCCGCTCGTCTAGCATGTTGTAGGCTTTCATTTCGGCGAAACCGGCTTTGCGAGTCCCTTTCACTTGTGTTGTGCAGGTGGACAGTAACCGTGTGGCGCTCTGAGCATTACAGAGCGGGCACACGGTGTCTTCCGCTCTGGCATGGACGGATTGGGTCGCGTCAAATTGCTTCTCGCATTGTCCACAACGATATTCGTAGATCGGCATGGTTCATATCCTTCTAGCCAGATGAAAACCGTACACAGAGAGAGAAAGCGCTCTTGACCGGCCGTTGAGCTTTGCCTTATTCTACACACCTAGCTGATATGACTTCTAGTGGTTTAGAGGAGGATTTCGATGTCTCTGTTGATTCGGAAGTACAAGAGTGTTGCTGGAATGATGCAGGAAGAGCGGATCGACGATCCGGATCGGATCGACCGGTATATGAGGATCTTCGACAAGGACGATATTAAGAAGCTCGAAACGGGCGTAAAGGTCTTCATTGAGAAGGATGAGTGGCAACTCCTGCCCTAACAGGCTGCGGAAAAACTATTTTCCCTCCGGTGGGGCTCGGCGAATGGGACGTTCGCGATGATTGCCGATTAGCCCACAGGATGCTCAAAAGGCCGTCTTGCGATCCGTGAGACGTGAATCGTCAAACGTGAAAGGTTTCGGAGGAAGAGCACTCGGCAGTCCTACGTTTCACCTTTCACGTCTTACCTTTCACGGTTCGTGAGATCGATGCGAGAACAAAGCTGGCGGACTTTTTCAGCATCCTACTAAGTTATCTCAATCGTCGACAAGACTCCATCGTAGATTGAATCGGAATCCGATCGCTGGTCGTGAGTGTGTCCAAGCCCGCAATCGCGAGAAAAGGACCGTGCTGCGGTCTGTCTATAAGGTGCCGTTTCTATGACCTATTGGATTCACATCGCGCGTTCGATCGATCGAGTCACGCTCCACAAGGATCGTTGTTCTGAAGTGCCGTCTACGTCGATCGGTTCTTCAAGCGATTTTTGGGAAGGCGGATGGTTCGATTACCCGGACAAGGAGCGGGCATTAGCGGCGATGGAGCAGGCTGGGACGACTGAACAGCGCCGTTGTGCGTTGTGCAAAGCCTAATCAGCGACGAGTGATGAGTAATTGGCGAGGATGGATTAATTCAGATGACCGAATCCAGGCGACTCATCACTCATCACTGATCGCTCATCACTTGACTCCATGCCACGATTCGCACTCCTGCTGACAACATTTATTTGGGGGGCGACATTCCCCGCCACCAAGGCGGTGTTGGAGCAAATTCCACCGTTCTCGTTTCTGTTTCTCCGATTTCTCCTGGGAGCATTGCTGGTCGGGGGCGGGTATCTGCTCTGGAGATTTCGCTTACACCGCGAGCCGGCGGTCTTGCGGGCGAGTGCCATCACCACCTGCTGGCTCTTTCTCGGCTATGTCCTCCAAACGGTCGGGCTCCACTATACCACCGCATCGAATTCCGCCTTCATTACGGCGCTGTATGTCGTCATCGTACCATTGATCCTGCGCCGGTTCGACCGGCGTGTGTGGTTTGCCACCGGAATCGCCACGGTGGGGCTCTGGCTGCTGGTGAAGCCCAGCGCATCCGGGAATCTTGGCGATCTCTTGACGCTCGTCTGTGCGATTGCGTTTGCCGCACATATCGCCTGTCTGGAACGGTTTACCCGCAAGGTCGATACGCCGTCCTTGTTTGCCTGGCAAATGATGGCGATGGTCGTCCTGTTGCTTCCCACCCTTCTGGTCGAACAGGCGCCGGCTCAGGCGTTTGCGCCGACGGCGTTGTTGCTTGTCGGGCTTGGGGTGACCGGAGGACTTGCGACCGTGGCCTTTGCCGTTCAAATGTGGGTGCAGCGCATTGTGCCCGCGCAACAGGTGGCATTGATCTTTGCGTCAGAACCGGCCTACGCGGCCGGGCTCTCCTGGTACTTTCTCGGTGAAACATTGGATCTTCAGGGGTGGATTGGAAGTGGACTCATTTTGTTGGCGGTGTTGGTGGGCGCTTTTGGGAGCGGCCCTCAGTCGTCATCGCCCGCGGTCGGCACGGTCCAGCCGGCTTAGGAGCCTGTCCGACATTAACCTTTCTACTGCGGCGAACGATCCGCGGCCAGCTGCGTCGTGCTCGGCCAAAAAATCCTCAATGTATTCCAGCAAATACACCTCTGGTTTTTCCGGGCCTGCGGCCTTGCATCTGGCCCCGCCTCCTTCGCCTCGTCACGAACGGCAATGTCGGGCAGGCTCCTAGTCCGCAATATTCATGAACGCTTCTGCTGCAATCGGCAAGGTTCGGGCGAGAAGCACAGGGCCAGAGGCTAGGGGTGACCAGTGGGAATGTCTTCTCTTTTGCCTCGTGTCCCTCGCCTGGCTTCTATGCTATTTTGGGACGAACAGTAATAACCAACGCGGGCTAACTCGTTACAGGGAGTCAGATGGCACAAAAATTTGGCAATGGACGCTGGGTGCAGGAAGGGTTTCTGGACAATCGTGTTGACGGAACGATCGTGGGGCGGATCGTGTTTGCGGTGGTCGGTCCTGTCGATGTGTATTTACGGGGAAACTTCAAGGCAGATATCGCGGGGCAGGTCATTCAGTTTCAGAATCGTCGGTTTGAGGACGAGGATCTCGCCGGGCAGCTGATTGGTGACATGGAAAACCCACAGATTGGAGATGTGAACTTGATCTCGTTCGACCCTCATCCGAATCTCGCTCCTCATCCGTACATCGAATGGTTTTCGGCAAGGAAGAATCACTATCGAATCGAACTGGAACCGGCAGATGCCTGGATTGTTCCTGCATCGGAGGTGGGAGAGATCGATCGGGTGAGTCGAACGATTCGTGAGGCGCTCGCTGAGCGGGTGACCGAACGACCGATTCGGAAGTCTACTGATTGGGTGTAGTGGACTAGAAACCGTCTCTCGTTCCTCGTGAAGCGTATCTCGAATCGGGCTAGGTTTCAGCCCTCATGCGAGAGACGAAGGACGCTCAAAAACCACGCTGCGCTCCGGCAATCCAGTCGTGCAATGCACACAACCGTTCAAAAAGTGAAGCTCCGGCGACCAGGCTGAAACGCTGCGGGAGCTAGGTGAAAACTACGGTCGCAATTTCGGTATGGTCGGTATGATCTGCCGCCTGCATCCCCGTCAACCGTCGCGCGCGTTGCTGGATCCAGATATCGCCAGGAAGCAGCCGAAGGGGATAGACCAGCAGAGGATCCGACTGTTCCCAAGCTGAGGGAAAGGGCTCGGTGGCCCCTGAGGGGGCGTGCGCTAGACCGAGAATGAGGGCGACCGACACCGTCTCCAGCGCCTCAGAAGAGAGAAGAGCTGCGGGCCGGCGTTCCCCAACTAACTGAACCCGTACGACGGATAGACCCCCTTCCATCATCCCTAACCGAGCCGCCGCGCCACGGGAAAGATCGAGGATCCGGCTGTGGACATAGGGACCCCGGTCGGTGATCCGTACGTGGAGATGTTTCCCGTTCGCTAAATTCACGACCCGAACCACGCTGCCGAGTGGGAGGGTCCGATGGGCCGCGGTCAATGCCTCCATGTCGAACAGCTCGCCGTTGGCCGCCTGCCTGCCATGAAACGACTCGCCATACCAGGAGGCCACCCCACGATCCTCAATCCCCACGTCCAATTGAGACGCCCCCGTAGGAACCCACGAACAGGCACTCAGAAGCATCCCCAGACTGAGACTCATCACCCCTAACAGCTGTCGGCTGCTTCCACGAGTTCGACTGGTCACCTAACACCTCTTGTTCCTGGTTGAACCACCTGTCATACAGGATACTGGCCTGTGTGCCCTCACAGTACGGTCCAACCACATAGTCCAGCAATACCGAGAGTGTAGCCCTAACCCCTACGTTGGGATGAAGGAAATAAAAGAGACCGATACGGAACTGTACGACAACGACCAATAATCTTGGCTGGCAACCTAGAGGACTATATCCATTTATAGAAGAAAGTACGTGTGCCAGTCAACCCATGATTGGTACTAACGCGGCCGGCTTGATGGCGCCATGCCTGAAACTGACATATAGCCGCCTATCAAAGATAGCCCTCGCCCGCATTATCCATGAACGCTTCTGCTGCAATCGCCGATTCGCTGCTGCGACAAGCCTCCGGCCAGCGGGCTCGCCCCTCGGGCCCTCACCCTCCCCCAAAATGGGGGAGGGTGAGGGAGGGGGGCCGACGAACCGTCATGAATAATGTGGGCTAGGAACCCGTAGCCACCCCACCCATTTATTGTCTTGGTGGCCTGAATCAGAAGCCCTACTGAAGCTGAATGATCCGAGCAAATACCCCGTCCCGCTGTTTGACATAGGTCAGCCACACCACCTCACCCTCTCTGATGGTCTGAAGCGCGATCCGCTTCCCCTTTCGCACAATCCTGGTTAGGGCTGTCACCTTGGCCCCCACGGTCATATCGTTATTTTTGGTCAACGGTGTCTTGACGACAATCATATGGGGAGTTTGGGCGACGTTCACCGCCATCACCTGGCCATGAACCCGATAGGTCCGCCCGCTGGCTGCCTCATTGTCGGGCGGATTACAGAGCAGCATCATCAATGCAGCGATTGCGAATAGTGCCCCTCTTGCTTGAGCGCGAGCGGACTCTAACAGGATGGAGAAAACGTGTAAAGTCGCACGCGGATGGAACACGATATTGACTGCCCCAATCCGACTGAGTAAGATGCCCACGTGTTGCCTGTTAGGGTGCAATGACCACCCCGCTGGCAGTACTCCCCAACTCAATCGATCCAATCACCACATATGATTGAAGTCCAACAGATCACGAAGCGGTATGGACAACATACCGCCCTCGATCGCGTCAGTTTCACCGTCGCTAAGGGCGAGGTGTTGGCTTTCCTAGGTCCGAATGGGGCGGGTAAGACCACCACCATGCGCATCCTGACCTGCTTTATGCCGGCCAACGAAGGCACCGCACGGGTGGCGGGATTTGATTGTGCGGACCAGCCGATGGAGGTGAAACGTCGGATTGGCTACTTGCCGGAGACTCCGCCGGTCTACCAGGAATTGACGGTCACAGAGTATCTTCAGTTCGTGGGCCGCCTCCACGGTCTGGGCGGAAAAATCCTCACCTCGTCCATGCAGCGTGAAATCGAGCGGCTCGGACTTGGCACGGTGCAACACCGGCTCATCGGGAATCTGTCGCGCGGATATCGCCAACGCGTCGGGCTGGCCCAAGCGCTGCTGCACGATCCCCAGATCTTAATCCTGGATGAACCGACCGTTGGACTCGATCCGAAACAGATTATCGAGATCCGAGAATTGATCAAGAACCTGGCTGGATCCCATTCCGTCATCCTGAGCACCCACATTCTTCCCGAAGCTACCGCCGTGTGCCAGCGCGTCGTGATCATCAGCGGCGGGCGTATCGTGGCCGAAGACACACCCGAACAACTCTCCGCGCGCCTGCGCCAGTCCGAAAAGATCTCGCTGACTCTCAAGTCTCCCGCCGCGGACACCGACAGTCGCTTGAAGGCGGTGCAGGGGGTCCAGAACGTCTTCACGAGCGGCGCCTCCGGTACCTTTCTCCTGGAATGCGAACTTGGTCGGGACGTGCGGGAAGAAGTGGCTCGCCTGGCGGTCACCAGTGGATGGGGGCTGCTCGAATTGAAAGCCATTTCCATGACGTTGGAAGACGTGTTCCTCCAACTGACCAGACATGAGGAAGGCCTCGCGTCGGACGCAGTGGTCGCCTCAGCAGAACCGGCAGGCCAGCCAGCATGACACCAGTCCAAGTCATCATCGCAAAAGAGCTGCGTTCGTACTTCGTCTCACCCGTGGTGTATGCCGTGGGATCCGTGTTTCTCCTGATCGTGGGACTACTCGCCTATCTCTACGTTGTCTTTGCCGGAGCCCAGGCTATTCAGCTGACACAGATGCAGGGAAGCGCTCAGATCAATCTGAACGATCTGGTCTTCCGGAATCTGTTTGCCAGCATACGATTTATCCTCCTGATTATCCTGCCGATCCTGACAATGCGGTTATTCGCCGAAGAACGCAAACTCCGCACTTTTGAATTCTTGCTCACCTCTCCGATCGGCATCAACGAAATCGTGGCCGGCAAGTTCATGAGCGTATTCCTTGTCTTTCTGGGCTTACTCGGACTGACCGGTCTCATGCCGCTCATGCTGGCCCTATTCAGTGATTTCGATTGGTATCCCGTGCTGACCGGCTACCTTGGAGTAGTCTTACTCGGCGCCCTCTTTCTCTCCGTCGGCGTACTGGCCTCGGCACTGACCGAAAACCAGATCGTCGCGGCCTTTGTGAGCATTGGCCTATTACTGGTCCTGTGGCTCCTCGCCGGCTTGGGCACACTGCTCGGGGATACGGCCATCGGACAGGCCGTCTCGTACCTATCATTCATGGAGCACTACGATCACTTGGTGCGTGGGCTGGTCGACACGAAAGACCTCGTGTATTTTTTCAGCGGTCTGACCTTGATGCTCTTTTTGTCTCACCGAGTTGTGGACTCGGCACGGTGGAAATGAACCTTAAGACGATTCCGCTTGGCGTGATCGGAGTGGCTCTGGCCGTGGCCGGAGCGATCGGCTATAGCCTCGCCCCGGAAAAACTCTGGCTGGTCGCCTTCTTGGAAGGATCGGCACTCCTCTGCCTTATCCTCTTTTTTGTCGTCCATTTCATCAGCCTAAAAGCCTTCTCCACCCGTCGCTCTACGCGTATGGGTGCAAACAGCCTTCTGATGATCCTCCTCTTCATCGGCATTCTCGCGATCGTCAACTTTCTCGCCGCCCGCCACTCCATTCGTTGGGATCTGTCGGAGAACCAGAACTTCTCCCTCGCCCCGCAAACGCATCGCGTGCTGCGGGGTCTCCCGCGCGAGGTGCTCGTCACCGTCTTCACCAGAGAAAAGGACCCCGGCTACCAATCCTACAAAGAACGGCTCGATAGTTATCGGCAAGCCAGTTCGAAGATTTCTGTGGAGTTCGTCGACCCGGAACGGCAGCCGAAAATCGCCCAAAACTACGGCATTACCAGAACCGATACGGCCATTTTCGAAAGCGCCGGCCACACCGTTCGGGTCACCGCTCCCTCGGAAGTGGAACTGACAGGGGCGCTGATCCGCGTGTCTCAAGACAGCAAGAAACGCGTGCTCTTTCTCGAAGGGCACGGGGAACCGAGCCTCGACGATCGGGAGCGAACAGGACTGTCTGCCGCCAGAGAGATCTTGTTCAAGCAGGGCTACGACGTCGGCACCCTCAGCTTGCTCAAAGAGGACACTGTGCCGGATCTCACCGCCATCCTCGTCGTGGCTGGGCCCCGCCGCCCGGTGACCACCGAAGAGCAAGAACGGATTCACACCTATGTGGAAAAGGGCGGCCATCTCCTGCTGCTCATCGACCCGGATACGCAGGCCGACCTGAATCCCCTGCTCAAGCAGTGGGGCCTGGGAGTCGGCCCTGGAGCCCTGGTCGATTTGCAAGATCGATTGGCCCAAGGCGATCTGACGTCTCTGCTTGTCCGCACGTTCACAGAACATGAAATTACGCAGGACCTCTCCGCCGCCGTGCTGTTTCCCCTCGCGCGACATATCACCTTCGATGAACAGGTCGGCAACGCATGGGACTATGTGCCGCTTGCCCGAACATCGCCGAACAGCTGGGCAGAAACTGACCTGAGAGGCCGCGTGGTAAACCTTAATGAAAAGGAAGACGTCAAAGGCCCCCTGCCGATGGCCGCGGCCCTCATGCCAAAGATCGCACCGGAGGAAGGCAAGCCTCGGCCGGCTATTGTGGTCATTGGCAATTCCACGTTCGCGACCAATGCCTTCGTGAACTTTCCCGGCAACAGCGACTTTTTTCTCCACACGGCTGCTTGGCTGGCTGAAGAACGGAACATGCTGGCGATCGTCCCGAAGGATTCCGCGCTTCGACTGTTTACCCCCAACCCCTTACAGGAACGAGCACTGCTCTATCTGCAAGTCATCCTCCTGCCGGCCACCATGCTTTTCTCCGGCATCATGGTCTGGCGCAGACGCCGACGCCTATAGACGGATGCGTTACTGGCCCACACTTGTCATGGTGCTCGTACTGGCTGGACTTGGCCTGTACCTCTATGCCATCGAACTTCCGCAGAAAGAGTCGCACGAGCGACAAGACACCGCCGACAAGAAGGTGCTGCTCTTAGACCAGGAAACCCTCTCTGGGCTCACCATCAAAACCGACCGGCAGGAACTCGTCTTCGTTCGGACTCCTGAAAAGGGCTGGATGATGACCGCGCCCCTCAGTACCGAAGCCGATCAGCGGGAGGTACAGAATCTGATCCGGGCCTTGGTCACAGGCACCGTGACCCGCGCCGTCGAAGATCACCCGACTAACCTGATTCCCTTTGGACTCGACAACCCGGTGACGACCATCACCGTCGCAGCCGGCGCCGCACGGGAGACCTTCTCTATCGGGGATAGCGGTCCGCTCACCTCTACCCTGTATGTTCTTCGTGAGTCGGATCGCAAAGTCCTGCTCACCAATCTGGCCCCCAAAGATTTTGTGAACAAGACGTTGATGACCTTTCGCCGCAAAGACCTCTTGCACGTGTCACAAAGCGACGTCGACCGTATCCGTCTCACCTACGCGACCACCGAAATTGTGCTCTATCAAGGACAGGAAAAACCCAAAAGCAAATGGAAGCTTCGCTATCCGATTGAAGCCGAAGCCGATCAAACGGAGGTGCGGGCCCTGCTGTTCAGGCTCGAAGACTTAAGAGCGCTGGGCATCGTCGACCCGGGGCCCGAACGCGACGCCCTGGCCAAAACGCTCACCGTGCCGAAAGTGAAAGTCGCCATTCATACGGCCGATGGTGACCAAACAGTCAAACTGTACCAACCAGACCCGGACAGCGGCGAAGCCATCGCGGAAACGAGTCCCGAAGGCCCGCTCTATCGCATCAATCCCACAGCGATCAGAGACCTGACCAAGGAATTATTTACGTTCCAAGACAAGCGGCTGCTCGGCATCGACTACACAGACATCGCCATGCTCTCCGTCAAGACGCCGACCGAAGAATATGTCCTGATCAGCCAACAGAACGAGTGGGTCTTGGAAGATCAGCCGACTGAAAAATTGGACCAACAGGCCACCGACTTATTTGTCAGCCGTGTCGCCAATGTCCCAGCCGAAGAAAGAGTGATCAAACAGGCCGGGCCGTTGGCGCCCTACGGCCTCGTGACACCGGCAGCAGAATTTATCGCCACGGGAAGGGATGGGAAGATCGCAGGGAAGCTCTCGATTGGGAGCCATGCCAACGGACTGGCCTATGCCATGGGGCTACGGATCCAAGGCATCTTCCACATTCGCGCCGACCTGCTCACGCAGATCCCTGCGAAGAAAGACCTGCTGGCTGCCTCATCCGAAAAGACAACCTCATCGCACTAGCAGCGGCAAGAGATCTTGCCCCTGACCTGGACTTTTTAGCTCCCATTCAGTATCGTGGCCTTCATGCCCCCGTAGCTCAGTTGGATAGAGCAGCGGTTTCCTAAACCGCGGGTCGTACGTTCAATTCGTATCGGGGGCACCAATTTTTCAACGCCTTATGGGCTCTCCCCACGTAGTTATGTTCTAATTGTGCTCAGGATTGTGCTCACCATTTTCCTTGAGCGAAGGGAAATAGTTAATGTCAGGAAAGAAGGCTCCTGAACCACCTCCAGTCGTCTCTAAAGAATTTACGTCTGATGAGATTGATCGATGCATCGAGAAGCTAAAACGTCGGGTAGAGGAATTGAAGGCCATTGACCCTAAGGTTACTCCTAGCGATGACGCATCTATCGAAAATCTCACACATCGAATTCGGGAATCTATACGAGAGGTCTTCGGAGAACACTCGCCAGAATTCAAGAAATATAAGTTCATCCAGATAGCCCACGGAGATATCCCATCCTTTGGGTTCATGACCGATGAGCGAACCGTTCACGCCCATGTCCAACAGCGATTTGCAAATGGAATTCCTCACACAGTCAAGATTCTTGATGGGCTCATTGACTGGCTAAACGAAAAAAAAGGAGATCTCAGGTCCAACACAAACACATACCCAAAGGCCAGTATTGGCGGAATGGACCTGCACCCTGGGATAGCTGAGGTCTACAGAGATCTGTATCAAGATGAGCATTACCCCGATGCGGTATTCAATGCCTCGAAGGCATTAGTTAACTATGTAAAGGAGCGGTCAGGAAAGTTTGATCTGGATGGAGCCTCCTTGATGAGAACAGTGTTTTCGAAGAATGACCCGATCCTGACGTTTAATGATTTGCAGGATCAATCTGATCTGGATGAACAAGAAGGGATGATGCATCTCTTTGAAGGCGCTGTCCTTGCGCTTCGGAATCCTCGTGGGCATTCATTTCGTTACGATACTCCTGAGAGAGCTCTTGAATACATTGGGTTGCTGAGCATGTTGGCAAAGCGTCTCGCGGAGGCAAAACGTAGGAAGTGATATCTTTTGCGTTCATTCGTCCTTCTAATTCATTACGCACCAACAACAGATCACGTTCGCTTACTATGTCATATCTGTCGAAAACAGATCGCGTTCTATGCCCGGAGATCGCCATGGCGACTCGTTCGCTTATCCCCGCACGTACCATGTTCCGAATTGCTGTCCTCCGCAGGTCGTGAAATAATTTTCCTTTTAGCCCAACCCGTTCACATGCTTTATTCCAGCTCTTTTTAGGGACTCGTTGAAGTCGTTTCCCTCGAAAGTGACAAACCCATGGGTAAGAGGGGTACCGGTGAAGTGTTCGCTGTTTCCATTGCCACAATCCCTCTACTAGGTCGGCCACAAGTGGGATAGTCCGTCCCTTGTTGTTTTTCGTAGTTCCTGGCTCTAATCGGATGAATCCCCTTTCTAGGTCAATTTGTTCCCACCGAAGCATCGTAATTTCTCCCATTCGCATCCCCGTGTAGTGACCGATCATGAACGGGATTTTAAGGTGATCGGAGAGAGCGGCGCGGAGCAGCTTGTACTCTTCTTCCGTGAAGAATCCTTGGCGCACATTGTTTTCCTGTAGATGGGGAATATGGGGCGTGGTGACAATTAATGGAGGGGTTTGCTGAGCAGCAAGCCGAAACATCCGCTTGAGGGCAGCGAGTTCACGATTGATTGTGCCGTTGGCCAGACCCTCCGACTGACGGCGGACGATATAGCTGAGAATATGTTCAGAGGTGATTCGGCAAGCCCGGAACCGGCCAAATGACTCGCGCAAGCGAGCGGCCAATTCTTGGGCCCGCTGAAGGGTCTTTCGACCATTGATCGTGTAGTCCTGCAGATAGAGAGCTGCGAGTTCGTTAAAAGTGGTTCGCTCCGCCCTCAGCGCCGGCAGTCGGCCCTGTCCGACTTCCCCTTCTCGCATACGCAGCCGCGAGGTGGCCACGGATTTCAGCGAGGATTTGGTGCTTTCTCGGTAGAGCTGTCCGTGGCCATAATATTGAATCCACCAGGTCTTGCCACGCTTATAGACGCGCCCCATGCTGCCTCTCCTCATGGATCGCTCCATCAGGGGCCAATAGTCAAGGCCCGTGATGGATTTTGGCCCGGTCGAGATACGCATCGAGATCCAGTCGATCGACCAGGATGCGTCGGCCAATCTTGACGTGCGGCACCTCGCCCCTGAAGGTCAGATCGCGCAGGGTCCAGTACGAAATCCCCAGATAGGCCGCCGCCTCCTGCTGCGAGAGGAGACGGGGAGCCAGGACGTTACGGTGTTGCATAACCTGCCTCCCGGAGCCGACGTTTCACGGTCGATCGACTGCAGCGCAACCGCCTGGCAATTTCGGGGAGTGAGCACCCTTGCCCTTGCAACAGGGCCACCGCGGCGCAATCAATCCGTACGGTGGGCCGCCCAAGTCTGACCCCTTTGGCCCGAGCCTGTGCGAGCCCCGCCTTCACGCGTTCCCGAATCATGTCCCGTTCTAATTGCGCCATCGCGCCGATGATTGTGAACATCACGTGGCCAATCGGCGTAGACGTATTGAACTGTTCTTGGAGAGAAATGAAATGGACGTTGAGGGACCGAAACTGCTCGAGGGCGGTGAGGAGATGTTTGACCGAGCGGGCAAAGCGGTCAAACCGCCAGACCAGCACCGCCTGAAACCGACCGGTCCAGATGGCTTTCATCAGCCGATCGAGCGCGGGCCGCCGCTCCTTGGCCCCAGAGAAGCCGTGGTCCACAAACTCGTCGAGAATCTCCCACCCCCGTTGCGTCGCATGGGCTCGGAGGGCCGCCAGTTGCACTTCGGGATTCTGCCCATCGGTACTGACACGGGCATAGAGCGCAATCTTCATCGTGTCTGTCCTTTGAAGATCAGCACATATTCATGAAGGGTGGGAATGAAGGACGTGGGGCCATACTGAAAATGGCGAGCCCGCCGTTCATGGTCGCCTTCTTTGATCAACACGGCTTCCAGTGGGAGGAGGTCAAAGTGGATGAGCTTGCTGTGCATGGGGTAGAACACGCCGTTCTTGCGCCCGTCTCCGATGAGGAGCACCAGATGGCCCTTGGGAGCCACCAGACTGG
>VBOL01000121.1 GCA_005887945.1 Nitrospirota bacterium
CTTCTGTACAGTCAATTTCGCTTAGTGCCGTGAAAGACAAAAACGCCGCATAGGTTTTGGTTTGTATCGTCTTGAAGTCGTACAATAGCCACCCCTTCACCAGATTCCCGTTACGGCGAACGGTCATTGGATCCGCGTACACCGTGATCCCTGTTTGGTCGTTGTCAACAATCTTTATCCACTCTGCATACGCAGGTCCGCTACTCAGGACCAGGAGTATGAGCAGTGACCAGAAACCCAAGACGCAGGCCAGCGTAAGGGAAGGTCTCGCATTGTACGTGACGGGGAAGCGACGGTAAGGCAAGGGGGCCTCGCAGGGAGGCATATTGTAAGAGGGTTGCTAAGTACGGCGCAAAGGCTGCAACAAGGGTATTACTCCCAGGTCAAATGCAACCCATCGCTGTCACCCGAAAATAGGGCAAGAGATTTTCCGCACGTGCAAACCAAATGCCCTTTAACGGAAACTTCCAAAGGATCACACGAACGTAGATGAGCCGCCATGATTCCAGAATGGCAAGGGTGTAGGTCTGTATCACCATCAACATCCTCTCGAATCTTTGATTCCAATTCAGCACGAGGAACTATTGAAGTCGATCCTGCCCATATAAATCTAATTTCCAAAGTCCCTCTATCGCTCCGTTGGTTTTTTTCTTCCATGTAGATACGTTGTCGATCTTCAGGAGAAAGTTCCATGTCCACGACTGTGGTGGGGGGTTCCTTTGCCATCCTCTCCTCAAAAGTTAACCGGTTCAATACCTCATTAGGTGGGCATATGAGCATAAACTTTACAAGGAGGAGGCCGAACTTAGACGGCGGAAGGGTCAGCAACAAGGTTCCAGCGAGATTCATGGGTGATGATCGCAGTTTCACCCCACCGTTGAGGACGCCACCGAAGCGGCTGTACAATTTCTCCACCATGCCCCTTTCACTCTCCCCGTTGATCCGGTTTGGGACCTCCACCTGGACCTATGAAGGCTGGCAAGGCCAGGTCTACCAACGGCAGTACGCCAAAAGCACGTTTGCCAGAGAGTGTCTGGGGGAGTATTGCCAGTATCAGTACCAGGGCGAGCCGCTGTT
This sequence comes from Nitrospirota bacterium, assembly GCA_005887945.1. GTDB lineage: Bacteria > Nitrospirota > Nitrospiria > Nitrospirales > Nitrospiraceae > Palsa-1315. The sequence goes on from VBOL01000121.1 coordinate 1,078, forward strand.
CAGGACCGTGGGGAACGATGCGACGTTTTATAGGCCTCCAACCGCGAATCAGCTCCGGCGCTATCTGAACCAGATTCCTGAAGATTTTCAGATGTGTTTCAAGGTGTGGGAGGAAATCACGATTCCGAGCTATGCGAAGCAGCCTCGGTATGGTACGAGGGCGGGTCAGCCGAACCCGAGATTCCTCGATGCGAAACTATTCAATGACCTGGTACTGACGCCGTATCGTGAAGCGAAGTTCGAGCCGAATACCGGCCCGTTCCTGTTCGAGTTCCAACGGCACGGGATGTCAGTAGACGAATTCTGCTCACGGCTCGATAAGTTTTTCCTGCAGCTCCCCCGCGAGTTTCTGTATGCGGTTGAGATTCGTAACCCCACCCTCCTCGATTTCAGCTACCTTCAGATCCTGGCGCGGCACGGTGTCGCACATGTCTATAACCACTGGTCCCACATGCCGCCCTTGGCGGAACAACACACACGGATTCGAGGGTTCACCTCGGTGTTCACGGTGCTGCGACTCTTGACGCCGTTGAAGATGTCCTATGAAGCGGCGAAGAAGCGGGCCGAGCCGTATACCAAGATCGTGGAGGAGTTACCGCAGATGCGCCGAGAGACGGTGCAATTGGTGCGACACGCCGTGAGCGAAGGCCGACACGCCTATGTGCTGGTCAACAATCGGGCTGAGGGGAATGCGCCGCTGACGGTGGAGGGACTTGTGGAGATGCTAGGCAGCTAGGTCCCGATGGGCCACAGATACCCCGCAGAGATTGCAGACATAGTGGCCCGTCAAATAACCCTCTCCATTCCATTCCAACTCGAAGACCAAGTGCTCACAGCGTGTTCGATATGCTCGCTGTTTCCATTTCACTTGTAGCGCGGCAGCTTGACTCAGCGTCATCATGTGTCCCCCTATCCGACCCTGAATTATTGAACGCCTCCGAACCCTTCAGTTCTACATCATCTGTAAAACCTTCCAGGCCTATGTAGGTACGACCATTCAACGCGATGCAGTTCTCTTCGGCAAATGCCTTTGCGTCAGCAAAGCTCTGGAACCCAGCCGCTTTCGATCTCAATATGGTCGGATATCCATCCAGAGTGATGTAGCACGCGCCGGGTGCTACCTGATGCAGAGGGACTGTGAATAGCACAAACAGTGATTCTTTCGTCTTCTCCATACTTCCCACCCTTCCATTGAAGTGATGATGCGCCCGTGTGTACCCGCATCATGGAGACGAATGCGCCGCGTGGGAACTAGGACATGACCTAGTTTGGTCAGAAGTGATTACCTGAAACTCATTCACCTGTAGTCGTCAGCCAAGGCTGCCGCGCCTATGTGTTGGTCAACCATCGAGCTGAGGGGAATGCGCCGTTGACGGTGGAGGGAATTGTGGAGATGTTACGCGGCTAGGCCAATTTACTGCACTGCTCGCACTTTATTCTGCCACCGGTGCCGGGTATATATTGTATATGGCGATCTGGTTGCCCTCCGTACATTTGTCATTGTCATGGTACACATTTCTGTGTCAGACACACGCGCAGAATGCCAGGGGGGAATCTTCGCCACGAGAAGCCTCCTTGGGTTGAAGGTCTCCTAGGAAGGAAAGCGTAGACGCGTTCGTTGAGACAATCATGGATTGTTTTGAGAAAACCAGTCCGTCTAGAGGCGCACATTCTGAAGATTTTGGAATAAGCTGAGACAGAGGGTTAATCTCTGCTTTGGCCCCTACCTTGCGATTGTCTACCGGCTCCCTGGTCCCGATGCGATGATGGTGGTATCGGGCCTCTCCAGCGGCCTTGCAGTTTCGCAACGGGTTGGTCCTCGTTGGGCCACCGCACTGTCAACACTCCGTCCGTTACCCGAACCTCGAGCAGCATCATTCTCGATGTGGACTCACGCTGAAACCAATAGGCCCCAGGTTGCGTGGGCGGCTCTGTGCTCCATGGGATGTCCGCTGTTACCGGAAATGGCGGGTTGAACTTATTAGAAGTTGAAGACATACAGGCCCTTGAATGGCAGTTAAAAGGCTAGGCCGTCTGTAGGAAGGTGTCAAGACAGACCGAGGGCTGGGTTTATCACGGTGCAAATTTCAGACCCCTGTAACAAAGGAAACAGTGCGTATTGGAGGGGGGATTTACTCAGAAAAAAAGCCACACGGAAGTTTGTCATGGCTCCCCTGTTTCTGGTTACGGTTTTGGTTACGGTTGTCAATATACCTCCATCACCACTGATCGCACAGCCCACTGGCCTAATCACCTGTATCCATAGGGGTAGCGTCACTGTCTGTCATTCCTGCTCACTCTCACTCTCAGGAATACTGGGAAGGTCTACGGATCTGGGGGTTGGGGGTTCAAGTCCCTCCGGGCGCACCAGTAAATCAATATGTTACGAGTTTCTAGCGATTGCCGGTTAGTTAAAAGTAGGGTACTGGTAGGGGGCGGGAGGATTCTTGAACTTCCAGCACGAGGCGACTACATTGTGCGGGGGAAGGGGAATAGGAGGCCGCCGTACAGCCAATGTCAGAGGCGCTAGACAGAATTCTCCCCTACGCTCACTCCTTTTCAGAATTGATTGAACGCTGCCGCCACGACCCCACATTCAACGCCGGAGACTGGCAAGACGCCTATAACAGGCTGAACCGGCTCAGGGATCGTTACAACCACGAGAAATCCAATCTCGACCACTCTGAACGTCAGGCACTTATTAAAGTGTTTGAAGAGGACGCCTTCATTGAGGGGCTACTGCACATCCGCCAAATAGGCGAGCATGTTCAAATGCGCAGCGAACCGGTCATCCGCTCAATGACTAATGCGCCAATTCCCATCTGTGTCGAAACATCTGCTCTGGGATTTTTCCAAGCACCTGTCGTCAGAGTGCCAGATACTACAGGGCAGCTCCACTCCATCAGTCATTTACAGAATCTCAAGAAAGCCGAGAAGAGAATCCAGCGCGCACTCGTCAGCGCGATTAAGAAACTGCTCTGAAGACTGATCCGCGACCACCGCACCTCCACGAGGCCGTCCGATCCGGCATGGCTCCACGCCCCGCCTTGTGGTTTGCGCGCCCCACGCCTAGAATGGGTGGCATGTTGGACGCGCTGTTTGAGTGGACCGGGCTGACGGGCACGCAGTTATTCACGTCCGTGGTCGGCGGCGTCGTCCTTGCGGTACTGGCGCGGCTCCTGATGACGTGGTACCTCACGAAGTAACCCACTACCACGCCATCCGCACCATCGGAGACCGGCCCCTGCGCTGGCGGGGTAGACGGTTGAACAGGAGTGTAGGATTTGGTGAAAAGTGAGGAGTGAGCGGAAGCCGAAGATACGCATCAAGGTGAACCAGTCAGCGGATCGCTCACCCTGTGCCCATCGGGACCTGACCTTGAAAGGGCGGTCCCTGAGATTGCAAGGGCTTGACCTCAAGCGATCGACGGAACGCTATACCTGCAATGCGTGCGGTAAGCCGGTTGTCCGCACTCTCAAAACGTCCGTGTCCTAGTAGCTGCCCCCCCGTGCACCATCCGCGCCATCCGACAGCGCCCCTGCTTCAGGCTGAGGGCTTGTTATCGAAGTAGTTTTGAGCCAGTCGCCTCGCTTTAGCAGGCGAGCAAAAAGGCCAATGTGGAAGCAGAGCAGAATGGCGCCTCCCTCTTTTGTTGAGCCGTACTTTCTCCCAACCTCCTAGCGTGAGCGCTTCTCTTACAGTCGCTGACGATGGCGTTCCGCTGCTGCCGCGACCTTGCGTTTCAGTATTCCCCCACGCACTACCTTGTGGTTTGATCGTCCCCCTCATAGAATGGGTCTCCCTGCGAGGTTCCCATGTCCTTCTTGATTCATCCCTTCCGGCATTTCCCTGTGCAGTGTGCTGTCACATACCACGCGGGTCCGTTCCTTAAGCCACGGGACTACTTTTCTGGTTGTGGGTCAAGTATAGCTTGACGGCGTGCGCGTTGGTGCGTAGCATCTCCCTCAAGACGTTCTAAGCCACACTGACTTTCCTATTCCTTTGTGTTCCCTGATTTGTTCCTGCGCGGCTGACTCTCTCGTCTCCGCCACTTGCGACGCCCCAGGTTTTTGAAGTGCTGCGTTTCCTTGTGTTGAACGCCAGGAGCGAACCCATTCACCTGCCTGAGAGTAGGAGACATCACATGGATAAACAGCTCAACGGTCTACTGCAAAGAAGCTCGATTATGAACACATGGTGGTTGCTGCACGCATGCATCGCATTGGCCGTCGGAGTGGGGCTCGTGTCGTGCACGCACAAGCAGAAAGGTCAGGGTATGACCCAGCCAGCACCGTTCAGTCAGTCATTGAGCCCCTGCCAGCCGGCAGGAGTGTCCTCCACCGGAACGCCGGAGTTTTGTGTGAATGTGACAGAGTTACAGCTGTTCAGCCATGAGACAAAAGCGGATGTCGGTCTGTCGCTCGTGAACCGAACTGGGCACAGGCTTTTCATCACGTTGATCGGGGTCACTTCTCTGACTGACAGCAGCGGAAGCACGTGGAATACGGGGGATAGCAAAGGTCTTGGCGGCCCTAATAATCCAGTGCCGTTAGAGCCAGACCGAAAAACGCAGGGAGCAATCTCGTTTTACCACAATGGACAGGCTCCTGCAGACCTGACCTTCTCGCTGCGTGGAGAAATTGGGATTATGAAGATGGACTCTAGCGGTCAAGCGGTCCCAGGTCAGATTGCAACAAAACGCGGGATCAACCTCTCGGGGATTCATATCCAGCAACAGCCACCTCAGTCTACTGGCGCTACGGAACAGAACAAGGACACCAAACTTGCCCAATTGTCTCCTCGGCGCGCTAACCTTACGAAGCCCGAGTCATCGGCCTCGTCGAAGTCGTCCGCACCTGGGGCAGTCGTGGGGGCGTCAGACAGCGGAAAACCGAATAGCCAGAAGCCTGCATCGTCCAACGCAAGTCGTTCACCCGATCAAAAATCGAATACCATCGAGACTCCGGCGGGCGATGCCGCGACAAGTAAAAGCAAATCGAAATCCGTCGGGAGCGGCAGGTCGGGCCCGGACGTGATCGGTTTGCGCATCGGCATGGCGCCTGCTCAGGCCCGCGAGATGTTCAAGTCGCATGGTTTCGGATCATCGACCAAATCCCCGAATAGACCTGTTGACAGTTATGCTGAGGGCTCAAACGCGCTGGCATTTAGTCTTCCCGGACAGGCTCCGCATCCTGTGCCACACACGAATTATGTAGCCCGGATATCCGGTGCTATTAATAACATAAAATATCCTGCAACTGAGAGCTCAGGTGGCTTACTTACCGTATTCTTCGGACCGGTTCCTGGACAGGAGGGAATCGTGATGCTCAATCGGACCGAGTATATTCCGGCCAGCCAGAAGCTGACTGTTGACGCATTCGCGAAAACACTAGTAGAGAAATACGGGACTCCCACCGAGTTGCTACCGGATTCCCCCGGTACATATCGATGGCGCTACGACAGCAATGGAACACTGCGTAAACCCACCCCCGCAACGAGTTTCGTCGGCTGCCCCAGGCTGAAACCTGGCGTCGTTGAATTCCAGCCCCTAGAGTCCCCCGTGATGATTCAGGAGTATAAGCAGTCGGTGCCCAGATGTGGCGCCATCTTCCTCGAGGTGGCCCTGGGGTTCGAGGGTTTTAGCTATGCTGAGCCCGGGACGCTGATCAAAAATTACACTACTCACATGACGGGACTTGATGCGACCATACGTGCGTTGGAAGCTGCCAAAAGAATCGTCGATAAGGCTCAAGCCGAGGCGAGCGGGGCTGCGATCAAGAAGGGACAGCAGCAAAAGTCGGGTGTTTAGGCTTTTGCTCTGTACGGAGAAAAGGGGGGCAGGCGGTGACCGGCCTCCCCGGGGGTGTACCACATCGAATGTCACTCACGCACAGCGCGCCTCGTGATGAGCGGCTTCCAATCCAATCGGCAACATAAGGTTGGTGACCCAGCCACGCGACGCTGAGTTCTGAAGACTGCAAACTCAATACGTTTTCCTCTTCCATTCCCAGCTCACCCCCCTTACGATACAGCCTATGCACTGAGGAGTCTCCTTACATGTCAGACTTGCCCCTCAATCAACTCGAACAACTCGTCCAGGGTCACCACTGGGACCCCCTCGCAATTCTTGGTGCCCATCCGATGGCCCAGGACGGTTCCCCTACCGTTGCGATTCGGTGTTTCTTGCCGGAAGCCAAGGACGTTGCCCTGCTCCTCAGTGAGGGAGGTCGACAGCCCATTCCCATGACGCGCCTCCATGAGGCCGGTCTATTCGAAGCCACCGTCCCGGGGCCGCTCGGAACCAGCCCCTATCGTCTGCGCATAACTAACCGTGCAGGACAGGTCTCGGAGCGGCATGATCCCTATGCATTCCCACTCCTCCTCACCGACTTTGAGCTGCACCTCTTCGCCGAGGGAACCTTCTTCAAAGCCTATGAAACAATGGGCGCCCATCTCCGGACGGTTCAGGGCATCGCCGGAGTCCATTTTGTCGTCTGGGCGCCGAACGCCGCGCGAGTGAGTGTCGTGGGCGACTTCAATGAATGGGATGGACGCCGGCATCCCATGACAAACCGCGGGGCAACCGGCCTTTGGGAACTCTTCATTCCCGAACTTACAGACGGCACACTCTACAAATATGAAATTCGCTCACGCTATCATGACGCCCCGCTCCTGAAAGCCGACCCCTATGCGGTCGTATCGGAGCTACGCCCCAGAACCGCCTCGATTGTTGGCGCACTCACTCCCTACCGATGGAAGGATCAGTCCTGGATGACGGCGCGGGCACAGCAAGACCCGCTCGCCATGCCCCTCTCAGTTTACGAGGTCCATCTCGGCTCCTGGATGCGTATCCCTGAGGAAGGGAATCGCTGGCTGACCTATTCAGAGCTTGCCACAAAGCTCATCCCATACGTGAAGAATATGGGCTATACCCATGTCGAACTGTTACCGATTACCGAATATCCGTTCGACGGCTCTTGGGGCTATCAGACCACCGGCTATTTCGCCGTCACCAGCCGG
>VBOL01000119.1 GCA_005887945.1 Nitrospirota bacterium
TGGGGGAGATAAAAAGATCTCAGCGCAGGAAGCGGTGAGCGGTCATTCCTTCATCACGCACCGAAAGCACGTCCTCCTAATGACCCCCAAACTGCTTGCGCCACTCGTCAAAGGATAGCCAGAGTTCAATACGTCCCGATTTACGGCTGCCTCTCTGTATTAGCTCAGCAGTAGGGCGATAGATTCGTGCAATAAACGGCGGACGATTGGCTTTTAGGAAACGGTCGATTTTACCGAAGGTCGCAACAAAATTTTCAGCAAGCATTTGATGAGGGACTTGCCCGATGACAACAAGGAGACCAACTCCGGCCCGCATTACTGTATCCCGTTGAGCAGGTTGATAGCGGATGCGGAAATTCTTGGTAATAGGGAACCACCCTCTTCGTGCGACCTCCGCTAGCCAGACCAGATCATCAGTAGTCTCGCTAAAATAGTCATCGTGCCGCTCAACATTCAAGCCGGCATTGCGGAGAATTTGCGGGAAGAGTTTGCCCAGGTCACGGTCAGTGAAAAAGACCACATTTATGCCGCCCGTTCGTAGACGATCGCTTCCTCAACCTCCCCTCGTTCAAGCTCATAATCGGCGGCAATGGCGTCTACTGATTCGCCAGCATCGATGCGGTCTACAATAGCAGCAGTGGAGATGCGACGACGGAATATAATTGGCCTGCCGAAGGCCAGACGAGCATCAATAACGATAATTTTCCGGCCATCAATAGGATCGCCAGTTGAAAAAGGATAGAGCCGAGTAGGCCGGGCGGCTTGATCCCACTCGACTCTTTTCAGGTGGGCCTCAAGGATCTTTTTCATGGCAAGCTGACCGGATTTCGTCAGGTTGACCAATTCGCCATATTTCTCCAGAAGCAGGTCTCCCGCTTCGGTACGCAACTCTGGGCTTAATAGCAGCCTTTTAATGTGGTAGCTTTTTTGTGCGAAGTTGATTGCCTTCCGTACCGCGTCGATAGAAACTCCATGTTGGGCTCTGAGCGCCCGCAGGACGTAAGCTTCCACGAGGTTATTGAATGAAAGTCGCGGGGGGTGGTCCTCTGACGTCGTGATTAATCGTGAAAAGTACCCCGTGTTTTGCTGTCGCGGATATTTCCGACCCGCAACCCACGGCCTCAGGGTAGTGGGGGGAATCTTGAGATATCTAGCTGCTTCGGCAAGGCTATATGCGGCTACATCCCGAGGGTCTTTGCCTCCATAAATGTCTGGTGTCCGGTGTTCCATCGGCTTTGGTGTCGCTTGCGCCGCCACCAATAAGCTATACCCGACCCCTTCTGTCAAGAGAGCTGACAGAGCATCTTTCTGCGGAACTTTTCTCCTGCCAGCAGAGGCAAGACCGCTATTCTCCCTCTGGCTCGGTTAAAAAA
>VBOL01000120.1 GCA_005887945.1 Nitrospirota bacterium
CAACGTTTCAACCTTGAATTTCTTCCTTTCGGCCCAGCGGACGTACATGCGAAGCAGCATTTGCGCCCAGTCCTGCGATTCCGTTCCGCCGGCGCCAGGATGGATCGCCACAATAGCATTGTTAGGGTCGAGTTCGCCCGAGAGGAGAAGTTCAAGCCGTAGGGCGGCGAGCTTAGGCTCAAATTGATCCAGCTCGAACGTTAACTCCTTCGCGAGCTCGGCGTCGCCGCTTTCTTCTGCCAGCTCGAGTAACGCGCGCAGATTGTTCATCTTCCCATCGATATCACGCCACTGCTGGAGGTCGCGCTCAATCGTGGACTTCTTCCGGCTGATTTTGGCGGCCTTCGGAGCGTGGTTCCAAAAATCCGGTTGCGATGTCTGCTGCTCCAGATGTGCCAACTCGGCCGTCATGCGAGCGAAGTCAAAGATGCCCCCGTAGTTCTAATACCAATTGTTCGACGGCCCGCACGCGATTCTTTACCTCATCTAACATGGAGCGATCCTTTCTAGTTATACCGCCACTGCGTCGGGCTCCGATCCCTTAGTGCGGAAAAGGCCGAACAAGAACAAAAGCGCGCAGATTATAGCACAGCCGTAGGCGAACACATCGCCGTGCCGGCTGTAAAACGTATCTGGGCGCCAAACCTGCATCGTAGCCTTGACGGCCTGCTCCGTGAAGATCGGGGTCGCCTCAACGATGTGCCCGAACGGATCGATGAAACCGGAAATGCCGGTGTTGGCTGAGCGAGCAAAGGCCAAATGATTCTCGACCGAACGAAACACCACCATCGAAAAATGTTGCGAGGCCGCCGACGAGGAACCAAACCAGGCATCGTTCGTCACGGTCACCAAGAACTCCGCTCCATTGGCGGCGAATTGCCGCACCAGGTTCGGGAAAATCACTTCGTAGCAGATTGCCACCCCGAACTCTACCGGTCGCGGCGTCGTCCCCGCCAAGCCTGCAGAAGCAGACCGGAGCTTCGGCGTCACGGTCAAGACCGTCGGACCAGTTCCCGCTTCGAAATCGCCGATGCCTTCTACCAATTTATCGAGGAAAAACAGGAGCGAAGATCTGAACGGAATATATTCTCCGAACGGCACCAGATGGTGTTTGTCGTAGCGCCCCAATAACTGACCGTTGGGGGAGATGAGGTACGCACTGTTCAATAGATATGGCCGCCGATCAGGATAGAAACGCAGGGCGGGGCTTCCAAACAAGATCGGTGCCTGAGCGCGATTTGCCAGCGCGATGAGTTGCAGCTGATAGACCGGCTCACGCTCAAAGACGAACGGTGTTGCCGCCTCCGGCCAGATCACCAAATCTGTGGCACGGCCGAGCTGTTCTGTCAGCCGGTCAAATCGCGCAAGGGTCTCCTCTCGATAGGCGGTATCCCACTTCACTGCCTGATCGACGTTCGGCTGCACAACTCCCACGCTGATGGACGATCGGGGAATATCAGAAAAAGGCGCTCCAGATAATGTTCCAAGACCATACTCCCACGAGAGCGTCACCAGCAATGCCGCCATCGCCACGAGTTCCCAGGGGAGCTTTGCCGGACGGAATCCCCGGAGCAGCGGCATCAGCCAGGACAGGACCGTACACCCCCATGTGATCCGCAATCTGGATCATCTCAATCTGTCGATATTGAGAATAGCCGAGGAGGCCCCACGGCAATCCGCTCAGAACATACGTCCGGATCAGTTCGAGGGTCACCCATAAGCAGGGAGCTGCAAAGAGACCGTAGCGAGGAATCAGGGTCTGAAACCACACGGCCCCGGCAGAATAGAGGCCGACATAGAGGCCAAGATAGGCCGTGAGCAGCATCATGAGGCCGTAGCTGATCACCAGCGGGACTTTGCCGTAGGTGTTCATGGCGGTAACCACCCAGGCCATCATGCCGGTAAACGCAATCGTGCCGGATAGCCAGCCAATCCAAAACGCCTGCGTCTTGCTCTTGCATTCCAACGCCCAATGCAATGGCACGAGGGCGATCCAGGCCAACAGTCCGAGATCAGATTTCGGGAAACTCAGCGGGACGAAAAGCCCGCTCGCGCCGGCAAGGACGAGAGAGCGCGCGAGGGAATGGGTCATGAGTCGCACCTTAGCGAAAGCCGAAGATGGATGCAACTTCCGGTTCGGAAAGGATCTGCTCGCTCGTACGCCGTCATGGGCGAGGAGAGAGATTTTGGGTTGACGGACACCCGTTGAGCACCTATAAGTAAGAGCGACAATCTGGTAACCGTATCCGCGTGAAGAGATGTAGCAGACTAAGGTGATAGAGCCAGACAATCCTGACCCTGACAAAGCAGCGTGACCAATAATTACGATGAATAGGAGGTTATGCCATGGATCGAAGAGTCATCAGCCTGTGTCTATGTCTGAGCCTCATGCTTCTGTTTGCGGGCTGCGCTAGTAAGAAAGTGGCTTCCTCGTCCGGCGATCAGTCCGGTCAGGCCAAGATCGAGGCGATCCAGCCGGACGCGATCAAGACGGTACCGCTGGAGCGCTCGTTTGACCGGCCATCTGGCAGCCCACCATCCAATCTCTCGCTCTCACCGACCACCGCGGCCGACAGTAACGCATTGGGCGACGTGTTCTTCGATTACGACCGGTTTCAAATCCGCAAGGATGCCATGCCGGTGTTGGACGCCAATGCCGGATGGCTTCGCGCCAGTGGGAGCAAAACCGTGCTGATCGAAGGCCATTGCGATGAACGAGGCACCGTGGCGTACAACCTCGTCCTAGGCGAGAAGCGGGCGCGCGCCGCCAAGCAATACCTCCAGGACCTGGGCGTCCCGACTTCGCAGCTCCAGATTACGAGCTACGGAGAAGCGAGGCCCTTCTGCAAGCAGCAGAACGAAGTCTGTTATCAACAAAATCGTCGCGCGCATTTCGTGACGAAATAAAAGTAGTATGTGTTTCAATCGGAGACCTGCCATGTGTGTTGGACCATCGCATTACGAAGGAGGAACATGTGAGGCACTATCACATCGTAGGAATCGGGCTCATCGGGGTCATCTTAGCGACCGGCTGTGCAGGCAAGGGCGAGCGGATTGATCTTACGGTCCCCGTCGTGAGCGGGGGCGACGAAAGGGTCGTTGCGATGAGTTCCCCGACCGTCGCGATTCAACCGTTTGAAGACCATCGTACGGACCGATCTCGTCTCGGTACCAGACATCACCTTTGGGGCGGGGAGAGTCACTTCAGCCTTTCCAACGGCACGCTCAGCGAGGCTACGGCACAGGCTTTCGCCGACTATCTCAAAGGGAAAGGCTGGAACGCAACCGTCGCCGAGGGCAACAGAGCAGCCGGGGCAGACATGACCATCACCGGCGAACTTGTCGATGTCGGCGTGGATGTTCAGAGTGGTATCGGACAGACCACCCTTAGCGCCAAAAGTCGGATGGTCGTCCAAGTGAACAATCATGCTGACGGCAGTCAAGTCCGTGAGACCCTCACCAGTGCCGGGACCAATCAGGTCTTCTGGTTCGACCCAGAGGATGCCCAGGAGTTGCTCAATGAGTTGTACAACAAGAATTTCGAGAAGTTTGTGACGGACACCGTACTCGACGGCAAGCTCCTCAAGCTCCGGTAACGAAATTCGTTAGCGCTAGGTGGGAGATCCAGTTCTTCAGCATTGCCCCGAATCGCACGCGAAACAGGAATCTTGCGAGCTACATGGATCGACGAAAACATCGCCGGGTGCCAGCACAGGTTCAGGGATTTCTGTTGGGAAACTCGCATGAGATCGAAGCGGTCACTCTCGACCTCTCGGTCGGTGGCGCCAGGTTCGATTGTGACCTCGAAGTCTACCCCGGCAAGGTGATTCGCCTGCGACTGGTCATTCCCGGCGCGGAGGAACCGGTCTCGATCGAAGACGCGCGCGTGCAGTGGGTCGGAGCGGACACATTCGGGGTCTCGTTTCAGAATGTCCGACCAGCCGAACTCGATGAACTCGAGCATCTCATCGACGAATACGAAGAGACAGAAGGCAGCGGTCACGCATAGTGAGCCAATCCTTGACTCACCCGCATCGGAAGAATATCGTATCTCTGTGGGGGGAGCTTAATGCCCCGAGGGAATATGGTTCATCAGGGGATCGCGCGTTGGGATGGTGTGCAAGCCCAGCTTGACTGGGAAGCCTAAAGTCCCGCCAAGATCTCCGCCGTACCTATGCAGTCCTCGGTAGGTGCGCGCTCCTCCCACCCTAATCTCTCTCGCATTCCGGTTGACGCTCTCCCCATCTCACACCGTATCATGGTCTGCCTCACTCCTTTGCGTCTCGTCATTCACGCTACCGTCTAGCAGGCTGTGGGAAAACTATTGTGGCACGCTAGAACTTCAATGGGCCGCACGTGTGGCACAACAGGAGAACCTTCCCGAAGGATGCTCAAAAACCTGCCGGCGTTATTGGAAGGTTACGGGTGAGATGAAGCGAGTCGAATCTTTGCTCAACCTTGACCTCGACCTCAGCCTACCTCGCTTGCTGCGGTATTGCTTGGGACAAGGCGCGTTCCTGGGTAAAGAGGCTGTCGTGGCAGCCTCAGGGCGGGCGAGTGAGAAAAGTGACTGTTTCAGCAGCCTGCTAAAGGTACGCTTTGCCATTTCTCTCGCAGGGAATGACAGTGAGGGTTTGCTGATCTATTCAATCTGTGCACAATGCCGCCCGGTTTCGTCATTTAAATTTCTTGAGAAGATGAATGGCGAGGCAGAAGCCACCTGCATCTGCGCCGAAGCCTATATCTCCATCGAAGGCAGAGCCACTCAGCACGGAAAAGATCCGGCGATGGCGATTTTGATCCGCGCACTTTCGAACGTGACCTTCGACGAATGCAAGGGTCTGCCGGAGATGGGAGACAAGAAACAGGCGCGTTCATTCTTCAACTAAGGCATGGCTAAGAATTTCATACAGACTATGTTAGTCTCGGACGCCCTTTCCAAACTACCGCACGCGGAATTGACGTCCTCACTCAGTGAGATCTACTACCGGACGAACACACCAATCAGGACTCGCACGAGAATACGTTCGATGCCCCGGACGAGTCGGACCCGATCATCCAGAATCTGGAAGTGTTGCTCGTGAAGCTTCGTGAAGAGGTACATGTGTGTGTGGAGAACGGCGGGAGTGTGTTCGGCCTGCTCCTGTTCGGCGACGAGACGATCGCGTGGATTGCGCCAAGCTGGGTGAAAGGAGGCTACTCGGTCCCGTCTATTGTCGAGCCGAAGTATGCGGAAATCTGTCGCTACACGGTGGACTTCGTGCGTCTGCTCGAAAAAGCACGCAGTGGAATCGCCTCTCGGAAGGCAAGTTCTGGCGGCGCATAACTGCGTGCTGTTGACGGGGAACGGCAACCGCCTCACGGGGTTCGGTACTTGGGACGATGACTGCATGAAGAGTATCGGCTACCAGTCTATGTCTTGGCCGACAACGATGCCTGGGGGTACTATTGCTATTCCGTCGCCAAGCAGGGTTCGATCATTCTGGCCTCCGAGAGCCAACGCATGGCGATTCCCAAAGCCAAGTTCATCTGTCTCTCCAGCGCCGACCCTGAATGGTACGAATTTTCATATAAAACCGGCCTGGCAGGCGGAAATCAAGCGGACGCTCATGAGCGGACTCACGTATGATTGAATGCCCTCGCTAATAAAGACTTTCAGTACCTCACGAAGAAATAGCAATCACGGAAACTCAAAAAGAAGGACTGGCAGGCCTAGGCCCGCCAGTCCTTCTTTTTCATCGCGTCCTGTCGTCAGTATTTAGCTCTCGGGTAACAGCAGATAGAGCCCGACCACAATGATTGGCGCCGCCACATACATGGCCTTCTTGCCGAAGCTATCGTAGACGCCATAGATCAAGATCGCGGCCATGAAGGTGAAGTAGAGCATTCCGATTCCCCTATACCCTGCACTATGTTCCGCCGCCAGGGCAAGCGTGGGCGATCCCAGGATCAGCATGGCCAAGAGGGCTGCCAGTCGTTTCATCTCAATCTCCTTCTCGCTGATGTTAAGCCCCAAGACGTCATGTCGATGGTGGCTACCGCTGCACAGACAACAACGTCCTCATGGCGAAGGACACCAGGAGGGCGCAACTCTGCTCTTCAATAATTTTGTGGGGCGGATTGGCGAAGGCGACACGGGATTATAGTACACATCGGTGCTTCATGGAATTGGCGTATTATTCTGCGCCTTTCACCGCAAGAAATCAAACTGCCACCATGGAATTATGCTCTAGGAGCCTGTCCGACCTTGCCGTTCGCCGCAGTCCCAAGGTCAATGTCGTACAGGCTTCTAAGATCGATAGCTTGCGTTAATGCGGATATAGTCAAACGACAGATCGGTCGTCCACATATGGGCCCGGTGACGACCTTGCCCAAGCCCGACGGCGATCGTAAATTCTTTCTGGTGAAAGACCTTCGCGATTCGGGATTCAGCAGCGAGTCCGAGTCCAGTTCCTCGCTGTACCATCGGGACCCCGCCAAACCACACGTTCAGCTTCGAGGGGTTAATCGGGACCCCGGCTCGTCCGATCGCCGCCATCACACGACCCCAATTGGCATCCTCGCCGAACAGGGCGGTCTTCACCAAGTTCGAGGTCGCAATGGTTTGGGCCACCTGCCGTGCCTGCGCCACGGTCGCTGCACCGATCACCTCAATGTTCACCACCTTGGTGACGCCTTCCCCGTCGCGACAAATGGCCAGCGCGAGTGCCTGGCAGGCTTCTGTCAGGAGCAGCAGGAACCGACGGAAGGCAACCGTACCTTCTTTGATCGTGCGGTTCTGAGCCATGCCGTTCGCCAAGCACAGGACGGTATCGTTGGTGCTCGTGTCTCCATCAACCGAGATGCAATTAAATGACTCGTTGACTGCCAGGCTGATCGCCCGTTGGAGGGCGCTCCTCGTGATCGAGGCGTCTGTGGTGAAATAGGCCAGCATCGTGGCCATGTTGGGATGGATCATTCCAGAGCCCTTCGCCATCCCGCCAATGGTAATCAAGCAACCGCCGATGCTGTCCTGAATGGCGATGGACTTCGGGCGCGGGTCGGTCGTCATGATTGCCCGAGCGGCATCCAGGCCTCCACGGTCGCTGAGCTGAGTGAGCAGCTGTGGTATTCCCTTGGTGATTCGATTGATCGGTAACACACGACCGATCACGCCGGTGGATCCGATGAAGACATGGTGTGAGGGGACGCCAATGTGTCGAGCGAGCAACGTTGCGGTTTTCTTTGCGGCTGCTAATCCCTTGGCGCCGGTACAGGCGTTCGCGTTACCGCTGTTGACGAGAATGGCCCGTCCGATTCCCTGGCGCAGGTGCAGGCGATCGACAATGACCGGTGCCGCGACCACCTGATTTTGCGTGAAGACCCCGGCGATGGGGCCACTCTGTTCTGAGACGACGAGCGCGAGGTCGAGCAAGCCTGGTTTCTTGATGCCGCAATGGATGCCGGCTGCGCGGAACCCCTGCGGTGCGGTGATCCCGCGGCGTGGAGATGCGGTAGGTGATTGTTTGGCCATGCTCGTGAAGGAGACATCCTGCTCAATCTGGACTAGGGATAAGCAGCGGGAGCCGTCAAGCCTGTTTCCTCAGGAAAGCCCAGCATGAGGTTCATGGCTTGAATGGCTTGGCCTGCGGCGCCTTTCACAAGATTATCCAGCGCGGCTACCGTAATGACCGATCCTGCGCGGGAGTCTAGATAGACTCCGATGTCGCAATAGTTAGAACCCTTGATGTAGCGCGGATTCGGCATGATGTCTTCCTGGAATCTGACGAATTGCTCACCTTTGTAAAAGGTTCGATATAGGGCGCGCAGGTCTGGCAACGTCATCGGACTCTTCAGCCGACAGTAGGCGGTGCTCAAGATGCCGCGGTTCATCGGTACGAGGTGCGGGGTGAATGTCACAAT
>VBOL01000122.1 GCA_005887945.1 Nitrospirota bacterium
GGCCATAGACCGTGCCGCGCGAAGCGCGAGACATTCGAGAAAGGCGCTATCCGAAGTTCGAAGTTCTGGGTTCGACGTTCCGAAGACCTCGGACTTCGGAATTTGGACGATCGCCCGTCCCGCTCGTCCCTCCTGTGTCGCCCGGCTATTCTGCGTGGGTACTCTTGTTATCCCAGACGTGCAGACCGGTGAAATTCGGCGTGCCCTCAGAGTTTTTCCGCAGCCTGCTAGTACTTTACCAGCCAGGTTCCAGGCGCCCGATACACAACCGGAAGCCCCCGAAAGAGTCCCTGTGCCAAATCGGCGTTGTACCAGACCTCGATGACAGTACCGGTTCCGATCGACGTCACGCTCTGTCCTGCGATCATCGCCCCGTACAAGCGAGCGGATCGTTCAATCCTGATCGCACCCGCCGCATACAGCAGGCCGTTGACGTGAATGCCGGACAATTGCACCGGCACCCTTGCCCCTAGCGACTGTGTCCCCGGCGGAGATGGACTGAGGACCGGAACAGATTTCCCTGCTGCACGAGGCCTGAGCACCATATGACCTTGCACGACCAGAAGCCCTTCAAGATAGTCCGTATCCAGCACCAGCGTTCCCATATTATCGACACGCGGCGATTGCCCATCGACTGTGTCGATGAAGACCAATCCACGATGGTCTCCGATGGCTTGAGATTCCAGCGCGCCTTCAGGCGCGATTCCCTGATCCGAGTCCGAGGCCCCCTGCGGATGAAGCTGCCCCACACGATCGAGTCGATAATAGGTCCCCCAGCGCAGCGCGATCTTCTTGAGTGAATCGAGGTTGAGTGTTTTCAGCAGGTCGGCATCGATGACCGTTCGTTCGTCATACGGCAGGTAGGGACATTGATAAAAATCGCTCAGGGCGGACCCTAAGGCGTGTTTTGGAACACGATAGCGGTCGAGGAGCACCGTTTCTAGATCGAAGGTACCGGCCTTCGAATCGTCGACTGCCGCCAACACCTCAGCCTGACTGATGATTCCGCGATAGACCAGCGCATCCAGCACGTTCTGCTCTATCGTGCGAGACGATTTCGCCCCACGGTTTCCTTTCTTGGAAGAACCATCACTTCCCTCCGTCTTGCTTCCCCTTCCTCCGCTCAGGATGTCCGTCTCGACGGTCATCTCCGGTGTCGCATCTCAATCCCCAGCCTCTAGCAGGATGCTGAAAAAGTCCGCCAGCGGCCATAGACCGTGCCGCGCGAAGCGCGAGACATTCGAGAAAGGCGCTATCCGAAGTTCGAAGTTCTGGGTTCGACGTTCCGAAGACCTCGGACTTCGGAATTTGGACGATCGCCCGTCCCGCTCGTCCCTCCTGTGTCGCCCGGCTATTCTGCGTGGGTACTCTTGTTATCCCAGACGTGCAGACCGGTGAAATTCGGCGTGCCCTCAGAGTTTTTCCGCAGCCTGCTAGTACTTTACCAGCCAGGTTCCAGGCGCCCGATACACAACCGGAAGCCCCCGAAAGAGTCCCTGTGCCAAATCGGCGTTGTACCAGACCTCGATGACAGTACCGGTTCCGATCGACGTCACGCTCTGTCCTGCGATCATCGCCCCGTACAAGCGAGCGGATCGTTCAATCCTGATCGCACCCGCCGCATACAGCAGGCCGTTGACGTGAATGCCGGACAATTGCACCGGCACCCTTGCCCCTAGCGACTGTGTCCCCGGCGGAGATGGACTGAGGACCGGAACAGATTTCCCTGCTGCACGAGGCCTGAGCACCATATGACCTTGCACGACCAGAAGCCCTTCAAGATAGTCCGTATCCAGCACCAGCGTTCCCATATTATCGACACGCGGCGATTGCCCATCGACTGTGTCGATGAAGACCAATCCACGATGGTCTCCGATGGCTTGAGATTCCAGCGCGCCTTCAGGCGCGATTCCCTGATCCGAGTCCGAGGCCCCCTGCGGATGAAGCTGCCCCACACGATCGAGTCGATAATAGGTCCCCCAGCGCAGCGCGATCTTCTTGAGTGAATCGTAGTCCCACTGATCGAGCCTCACCCCAGGCGTCGGATATTGGTGCAGATGTACGTTTTCAGGAAGCGGAGGATTCGCACTTTGGCCGGGTGGAGGAGAGATGACTGAGACGCTCCCTCCAATCCAATATTCCGTCCAGCGATCCTGCGCATACAGCATCTGGTCATACGACTGACCCGTCACCGACGCGCTGTTGCTCTTGAGGACCAGATCCTCGACTCGCTGCACCGCGAGATCGCCCAATACCCGTTGATCGCCCCAATGGACCATGACGGGAGATTCACCGCCTGTCTGCATGGCGCCGAGAGTCTGCCCGACTTGCACCGCCGCGCGAACCGCGGGAATCGACACCGACCCAAGCTGAAGCTGAACCGTTCGTGCGACTGGCCAGCGATCGACCGTCGTGGCCGTTACCTCAACCGTGCTCAGCAAGCCTGGCTGCAGAGGACCATATACTTTCAACTTAAGAATCCGACCAAGTCCTCCCAGGGCATTGTGGAAGCCGTGGGGCGAATCATTTAGCGTCTGATTGTCCGCCTGGTTCGACGCATCAAGGAGGATGTCGGGACGGTCAGCGGTCCCGACAAACTGCGAATGCCCGGCTATGTCAAAGAACGACGGCCCGCTCGCAAGGTCCCCTTGACGCTTATCGAGCAGTCCAGCGACCACGATCGGTGTCGTACTCGGATCGTGGAACCAACTCATTACAACATCCGCCACACCGTCGGCCAACTGTTGCGCGATGTTGTCCTCTTTCATGGCGCTGATGCCCGGTCCATCCTGACCTGCCAGATACAGAGACGTCATACCGGCGATTCCAAGCAGAAAAATCAGCATGAGCGCTGCAAGAAGCACGTGACCCTTGTCGCACAGATTCATGAATTCTGATGCGCGCCGTTCTTCCATCCCCATATCCTCACTCTCATGCTTATTTAGAGGTGTCGCCGTTATGTCCTGAGGCTAATTTCTCGAACCGCTCGGATTCCTTGATCGGACATCATCACCTCAACGACGACCAGCTTGACGAGCGCGGGTTGTGTCACAGCCTGCCCGTTTTCATCCCAGTAGGAGAACCGAACCTCCCTGATATCTCCGACCAGGACACTCGCGCCGCCATCGACCTGTCGTAGCAACCTTAGAACACCCTGGTCATCGCGACGGCTGTAGTAGCGGACATGATTCAGGAGGGAGACAAAGGTTCCGGATGGAATCGCCCTTGTCAGCGGCTGCGCCACCGTAAGCAGATGCCGTTGTCCATCACGAGCCAGGGCAAGCGTCTCGCAGCGCTCGGCCCAACAGGCCACAATGGTTTTCCGATCATCCCACCCTCGCCCGTCTTCGACCGACAGAGCCGTTTGGCCAATCGCCGCCGCTGCCGTGACCGTCGTCGAAAGGCCTTGCAGGTTCGCCGAAAACTCCACTGAGTCCGAAGCCGCCGTGGTGAGAGAACCGGACCCCGCGAGCCGTAATTCCTGCTCAAGAACTTCTAACCCAAGGCGAAGATCTTGCTGTTGCGCAACCTCACGTTGTTGCCTCATAAACTGTTGCTGGAAATAGGTCAGGGTTTGAAGCGTGGCGCCCAAGACGACCAACCCAGCCGCCATGGCAAACATCAACTCGGTCAGGCTGATCCCTGCCTCTGTCTGTATTCTATGGTACGTGTCTCTTATATGCCTTCCTGTCCGCATCCTGTCTACTTCGAGTGGCGATACGTTACTGGCTACCAACGAACACTGGATTAGCCCGAAGGGTGCCGACGCGTACTTCACGCTGGCCCTCGCCGGCTGTGTAGACTGCGCGAGCCTCAATCAGGACATGCCCCGAAGCCGACAGCGAACCGGAACGGCTCGGCGTCACCGTCCAGATCAGATGGACGCCATCCTGGTCCCAACTAGCGGAGTACACTCCATCACCGGCCAGCACATCGCCGCCTGCTCCATCGTCAAGCATGACAAGGTCTGGGACACCATCGCGATTGAGATCGTCCAGCAAGAGACGATCCCATCGCGCAGATCGTTTCGCTTCGATCCGCGATTCCGCCATCGCCAGGGCACGTGTCGCCAATGTCCCCGTTCGAAGACTCCGCTCTGCTGCCTGAAACGCCCCCATCGCACCGGCCAACCCGGTCAACGTCAGCGCCATAGCCACAAGCACTTCGGCAAAACTGGCTCCGCCCTCGGCATGAAATAATCGGTCCCGCATCATGATACGGACACTCTTCCGGTGATACTCACAGTGAACGTGGTTTCCCGGCCTTGACTGTCTCGCACGCGAATGGTTGTAGGGGTCGCCGACCGACCGCTGGGATGAAACAGAAGTTCAGGTCCAGCGGTTGGCTCCTCCACGACCACTCCCTTGTCCGCATACTTATAAACGTGCAGGATGCCCTCGGCATCCGCACGTCGAAGCGTGATCGTACGGCCCTCTCGATCGAATATGACACGAAGTCGCTCTCGCCTGGCCATCGCCAGTTGTCTTGCGAGCCGGAGCTCCGAAGCAATCTCTACGGTGGCGCTGCGCGCCTGGCCCCTTGCGGACAAGGTCTGATAACTCGGCCCGGTCAACACAGTCATGATCCCCATGATCGCCAGTACGATGAGGAGCTCTATCAGACTCCAGCCTTGTTCCTGTATCTGTATCTGTGATGCTCTCGGCATGCCCCGCTCTCGCAGAGAAGTTCTCCTTACGAGGATGAACTTGGTCTCCAAGACCCGTGCCCAAGCTGGTCCACGCCCAGATGACTGAATGCTTTGTGAGGAACAGGAGCGGAATACTTCGCAAGTTCGCGCGGTTTCGCGTTGTCACGCGGAACCATGGAAGCGGAGCAGTCCGTGCACTGGCCAAGAAAGAGGAAGGAAACCGGAAAGGCACCTCACTATTTAGATACAGGGATTCGCCCGAAGAGATACAGGGAGAGTGTTAGAAGGCAGGGCCAAGAAGACCTTGGTACCAATCAAGGAGCGGCTGGGCGAAGAACATGGCAAGGAGGGCTCCTAACACGAGGAAGGGGCCAAAGGGAATATAGTCATCACGCTTGATGATGCGCAGAGCGATCAAGCTGATGCCGATGATAGAACCAGTGAGCGAACCGATCATGATGGTGAGGAGCGCCGGCTTCCAGCCAAGAAACGCACCGATCATAGCTAGCAACTTGATATCGCCTCCTCCCATTCCCTCCTTGCCGAAGAGATAGGGGCTCAGCCAGGCCAGGAGCCAGAGGATGCCGCCTCCCACGGTGAGACCGAGCACAGAATTGATCACACCCACTGGCAAAACGGTCACTGCCCCCAGAAGTCCGACCACCATTCCCGGTATGGTAATGACATTGGGGATCATCTTATGAGTGAGATCCGTTCCCGTCACCACGACCAACGCCGAAAACAACAGGGCATACAGGGCAGCCGTCCAACTTGGACCGAAGTACCATAAGATTGTGAGATAGCCGAGAGCATTGGTGGCTTCAACGAGGGGATAGCGTATCGAAATTGGCACGCGGCAAGCCCGGCAGCGTCCACCAAGCCACAGATAGCTCAGCAGAGGAATATTGTCGTAGAACTCGATAGGGTGAGCGCACGAGGGGCAATGGGAGCAGGGCCAAACAATCGATTCACCTCGGGGCAGTCTGAAGATGCAGACGTTGAGAAAACTGCCGATCAGCGCGCCGAGGGTCCCGACCGCAAGATAAAGAGACCATTCATGCATACTCGACTCAGGAACAGACTCTGGCTCGGAACACCCGAGTCACTTTGCATGCCAAATGAAATAATATAGGTAGTTTCACTAGAGCCAATCTCCTGCAGTTTACTTATGGCGAGAGAGTCCTCTATAATCCGCTGCCTGCTGGGCGAGGGTTTGTTCTTGCGCGTTTCTCCGTCAAGTTGAATTATACCGTACTATTTTATTCGCCAAAGGAGAACAAGATAATGGCACGGACTGCAAAGACGAAAACCAAACCTTCCCTTGCCAATCTGACCCCGCCACCCCGCAAAAAGCGGCCTGAATCGCTCACCAGCCGGGAGCAGGAGATCCTTGAACTGATTTGGGCCGGGTTCAAGAACAAGGAAATCGGTCAACGACTCAAGATCAGCGTCAAAACCGTCGAGGCGCATCGGGCCAACATGATGAAAAAGATGCGCGTGTCGAACACCGCTCAACTGCTCAAAACCGCGATCCAAGACGGGACGATCAAGATTCGCTAGCCCGGATTATTCATGAGTGCCGTCGCGAGGCGTTCGAGACCGAAGCTCGCCGGGGTTTCTCGCAAGTACGGCCGAGAGGGGCGTACTAGCAGTCCGTCGCGGAGGCCGAACGAGAAAAGCCCCGCCGGGCAAGAGGAGTCGGACGACGCAGTAGGCATTCATGAATAGTCGGGGGTAGGCATCGCCGCCGGCACGACGCCCCTGCGACGCTGGCGGACCGCTTCGAACAAAGTGACGGCTGCTGCAGCTGAGACATTCAGCGACTGTATGCGGCCCTGCATCGGAATCCTGATGTGGTCGTCGCACTCCCCCAACACACCAGGGCGAAGGCCTTCTCCTTCCCCTCCAAACACCAGCGCGATCGGTCCGGTCATGTCGATGTCAGTATGGAGCTTCGCCGCCTGTGGGTCCACGCCGTAGACCCACAGGCCGGCCTCTTTGAGATCCTGAATCAGACGAATCAGATTGCCCACGCGCCCGACGGAGATATGATCGAGCGCTCCGGCCGATACTTTCGCCACCACCGACGTCAGGCCGACTGCACGACGCTCCGGGATGAACACCCCATGGACACCTGCCGCTTCGGCCGTCCGCAAAACCGCTCCCAAGTTGTGCGGATCTTCGACCCCATCAAGGAGCACGAGAAAGGGCCGCTCACCTCGCGTCTTCGCCCGCTCGAGAATCTGCTCCGTCGTGTCGTAGGATTTCGCGGCGATGAGGGCGATCACACCCTGGTGATTTCCACCCGGCACCAATCGATCGAAGGCAGGCGGAGGTTCGATGTGAACGGGGACTCGCTGCGCCTTCGCCAGCTGCGCGAGATCGGCAAATTGCCGATCGGTCCGCAGCATGAGCAGCCGCTGAAGCGGACGCGAGCCGGCGCGCAAGGCCTCGCGCACGGCATGCAGCCCATAAATCAACTCCGGCTGACTATCGCTTCCACCGGCTGGTGCCATCGGGCTTGTCCTCGATGACGATGCCGTGGGATGCGAGGAACTGACGAATCTCGTCGGCCTTCTTGAAGTTCTTCTGTTTTCTGGCTTCATTGCGTTCCGTTAACTTTATTTCAACGTCAGTTTCGGAAAGTACTTCTTTAACCCTGGCCTGCTCCACACCTCTAACGGGAACCTCTTCGAATCCTTTGAGCGTCACCTGGTAGAACTGCCACTTAACTAATTGGAACAAACCTAGGACATTACCAAACTCCCGAAACGCCGCGCGGGCCCGTTGACGACTTTCAGTAGAGAGCCCCTGCTCAAGAAGCCTATTCACGTTCCCCCGGAGATTCTGAATCACCGCAAGTGCCATCGGCGTATTGAAATCATCGTCCAGTGGCTGGCTATAGGCCATTCTGGCACGGTCGACTGTCGATACGAGCTCGCCGTCGCAAGTTGTACGCTGCTCAGTCTCACTTAACCGCTGAAACAAATCATAGAACCCATCCAGTGCATTCTTCGCTTCCTGCAAACTTTGATCGGAAAAATCCAACGGGCTGCGATAATGGGTCCCGAGCAAGAAATAGCGCAGCATCTCCCCCGTTTCTTCTTGAGGCCACGGTGATTTCTCAAAGATCTCCCGAATCGTAAAGAAATTCCCCAGCGACTTGGACATCTTCTCCTGATTGATCTGGACGAATCCGTTGTGAATCCAGTAGCGCGCAAACTCCTTGCCAGTGGCGCCACAGGACTGCGCGATTTCGTTTTCGTGGTGAGGAAAAATGAGATCCATCCCCCCGCCATGAATATCGAAGGTCTCACCCAAATGGCGCATCGACATGGCGGAACATTCGATGTGCCAGCCGGGACGCCCGGCCCCCCAGGGGCTTTCCCATGAGGGCTCGCCCGGCTTGCTGCTCTTCCAAAGAGCGAAATCCATCGGATGGCGTTTTCTCTCGTCGACCTCGACTCTCGCTCCCGCCTGCATGTCATTCAGCCGTCGTTTTGAGAGACGGCCGTAAGCGGGATAGCGCTCCACCTGAAAGTACACATCACCGTCGACTTGATAGGCGATGTCTTTTTTTACCAATTTGTCGATGAGCGTCTTGATGTCCTCCATGTGTTCGGTAGCTTTGGGTTCTTTGGAGGCTGGGAGAATGCCCAGTTTCGCCATGTCTTCATAGTAGGCCTGAGTATATTTGAACGTGATCTCCTCGCAGGAGACTCCTTGCTCGTTGGCTCGCTTGATGATTTTGTCATCAACATCCGTAAAGTTTTTAACGAACTTGACGGTATAACCGGAGTATTCCAGATAGCGCCTGATCATATCGAAGACGAGCGCGCTGCGGGCATGGCCCAAGTGGCAATAGTCGTAGACTGTCACGCCGCAGACATACATCCGAACGGTCTTAGGCTGGAGCGAGTGGTACGGCTCCTTTTTTCCCGTGAGCGTGTTGTAGATCGAGAGCATGGGCTGCCTATGACTCCAGTTTCGGCTGGCGCCTTGGCCAATGCGACCACACGAAGTAGCCGATGGCCAAGGCGAGCCCAACGCCGATCACAATATCGAATTGATGGAAGTAGTCTCTCAGATGCTCCCACTGCTCTCCCATTTTCACGCCGATATAGGCCAGGAGATAGCACCAGGGCAGCGAACCGAGAAAGGTGAAGAGTATGAACCGATAAATGTTCACACCGGCGATGCCGGCGGGCAAGGAGATAAAGGTCCGGACGACTGGAAGCATCCGGCCGAAAAATACGGCTGCCTCGCCATACTTGGCGAACCATCGATCCGCCATCTCGATGTCTCTTACCGACACCAACATATAGGGCCCGTATCGCTCGAAGAAGGGCCGACCGCCCCACACACCGGCGTAGTAGGCCACAAGCGACCCCGCGACGTTCCCGATGGCTCCGGCCAATGTCACGCCCAGCATCGTGAACTGTCCCGTCGTCACGAGATACCCGGAAAAAGGCATGATGATTTCGCTGGGCAATGGAATGCAGGCGCTCTCAATGGCCATGGTGAGGAAAATACCGGTGTAGCCGAACGTCGAGATCATCGACACGATAAATCGGCTGATCTCTGTAATGATCGCTTCGATCAGATTCCCCACAGCACCCTAGCTCCTCTGCTTGCCCTTCGGCTTCGACGATGCAGCTACCCGACGCACATCTGGCCGACGCACCGTTTCCCATTTCCGAAATCGATCCAACACACCATAATTTGTCGTATCGAGGTGAATAGGGGTGAGCGAAACCGCCCCTTGCTCAAGCGCCTCATGGTCGGCATCCTTGCTTCTGCTCCACGACACGCGGGTCCCGGCAATCCAATAGTAGGTCCGGCCATGCGGATCGATCTTTTCAATGATCGGATTGTCGAAGCGCCTGCGGCTGAGACAGGTGACTCGGACTCCGGTGATCGACCTGAACGCCCGATTCGGAATGTTGAGATTCACAAGCGTTTCGTCCGGCAAACCCTCTTTCAGGATCAAACGAGCGATACGAACGGCATACCGAGCCCCAGCATCGAAATAAAAATGTTCCTGCCCCTCCTGTGACACAGCCATAGAGGGGACACCGAGGATCGTCCCTTCCATTGCCGCCGAGACCGTCCCAGAATACAACACGTCGTCGCCAAGGTTCACGCCTTTATTAATCCCTGACACGAGGAGATCGGGTGGTGCCGACATGACCTTCAGCACGGCAAGATTCACACAATCGACCGGGGTTCCGTTGACAGCGTAGATCCGTGTCCCAAGCTGATGCACTCGCAGCGGTTTATGAAGCGTCACCGAATGCGCCACGGCAGTCCGTTCGCGATCCGGCGCGACCACCCACACCTCGCCCACTCTCGACAAGGCCTTGGCGAGCGCCGTCAAACCAAGCGAGTGAATTCCATCATCGTTGGTGACCAGAATGCGCATAGGCTCGTCTGGAAAAAAAAAGCTGCCGGCGGCAGCTTCTTCGATCGGTCTTGGGTCAGGCGATAATCCAAGAGAGCTGTCCAACGTCTCCTGCCACGCCCGATCCGTTACCCTTCACGGTATTTGGTCGGGGCGAGCCGATTTGAACGGCCGACCACTCGCACCCCAAGCGAGTACGCTACCGGGCTGCGCCACGCCCCGACACGCTCATTCAATTTTACCATCTCCCGCATTGTCTCCTTGGAGGCGGCTGGAATGCAATCGGCTCGGAAGAGACGAGGCGGGACCGCCGTCAGTCAGAATGCGACTCCAAAACTTTGAGAATCGCCTGGAGATTCCCTCGCAGTTTCTGCGCAAGTTCTTTGGGGCGCACCCGTTGGCTTGCCACCCGGCCTCGCCTGGCCCAATACCGTTTGACGCCTGCAAGTGTATGCCCTTCTTCATAGAGCATCCGCTTGATCTCCAATACTGTTTCGACTTCTCGCTTGACATAGAGCCGCTGATTCCCACGACTTTTCTTCGGCTTGAGAAACGGGAATTCTGACTCCCAGAATCGCAACACGTAAGCCGGTAGCTTGGCAATCTGGCTGACTTCGCCAATTTTATAAAAGACCTTGCTGCCCAGCCTGGGCTCGTTCCCCATGACCGGTCCTCGTGGTGGGATGAGTTACGGTGATTGAACGCGGCTATGAATTGACGTATCCGTTAAAATCATAGCCGTTCTCCGTAGTTAGGGGTTCAAGGAATATTGCGGAAGTTAAAGGTCACCGTGAGCATCATTGGGGCACCATACACCATCAACATAGGAGGCGCAAGATGGATACGATAGCACAGAAGAGGGGGCACGCTGAACAAGAGTGGCTGGATTATGTCGCCGAACTGCGTCAGCCCAGTCAGAGGAAGCCGGAACCACGCAGGCGCACCTTGATGCTATGACTGGGGCTGGCGGTGTTGGGGCTGGCTCTGTTCACGGCTCTGGCCGGTTGCGCAGCGCACATACAAACCCAAGAGGAATGGACCGCGCTGAATGATGCGAAGTGGCACAGCAGTTTGAGGCCGATCAGGGGAAGATGAAGTACACCCT
Organism: Nitrospirota bacterium; assembly: GCA_005887945.1. Taxonomy (GTDB): domain Bacteria; phylum Nitrospirota; class Nitrospiria; order Nitrospirales; family Nitrospiraceae; genus Palsa-1315. Next base: position 11,155 of record VBOL01000122.1, read on the forward strand.
TGAGGAATGTGCGCCCTGCAGCAGGGAAGAGAAAGCTGCCTACTTTGCTGCCAAGTATCGCTCCCACCTCAGTCCATCCGAGGTGGCCCGCATCATGGACAGCGGAGAACGGGAATATCAACAGCGCATGGCAGAGACTAACCGCCAGATCGACCAAGAACGGTCACAGCGCGAACAAAGGTCGCCACCAGAGGCTATCTGTTTCGGGATGCTACGGGCCGGTCTCAGTGGTGCATGTCTACTCAGGCCGGGATATTCTGCCAATACCCCACCAATAGCCCCCTGCTTGAGCCACAATGGGTTCAGGCGGGGGCTCTGTCCTCGCTCTGCATGGACCACGGTTTCCCCAAATTTCGGCGACAGGTAAAACCTCAAACAAATCGAGCGTGTGCGGAGAATCATGCAGTTCTGGTCATGGGCGCGGAGTTCGAACGTCGCTACGCCGGGACACCGTATGCCTAGAGAAGTCCCTAGGTGTGCGACAAAATATCTCAATGTAGACGAGGGTTGGCAGCGACCAAGTTCCCCCGGTGCCGCCCCACGATTTGATAAACAAGCGAGCCCAAGGGATAATATATCCGTTGAGGTTCGAGGCTCTGTCCGGTTGGGGTGTTCGGCTCTGCCTGGTGTATCTTATTGGATACAGTAGGGAGCGTGGCTGCCTGCGTTTAATCTTGACTGAAATAGTCTGGTATACAGAGCCGTAGGCACCAACGCAGGCAGAGCCCTACTCCACCACTACATCTAGCGGTGTATCCTTTCGTCTTCTACGTAGAATCCAGCACACTGCTTGTTAGACAGAATCCCCTTTGTTTTTCAGGCTGTCTAGATGCACTCCGTACTAAGAGCATAGAACCGCTGGCTGTCAGTCGCATGCACACTACAAGGGGGACACCACAAGAGCCGAGTTTGATCCACCCACCTAGTAGCCTAGATAACCGCCAGGGTTTGATCTGCTCATCTAGTAGCCAGATAAACCGTGCAGTGTTCTTCAGTGTTTACTAACTCGCCTACCTTATGACCGAGAGAAACCGGAGCCGTCGAGGCGAAGGCCGTTGGGCCTGTGTTGTTCCACACTTAAATTACCGCTTAGCTCATGGCCTAGCTAGACCATCGAGATAGTCGCTTCCCTAGTAGCCTAGTAGAACCGCTCCAGCCCACGGGCTTGTCAGTCAGCCAGTCGTCCATCACCTTGCGAAGTACACCGTGCCATTTTCCTTTTTTCCCAAACTGTAATCAGAAGGAGTCCCTATGTTACGCCGACGATACCCACGCAGACATAAGAACGTAGATCAATCAGCCCCAGTCAAGAGTGTTCGTCTCTCACCGGAAGCCGCCCAAGTCCTTGAACGCCTCACCGAGGCCATGGTGGAGAAGTGGAGCCCTGAAGAATTGCCGAGCGTTTCGATGCTCATTAGCAAGGCGCTGGTCTTCTACGCCGACCGGATCACCTACGATCCGAGGAAGCTTGAAGCGACCTATCAAGAGTTTGTAGACGAATCACGAACAAGAGAAGACGAAAGGAACAAACACACATGATCGAGTTCATCGAATACAGTGACGGACAGACAGAGGAGATTTTCGTAGACCAGCGCCCAGATTGGATGCGCTTGGTGGATGGGGCAGGCGTGTTGAGACCGGAGGCAGTGTCGCGTCCTGCGACCGCTCCAGTGAGGGTCAGCGATGAAGAACCGACCGAAGAGAATTAAGAAGGTAGTTCACTTGCTTCAACCGGATGGACCTTGGCGCTGTGCCTGTGGCGTCCTCTTCTATCTGGCCGTGTCACGCGCTGAGGCGTTCAACGCCATGCTGCAACATGTGGAGGCCTGCGATGAAGCCGTCACCAACTGAGGAACTACCCTTCCATCGGCTCAAGCTATGGGGCCAGCAGTGGTACGGCTGTCAGTGCGGTGCCATGTTTCCCTCTGCTCGCAATGAGCACGATGCGGAGCGGAGTCAGTCACGCCACCTGCGAGAAGTGCTGGAGCGGGAGTAGGAAATCAGAACGGAGCGTGCCCCATGGCTACAATAAAGTTTGCCAGCAGGAAGACAGTCGCTCGCATGTGTCGCAGTGAAGTGGAAGAGCGCATCGAACGCTTAGGAATCGAGTTGCCCCCGATCAGCACCGCGCTACCTGTGTGGTGGAATGATGCCTATGATCCATTTCTGTTGGAAGCTGACATCGACGAACCGACGTATAGGGCACAGCACACAGCCAAGCAAGAGCAGTGGCAGGCCACGCAGGAGTCAAACCCAGAGCATCCCGCCGCGAGAGAGGCCTTGTTCCAAGAGACTTTACACGGACCAGGCCACGACTCGCACGGACAGGGGTGACACATCCCAGGCTTGGAGCGTAGCAGCCGCCGCAGCAGATAATGGCGTAGTGGCAGGATCTATCCCGGTTCAGGATGGGGACACGACTGTCACGATCCACAGCGGCAACACGGGTGACGTGTTCGCAGTGAGTGCCGTAGGAGTCTTAACCATTGACGACAAGACCAACCTCGTAGCTGGCTCACCCTATACGCTGGTTATTCGCGTGACAGAGACGGTAGCCGGGCATGTGGTGACGACTGACACCAGCGTAGTTGTCACAGTGGCGTAGCCATGTCACAAGGTACAAGTACCGAAGACATACGCTCCATCAACCTGCCCCTATCACAGCCAAGAGATTTCAATGGTGACGTGTTGGCGCTAGGGGATCACGTCATGTTCGCAATCGGTCGAGGCTATCTCGGGGAGGGCATCGTAGTAGAGGGCACGCAACATCCGGGAGCTGTGACCGTACAATCCACGACCAACGCAGCCAGATTCATGACCGTAGACGCAAGCGGGACCATCAAGATTGGTACATAGCTCCACATGACGACTCACTGGCCGAGCTAGAGGTGCAGGTGCTCGCGTGGTTGAAAGTGCTAAGGGATGAACCCATCATCCGCAAGTGGAACCCATGGGAGTCATACAGATACGTAAGGTATAACACCTACGCGCTAGTCCTTCTGTGGTACAGACTTGCTGGCTCAGGCTGGTAGGATTGCAGCAGTTCACCAACACAAAAAGGGGGTCACATGACAGAGAAAGAGACGCACATCATTCTTGCTGGGCTAGGTGTCATGGAAAGTGCGGTCGATACACTCACGGGCGACGAACGCCGCCAGGTGTGTCGGCTGATGCAGGAACTCTGTGACGTAACCGGACAGGTCTGGGACCTGGAAGCAAGTAGACAAGAGATTCTGGCAGAGATTGTAGCAGCGGAAGCGATTGCTGCATAGCCACGTCAAACAGAGGCCGGGGGCAAT
>VBOL01000123.1 GCA_005887945.1 Nitrospirota bacterium
CTCAGGTTGTCGAGCAGGGCTTGCATAGTTCTTGTTCGCGAGACGGGCGCGACTCGCGAGAAAAGCGCGATTTGCCAGTCGCGCATTTCCCGCTTCTCTCGGTCGTCTCGCGGTTTATCTCACAAAGACTTTTTCCCGCTGAATCTTTTCCTGCAACTTCAGCAGTCCATCGAGCAACGCTTCCGGGCGGGGTGGACAGCCCGGCACATAGACATCGACCGGAATAATCTGGTCGACGCCTTGGACCACCGCGTAACTATTGTAGTGGTTGCCTGAGGTGGCACAGGAACCCATAGAAATGACATACCGCGGTTCTGGCATCTGGTCGTAGATGCGGCGGATCACCGGCGCCATCTTGCGAGCTACTGTGCCGGCGATGATCATGAGATCGGCCTGCCGTGGCGAGGCCCGAAAGACCCCGGCACCGAAACGATCCATGTCGTACCGCGACGCCACAGTCGCAATCATTTCGATGGCGCAGCAGGCGAGACCGAACGTCATCGGCCACAAAGCCGACTTCCGAGACCAATTCACGACCGCATCTAGATTGGTCGTCAGAATATTCGCCTCAAACTGTCTCTCCAGAAAGCTCATCTGTTCTTATTTTCCTCTCTCCCACCACGCATCGATTGGGACGGGTGGCCTGGTCGGCTCCCATTGCGCGCATCGAGCGAGCATATTCTGATCGTGCGCGCTCTGCGAGCACAGGAGTCGACCAGGCTTCCCGTCCATCCTAGTCCCATTCTAACGCCCCCTTCTTCCAGGCGTACCAGAATCCGGCCAGCAGTATGGTGATAAACACGAGCATTTCGATGAGTCCTAGCAGGCCGAGCGACTGAAACCGGATGGCCCAGGGGATCATAAAAATGATCTCGATATCGAAAATGACGAACAGCATCGCGATGATGTAGTAACGCATCGGAAACTGGATGCGCGCGTCGGAAAACAGCGGGCTTCCGCTCTCATAGGGGGCCAGTTTGGCTCGATAGGGACGACTCGGCCGGATGAACGAGCCGACGAGCAGCGAGCCGGCGGCGAAGGCAAGGGCAATGCCGATAAACACGAGAATCGGTATGTAGTTCTCTGGAATGGCTATATTACCCATGCAGACCCCGTGACGCGTGAAACGTGGAACATGGAACGTGGTCCGACCGATGGAAGGTCATCGTTTTGTTATATATGTCCTGCTGCGGAACGCGCCGCCAGCGCCGAGCCGAAGAAGGGTTTGAATTTCAAGCCGTCCAGTTCCGGATGGCTCATTCCCTTGTGTTGAACGAGCACCTTAAACGTGCTGCCCATACCATCCGGCTTCAGGAGATGAATCGCGGCGCGAAACTCCGGGCTCTCCGGCTCCAATTCCCCGATCATCTCTTCGACGCCGAGCCCCATCAGAAAACTCATTTGGTTCGTGAACCCCGTCACGTGGAGTCCCTGCTTCTCACCGACAGCGGCCAGGCTCGAAAAATCCACATGGGCGGTCATATCCTGGTCACCGACGCGAATGAATGGATCTTCGCTCGTCAGCTGCTGGAAGTAGCAGAGGAACGTGCCGTCCTTCCGCTCAAGCCCATAGAGATCCTGCGCCGTATGGCCGTAATCGATCGTCAAGACAAATCCACGATCCATCCGCCGAGCAACCTGCTCCATCCAGTCTATAGCATGGAGATTCACCTCGGTTCGGTAGCCTTCCAGCCACGTGGCATTCAGTTGTTGTAGGTATTGAGCGAGCGCGACCGTCGACAGGGGCTTGAGGCAGCCCACAAAGCGGCCTTCTCGATAGTCTACATAGAGTTCTTCGGTCCGTTCGGCCGTGACTTGAATCTGGTGCACCGGAAAGGCATCGATCAGTTCATTACTAAAGAACAGACCAGTCACACTCTGCGGGGCCAACCCATCAAGGCCTTCCACCCAAGTGACAAGGCCCGGCTTGCTGAGCCAGGGGGCCAGGTTCTGACGCTGCAGTTCCCGCATGGCAGGGCTCCGTTCGATCAGGACATAGCGGACACGCGATGCGAAGTCGTCCTGCCTGGCATGGATCGCCGCCAGGCAATCTCGGGCTAAAAATCCTTTGCCGGCGCCCATTTCGATGATCATGAAGGGAGTGGGGCCGCCTACTAATTCGTCCATTTGCCTGGCCTGCGCAGCAAGTGCACGGCCGAGAATCGGGTACACATCGGAGCTCGTGTAGAAATCGCCGGACCAGCCGATGCGTTCATGATCCTCACCGTTAGGTTGGCGCATGTAATAGCCGTATTGAGGGTGATAGAGCGCCAGCTCCATGAAGCGGACGAAGGGAATTGGTCCGTTTCTCGTGATCTCGGACGAGATGGCAGCGACAAGTTCAGGATGTCCTAACGACACAGCCCACTCCTTCTTCTCTGTGAAGATAGATCATACCAACCCGAGAAAACGGGCAGACTTTACCCGCCCCTCAGGGAGGGGGGAAAGTGGGCTAGATTAACGTTCCGATCGCAGCTAAGTCAAGGCGAAGAGTATTGGAAATTCAGGCAAATTCCCCTATTCGAGGGGGTGGGGATTGAGCCTGATGATCTTCTGTGCTCGCAGAACGCGCACGATGAAACTGTGCTCGTCCGATGCGCGCAGTGGAAGATCAATCAGCCCCCATCCCTGAGGAAATAACGAGCGAGCTTGGATGGTGTAATAAGTTGGGTAGGTTACGCAGCCAAGAATCCGGCATTACCAGGATCGCAATCCGGAATGTGCGATGCTAGGGTCTGGCCCTGCTTCTTTTTTCTTGGAACGAACAGGCGTTCACTTACCTGTCTTATGCTGGGAATTAGAAACGATTATGTCCGGGAATTTCCCATCAGCAAAATGCTGATGCTCCCACTCAGGATTGGTTTCCATTTCCTGTGCACACCGAGCGAGAAATGTGCTTAAAGCCCTAACTTGATTCGAGTCGGCGAAAAGGGTGACTTCCCGAAGGCTGAGAACGCATTCATCCCCTGAAGCGCTATAGCCATAAAGTTTAAACTTTTTCATTCTCCACTCCTGCTACTGAAAAAGGCCATGTGAAAAACGTAGTCCTGTTTTGCACCCAAATGTTGTCCTGTTCGGCCTGCTTCAGTAACAGCTCATGGTGGCCAGCACAAGGCTGGCGGAGCCTAGCAAATGACCAAGGAGCCGTCAAACCGTAGCGGTATGAATGGGGGTGAGACTAGGAGCCGCACTGTATGGTTTCTGGCTCATGATCTCTGTCCCTTCCTCTCTTTGGCTCGGCTGGAAGGGATGTGGACTGAGGTGTTCGACATGGCGTCTGCCATATCGTAGTAGGTGCGGTGGCCACGCGCGACGGCGTTGCGACGCTTCGGCGCAGTATTATAGTCGTGCGTGGTGAAGTGTGATGCAGTCAGTAGCAGTGGTGGCCCGTCGCATCATGGCGACGCCGAAGTTCCACGTCCTTCGTCAGCCGAGCCTCTTCACGCTCCGTGGCACTTCTTGTATTTTTTCCCGCTGCCGCAGGGGCAGGGCTCGTTGCGGCCGACTTTGTTGTCGCTTCTCTGAACAGTCTGAGGTGCGACTGGTTCTTCTCCGCGATTGAGGATAAGTGGGGGGTGGGGTCGTGAGATAACGGGTGAGGGCGGTGGCGGTGGGGCGGTGGGTTGCCCCTCGTTGCGCACAGCCTGTACATGAAAGAGCCGATCGAGCGTGTCGGACTTGATTCGTTCCATCATGCCGGCAAAGAGATCGTAGCCTTCGCGCTTGTACTCAATGAGTGGATCTTTCTGCCCATAGCCGCGCAATCCGATCCCGTCGCGCAGGTGATCCATCCCGAGGAGGTGGTCTTTCCAGTGGTGGTCGATGACCTGGAGCATGAAGTTCTTCTCCAGGAAGCGCATCAAATCCGAGCTCAGGTCCTGTTCTCTCCGGTCATAGGCGCCGCGCACCTGCACACGAAGGTCTTCGAGCAACGCGTCGCGTCCCATGTCGCGGAGTGACTCGCCGCCGTCATTCTTGCCCTCGGTGATGTCGAGACCGAACTGGCCATGCATGATTTCAGCGAGCCCTTTGATATCCCATTCCTCGGGGTATTGTTCAGCTGGGCAATAGATGTTCAGCGCGGAGTCCACCAGGCCGTCCATCATGTTGCGAAGATCGTCTTTCAGATTTGACCCGCCCAAGACGGCGCGTCGGTGTTGGTAAATCACCTCACGCTGCTTGTTCATGACGTCGTCGTACTCCAGCAACTGTTTCCGGATGTCGAAGTGGTGGGCCTCGACCTTCTTCTGGGCGTTGGCGATGGCCCGGGTGACCATGCCGTGCTCGATCGGGATGCCTTCTTCCATGCCGAGCTTGAGCATCAGTTGGGAGACCCGCTCGGAGGCGAAGATGCGCATCAGGTCGTCTTCCAACGACAGATAGAAACGTGACGAACCAGGGTCGCCCTGACGACCGGCACGGCCTCGGAGCTGGTTGTCGATCCGGCGGCTTTCATGGCGCTCGGTCCCGAGAATGTGGAGTCCGCCGGCCGCGATGACCTCTTGTTTGTCCTTCTCGCAGTCGGCCCGAATCTCTTCGAAGATCTCCAGCTTGCGTGCATCCGGCAGGTTCTCTTCCCGGTACAGAATTTGTTTGAACATGAAGTCGGGATTGCCGCCCAGGAGAATGTCGGTGCCGCGGCCCGCCATGTTCGTGGCGATAGTGACGGCACCCTTGCGTCCGGCCTGGGCGATGATCTCGGCTTCTCGCTCATGCTGCTTGGCGTTGAGGACGTTGTGTTTCACGCCGTTCCGGCTCAAAAAGCCGGCAAGCCGTTCCGATTTTTCGATGGAAATCGTGCCGACCAAGACGGGCTGGCCGCGCTCGTGGCATTCCTTGATCTCTTCGACGATGGCAGCGAACTTTTCTTTCTCGGTTCGGTAGACGACATCCGCATAATCCAGCCGGATCATGTTGCGATTGGTCGGGACCACGTTGACGTCGAGATTGTAGATCTTGGCAAACTCCGCCGCTTCCGTGTCCGCCGTGCCGGTCATGGGTGACCGAGGCCAACGTTTGATTCTCGTTGGCGATCTTCACGCCTTCTTTGGCTTCGACAGCCTGATGCAGGCCGTCGCTCCAACGGCGCCCCGGCATGAGTCGCCCGGTGAATTCATCCACTATAATGACTTCGCCCTCTTTCACGACATAGTCCACATCCCGTTTGTAGAGGGCATAGGCTTGGAGCGCCTTGACGACATGGTGGACGAGCTCCATATGGGCGGGGTCGTAGAGGTTGTCCACGCCGAGCAATTTCTCGACCCGGACGTTGCCGTCCTCTGTCAACGACGCGGTCTTCGTCTTTTCCTCGATCGTGTAGTCGTGCTCCGGTTTCAGCTGCGGGATGATCGCATTGATGCGGTAGTAGAGATCGGTTGTTTCATCCGTCGGACCGGAGATAATTAAAGGCGTGCGGGCCTCGTCGATGAGGATACTGTCGACTTCGTCCACGATGGCGAAGTTCAACTCGCGCTGCACGCACTGGGCCAGATCGGTGACGACCAGGTTGTCGCGGAGGTAATCGAACCCGTACTCGTTGTTGGTGCCGTAGGTGATGTCGGCACGATAAGCTTCAGGCCTCGTGCAGGGGCGGAGAGACTGGAGCCGCTTGTCGGAGGCGTCATAGGATGGATCAAAGAAAAAGGAGGCATCGTGTTGGATGATGCCCACCGAAAGTCCCAGTGCGTGGTAGAGCACGCCCATCCACTGTGCATCGCGCTTGGCGAGGTAGTCGTTCACGGTGACGAGGTTAACGCCTTTCCCTTCGAGCGCATTCAGATACACCGGCAGTGTGGCCACCAGGGTTTTCCCTTCGCCGGTCTTCATTTCAGCGATGCGGCCTCTATGGAGAATGACGCCGCCGATCAACTGAACATCGAAATGGCGCATGTTCAGCTTGCGGCAGGACATTTCACGGCAGACCGCGAAGGCCTCAGGTAGGATGTCGTCCAGGGTCTCCCCGGCCCCAAGGCGCTTCTTGAACTCCTGGGTCTTGTCCGCGAGGGCGTGATCGGAGAGCGGAGTCAGGCCGGATTCCAGACTATTGATCTGCTCCACAATCGGGCGGAGTGCCTTGATTTCACGATCGTTTTTACTGCCGAAGATCTGGTTGAGTAGTTGCGTGACCATGATACTGTCGTTCGGAACGAACGCCGATGTCTCCGAAAGTATTTGCCGTAGTATACAGCATCTTTTCTATGAATCCTATAATAAGCAGAGGCCGGTATTGGTAAAGTTTAACTCCATTGACCAATTGACCAATCCTAGACGGGGGGATAATATCGCTCAGCGAAATCAATCCAATTCAAAGGGGGAAATATGGCTGAAGCCATTGATGTATATGCCGACCAATTTCAGCTCAACCTTGGTCCACTTGGGTGCACACTTAATTTTCAAGTCTCTGGAGCAAATCCGGTGGCTCCAGGTTCTCCGCCGCCAATCGAACGTGTTGCCACTATTCGGCTGAGCCTTCAGCATTTAAAAGCAATGGCGTTCATTTTGCACAAACAAATAGTGGGGTATGAATCCCAAGCTCAGCTGTCCACTGGTCTTCCGGTAGATGTGCTTCGAGCGCTGCAAATTCGGCAAGAGGATTGGGAAGCATTCTGGCGTCCATAGTCGGTGTTGATGAGAGGATACAGAATGGCAATCGTCAAAACCGCGCTGAACCGACTCATGACGGAAGATTTGGATAGTAAATCATCCAATTCTCAGTTGGCACCTTCATGATTTACCTCATAACGTCATGATGCTCAAAAAGGCCGCCCAGCAAGGCCGCAACAAGCGAAGAGGCGAGGCGTACGCTTCGGTACGTTGAGACTCTGAGCGAAGCGAGAACGAAGCTGGCGGACTTTTTGAGCATCCTGCTAGTGTCGGGTAGCCGGCTTGACAGGCCTCGTGGGTGTCCAGTAGCATTTTGCGGAGTCACACTGGGTCGTCTACTGATGAACCACACAGTCCTCAAATTCGTGTCGATCCTCATGGTCGTCTGTGTCCTTTCCGTCGGCGGATTGGCTCAGGCGCAGTTGGTCCAGCATGCCGGGCACCATGCTCATCATAATGCTGCCACGCATGGTACCGTGCTCTGCACCTGGATGTGTGCCGCCGGAACGGTTCTCGATACTGCGGTGGTCACGTTTCAAGCCGAACTCAGTCCTATTGCCTTCATCGCGTTCCCCAATTCTGCGCAGCCCTCGATCGAGGCGTGCCAGACTTCTTCCAGCCGCGCCCCTCCATCTTTCTCTCTGTAGTCTCCGTTGCTCATCGGCTCGCAACAGGGCCGTATTCCGTCTCTCACACGATCCACTGAGTGGGTTGTAGGACAGGCGGATAGGAACAATTCTAATGGAGAGAAAGGACCAGCATCATCATGGCAGGGAAACGGTTCGTACTCGGATTCATTCTCGGTCTTGCACTAGTCTTCTTCTCGTGGCCCGGCGTCCAGCAGGCACAAGCCTCCTGCGGCGC
>VBOL01000124.1:0-5942 GCA_005887945.1 Nitrospirota bacterium
CCACGATAGCAACTTTATCTATTGACTTGCTATGCAAGCAATGCTATAAAGCAAGTATGCTTCACCTGGGGGCAAGTTCGTGGAAGAACTCACCGATATATTGGTTGGTCTTGAACAGCGAATCAGCGCCTACAAGAACCGGCTGCAAGAACTCGAAAAGAAACGTCGTCGTTTGGACGACGAAATCGCCACGATCAAGAAATACTTGGAGCTGGCAGAAACGCTCTATCGCGTTGAAGCCGACAAAGCCAAGCTCGCCAGTCTCTCCAGTCAATTCTATTCCGACGAAAAAGGTGCTCGTCAGCGACCGAATACAGATGTCACCGACCAGTCGAGGGAAATACTCATGGGGCGGAGCAAGTATTCCGGGAAAAGCGTGTCGGAAGCCGCGTACGAAATGCTCCGCGAGGCGAATCGCTCGATGCACGCAAAAGAGCTTGTGCAGCGATTGGTCGAGGGGGGGCTCCAGATTAAGGGGAAAACGCCGCTGACATCCGTGGCCACATCCTTGAAGCGGGACAAGCGGTTCAAGAAAGTGGGTCCGAATACGTTCGAGGCATTGGAAGAATCCCTGTTCCACGCAGTGTAGTGTGTCCGGGCTGGGTAGATCTCAAAATACACGAAGGGGGGTGAGAGTCTTGGCGACGAAGAAAGCAGCAAAAAAGAAGAAGAAGTAGTCCCCGCCTTGATTCTAGCGTCGGGAGCGAGGCCACTTGCTCCCGACGTTAAATCACATCTCAGTTACCCGCACGTCAAAATTCATCTCGCCTGTTTGGCAAGACCACGCGCAAATTTCCATTCAAGAGGATGAGCGTTAGGAGGCTTGGAGGGCCACCAGCGAAGCGGATCGCGGTGCGGCCTTGGCAGAACGAGGCTCAGACGCTGCGACTCTTTCGTCGGCGTTGAGCAACACCCAGCTATCGGGGTGGGTGAGAATCTGTTGAACGAGGCGCGTGTGTATCGCATGCCCCGAGCGTTCGGCGATCAAGTGCCCGATAAAGGGTACGCCGAGTAACGAAAAGTCTCCGATCAGGTCCAGGACCTTGTGTCGCACGAATTCATTGGCAAAGCGAAGGCCTGATTCATTGAGAATGCCGTCTTGAGAAAGGACGATCGTATTGTCCAGGTTGCCGCCCTGGCCAAGCCCGCGAGCCCAAAGGGCTTCCACTTCTTGCAAGAACCCGAATGTCCTGGCATCCGCGATCTCGCTCTCAAACGCATGGGCTGAGTGCTCATAGACGTAGGTCTGGGTTTGGATCAACGGATGACTGTAGTGGATGGAATAGGTGATCTTGGTGGTCGAGGACGGTTCGATGCGAACTCGGCGAGTTCCATCCACCACTTCGAGCGGCTGTGTAATTTTCAGATAGGGTTGCCGCCGGCTCTGGGAAACAATGTCGGCTGACCGAATCAAGCGAACGAAGTGTGCCGCGCTGCCGTCCATGACGGGAGCCTCACCGGCATCAAGCTCCACATATACGTTATCGATGTCGAGTCCGGCCAATGCGGCCAGAATGTGCTCGATCGTCTTGACCTGAAACCCGTTGCCGCTGATTGCGGTGCAGAGCTCCGTAGGAACCAAATGCTCGACGGAAGCCGCAAGGGAGGCTCCGTCTTTGCCGTTCCGGTTTACAAAGACTACGCCTGTATTTGGCGCGGCAGGCCGGAGTGTAAGAGTGACGGGCTGTCCGGAGTGGAGCCCAACTCCCGCACAACTCACTGCATTCGCTAAGGTTTGTTGAGCCCTCACACAGTCACCTCAATAATTACACAGGGGGGTATGAGCAACTCGTGTGCCAGCCAGTATTTTTTCGAAAAATGAACATATGGCATTGATAATACATGGTAAATATTTAAGTGTAGCGACATGAAGTCATGTTGCAAAAATATGACACCTGTGACTTTTCAAGGATTATCGAATCTAATTCCCGCCCCTATCACGACGAGCCAGCACAACTGAGCATGCGATCGATCACCGCGATTAGCGCAAGCGTGGACGGAATGAATGTTGGTGGCTGACACGGAATACGTGACGATCGTTCGATTTAGGAAAAGCTGCAAGCCGCTTGTCGGGCCAGGACGTTTTCACTTGATGGCCACAACAACTACGGCCGGGGATCCAACTCGATGAGTCCTTTCCGAATGGCCAGGATGGCCGCCTGTGTGCGGTCGTAGACTTGCAGCTTATGGAAAATGTTGCGCACATGATTCTTGACGGTCTTTTCGCTCAGATCCAAGTTATTGGCAATTTCCTTGTTCGTCTTGCCGTCTGCGACCAAGCGTAGGACCGTGATCTCTCGTTCCGTCAGATCGTGCTCGACCCACCCAGGTTTTTTCCCCCTCTTCTGGGACATCAAGGAAAACTCCGCCAAGATCTTGCTCGCTACGGATGGATGAATTAGGGACTCACCCTTATAGATCGCACGAATCGCAGCGACGATCTGAGAGGACTCGGAATCCTTTAAGAGATATCCGGTGGCGCCGGCGCGCACCAAATCGAAGATGTATTGTTGCTCGTCATACATGGTCAGGGCCACGACTCCGATGTGAGGAAACTCGCGCTTGATTTGTCTGGTCGCTTCGACTCCGCCCATCCGGGGCATGCTCACGTCCATCAACACGACGTCGGGGACCAACGTCTTCACTTTCTCGACCGCTTCCATGCCATCCTGGGCCTCGCCTACGATATGAATGTCGTCTTTCGTCTTGAGGATTGCGGCCAGTCCTTCGCGTACGACACGATGGTCGTCCGCGATGAGCACCTTAATTTTCTCCATGGCGTATCGTCTCCTTTTTGGCCAGAGGGATGTCGACGACGATTGTCGTGCCACGCCCTTTCTTAGACTCGATCTTGCCTTCACCGCCCACGAGTCGAGCCCGCTCCAGGATTCCGCGAATCCCGAAGTGATCCCATTTGTCGGGATCACGCAGCACGGTGTCCATGTCAAATCCCACACCGTTGTCCCCGATGGTGACCCGGAGGCGTTCGGGATCGATGTCCAGCCCCACGGTGACCCGAGTCGCTTTCGCATGTCTCTCCACATTGCTGAGGGCTTCTTGCACAATGCGAAACAGGAAAATCTTGGTGCGCGGAAACAAGATCTGTTCATCGCCGGCTACGCGGAACTGCGTCTTGATGTGATACTGGGTCTCGTACGAGGTGAGATAGTTGGTGAGGGCGGGGAGCAGCTCCATCTTGTCAAAGTGGAGCGGGCGGAGATTGAAAATGACTTGCCGCGCCTCCTGGATGGCCAGCTTCAGTTGGGCTTTGCTTTCGCGCAAGGTGGCCAGACTGGCTTTCGGATCTTTTCGAATCAGTTGCTGGCTCAGGTCAAGTTTGAAATTCACCCCGGCCAAATTCTGCACGAGACCGTCGTGCATTTCGCAAGCAATGCGTGTCCGTTCCTCCGTCACTGCCACACCCGTCTCCTTGACATACAGTCGATAGAGCGATTGGTATTTATTCAAGGCTTTCTCGATCTCTGCCGTGGCACGGATGCGGGCCTCGATGAGTTCCCACATGAATTTGGCGCTTGCCCCGCCGATGATTGTGACGCCCATCCGGTGGAAGTCTTGGAGCAACTCCCAGACCTTGGCATTGCCCGACACGTCGATAATGAGATCCACGTGTTCGAGGTCCAAGAGTCGCCGGTAATTGCGGGTCACGGGGATGCCGAGACGTTTCGCCAGTGCGATGCCCGGGGCGTTTGCCTGGATTTCGGCCACGCCCACGATTTGCACCAGCGGGTCCGTCGCAAAGATCTCCATCAATGCTGTGCCGCCACGGCCTGCGCCGATGATTGCCACATGCGTGCCGCTCGGCGCTCCGGTCTTGCGTGGTGGTCTAGGTGACATGGCATGAGTTGTCGGCATCTTGACGCCTACTCGTTGAGAAATTGCACCATATTGTAGACCGACAAACGCTGGAAGGACATGGAGAGGACGATGAGGAGAGAGGAGGGATCCTGCGGCCTTCACCGCTCGCGGCGTTGCTGGGCCAACGTTCTCAGCTCGTCCATAAACTGGTCAATGTCTTTGAACTCGCGGTAGACAGACGCAAAGCGAACATAGGCGACCTGATCCAGTTGATGAAGCTCTTTCATCAACTCTTCACCCACGATCCGGCTCTCGATTTCGGTTTCACCCATTTCCTGAATGCGTTTCTCGATGCGATCCGTCACTGCTTCAATGGTGGTGGTACTAATGGGCCGTTTTTCGCAGGCTTTCTTGAGGCCGGCAAGAATCTTGGTACGGTCGAACGACTCCCGGCGGCCGTCCTTTTTCACCACCACGGGAAGGATTTCTTCGACGCGTTCGTAGGTGGTGTAGCGACGTTTGCAGCCGAGACATTCACGTCGGCGGCGAATAACCTCGCCTTCCTTCGCCATACGCGAGTCTACGACCTTGTCTTCGAGTTCATCGCAGAACGGACATTTCACAGGCGGTGACCCTGCCCCGTCTGACGCGGTTTATTAATAGGGATAAAAGATCGGAAAACGGCTGCAGAGCGCTTTGGCCTGAGTGCGGACTTCTTCGAGCATCGCGAGGTCTTGCCGATGCTGCAGCACCCGGTCGACCAAGCCCACAATCTCTTTCATCTCGGCTTCACGCATCCCACGGGTAGAGACAATGGGAGTTCCCAGTCGAATGCCACTGGCGACGGCTGGCGGCTTCTCGTCGTAGGGCACGGCATTCTTGTTCACGATAATGCCGGCAGTACCTAAGGCCGCGTCCGCTTCTTTGCCTGTAATACCCTTGTTGGTCAGATTCATCAGCATCAAGTGCGTATCCGTGCCGCCCGACACAATCTTGTACCCACGGTCAAGGAGTCCTTGGGCCAGCACCTTTGCATTGGCGATGACCTGCTGTTGGTAGCGCGTGAAAGCCGGTGAAAGGGCTTCCTTGAAGGCGACGGCCTTCGCCGCGATCACATGCATTAAGGGTCCGCCTTGTATTCCGGGGAAGATAAATTTGTCAACCGCTTTGGCATGCTCAGCCTTGCACATCACGACGCCACCCCGGGGTCCGCGCAGGGTTTTATGGGTGGTCGTGGTGACAAAGTCGGCATAGGGAATAGGATTCGGATGGAGCCCCGCAGCGATCAGCCCGGCGATGTGGGCAATGTCGACCAGCAGATAGGCGCCGACCGACTTGGCGATCAGTTGGAATCGTGGGAAATCGAAGGTGCGCGCATAGGCACTGGCGCCTACGACAAGCATGCGTGGCCGGCATTCCTCTGCCAGCTTCTGCACCGCGTCATAGTTGATGGTTTCGGTCTCACGGTCCACGCCATAGGAGAACACACGGAACAGTATCCCTGAAAAATTGACCTTGCTGCCATGGGTGAGATGACCGCCTTGGGCGAGGTCCATGCCCAGGATGGCGTCGCCGGGTTTCAGCACGGACAGGTAGGCCGCCATATTGGCCTGCGATCCTGAATGCGGCTGCACGTTCACGTGCTCCGCGCCGAAAATCTGCTTACAACGATGGATGGCGAGATCCTCCACTGTGTCCACATGCTGACAGCCACCGTAGTACCTCTTTCCTGGGTACCCTTCGGCGTACTTATTGGTCATGATGGAGCCCTGAGCGGCCAAGACGGCGGGACTGGCGAAATTCTCCGAGGCAATCAGAAGCAGCCTGTCACGCTGCCGTTCTTCCTCGGCGACAATCGCAGCATAGACATCCGGATCTGTAGCTTTGAGTGCGTCTAAAGAACCGACCGCATCGTTCATGGCAGCTCGTTCTTTCGTTAGCAGAATGCTGAAAAGGTCCTCTTCTCACCCGCCCAACCCCGGCAGCTACTTCACCCGCCCGCCCTGAGGTTGCCAAGACAGCCTGTTTGCCCAGAGACGCGCCTTTCCTTATGCCTCTCAGGCGCGCGATCCGAAGTTCGAAGTTCAAGGTTCGAAGTTCCGAAAACCTCGAACTTCGGACGCCCG
>VBOL01000124.1:6084-19983 GCA_005887945.1 Nitrospirota bacterium
GTTCCTTGATCGGATGGTCCAGCTGGATCTTGCGCCGATCCACCGTAATTCCCTGTTCCGCCAATCTTTCCGCAATGTCTTTGACCGTGACAGACCCGAACATCTTGTCGTCTTTGCCGACCTGGGCCTGCACCGTGAGGGACACGGCCGAGATGCTCTTGGCGTGGGTTTCGATCTCCAGCTTTTCTTTTTTCGCCCGTTCGCCGGCGACGCGCTTGATATGCTCAAAGGCCTTGATGCTGCGACTGTCGGCCAGCACCGCTTTTTTGCGTGGGAGCAGAAAGTTCCGTGCGTATCCAGCTTTCACATCGAGCAGATCGCCGAGATGTCCGACCCCGTCCATGGTTTCTTGTAGAATGACCTTCATACCCCTAACTCCTTCTGTTGGAAAGGAAAAGAGGATACTGGGGGACCGGCAAAAAGTCAATTCGCTATGTATAGAACAATGGAGAGAAGATGCGTCATTGGTCATGGCCAAGGGACGATCGTGAACGGGAGGGCCCCTATGACAGGCTGGACAGGTGTAATAGGCCGACCGTATGATGGCGACCGCTACACGAGGACAACCTCCAAATAATCTTATGACCGCGCGAAGCCTTCTCGAAACATGGGCGCGCTGCCTTGAAGCCGAACAGAAACGGGTGAGCGGTACAGCGCTTGACCAGCCGATCACTCAGGTGGCAGGACGACTTGTGCACACCGTCGGCACACTGCATCTGTATGAGCTGACACTCCCGCACGGCTCGTCCATCGAGCATGACACTCCCCTCTCGATTATCCCTCCGGACGACATGGATCCAACCGAGGGCATCGTGCTTGGCGGGCAAGGCAATGTGGTTCTCGTGCAGACATTCGATGCCATCGGACAGTCCTATGCCGACGCGACCGTGGTTCCCGATCGGGCCGGGCTTCTGGCCACGTCGGCCAAGCGATTGCGTGACATGCTCGCACAGCCCGACGCCTATCGACTCGGTCCGGCAGACCGATTGGCTCCCCTCCTAGAGACGACAACGGGAGCGGAGGAACTTTCCGGGGCAGGCACCAGATCGTCGATCCTCACGACCTTCTGGGCGAACGAGCTCTCGGTGCGCAGGCAGCGATTGGCCGTGCTGGCGATCGAACTGATTCGCGCGAATAAACGCATCCTGATGGTCTGTCCTGATCACCAGGCGGCGGATGCACTCGTCGGAACCGTCGCGCGAGCCATGCAAGCCGTGGGGCTCATGTATAAGACGTGGGTGAGTCGCTATGAAATGGCATTGGCCCAGCAGGTTGAGGGTATCAGGATTCAGGAACTGGGGTTCGAAGCGCAGATGCATCAGTTCTATGCCAAGTCGCGTGCGGATAAAGCCGCGCTCCGGCGCAAGTACGAGCGGTTTCGAGAGTTGACGCCTGTGTTGGCGTACAAGGGGCAGAAGCAAAAGGATCTCGATGAAGTGCGTCTTCTGGAATGGCGATTGCTGACGCAGGTCAGCGACCTACAGGCCAAGATCAAAGACGCGAATGCCACGTTGGCTGAGTATGAGAACCTCCCGCTTTTCCGACGGCTCAGCCTCCAGGCCTTCGGGAAAAACGTCGAATCTCTGCATCAATACCTCGAGCTGTATGAGAGTCAGTGCGCCGAGCTGAGGGGGGAACTCGATGTCGCCAAGGCGCGCATCAATGAACTCGTACCGGAAGCCGCTGTGCCGAAAGACATGCGGCCTGAGTTTGACGAACTCAAAGAAGAAATCGTCCGGCTGGGTGGGACGAAAAAGATTAGGGAATTGCTCGCGGCCGAAGAAGACACAAACCGCCAGGCCTTCATTCAGAATCGGCGGCTCGTGGTCACCACGGCATCGCGAGTACTGAGCGATTCCCTGTTCAGTCGCGTCCGGTTCGATGTCTTGATCGCCGATGAAGCGCCGTGGATCACGGGGGCCCCGTTGCTCGGCGCCGCCGGACTCGTCCACGAGCAGATCGTGATCAGCGGCGACCGGCGCGACATCGCGGCGGCCGGACTGTGGGCCTCACGCGAGGCGCAACCTAGCCCGAACTATTCATGAATACCTGCTATGTCGTCCGATCCTCTCGCCGGGCGGGGCTGTTCTCGTTCGGCCTCCTCGACGGGCTGCGCGTGCGCCTACGTCGGCCGTACTTGCGAGAAGCCCCGGCGTGCTTCGTCCCGAAGGTCTCGCGACGGCATTCATGAATAATCCGGGCCAGATAATGCAAGCCGCTTGCTTGACGGGGGCCTCAATAATTCGGGATAATTCGTGCTCCACCCCGATGTGCCGAAGTGGCGAAACTGGCAGACGCACTAGATTCAGGGTCTAGCGCCCGCAAGGGTGTGCGGGTTCAAATCCCGCCTTCGGCACCAACTCATTTTCCCCTCTCCTAGCAAGGCGTTTCGGCGTTTCAGTCCCTTCATTCATCGCACTGGCTACCACTGCACCAGGGGTCTGATTGGGCTCAATTGTCATGTAATTGTCATGTGACGAACCCGAAACAGGGTCTAAGACCCTCACGGCGGACGTGAGATGCTTCGGGGAGAGGTGGGCATAGCGGAGGGTCATCGTGGGAGAACTATGCCCGAGGAGGTTGCTGACCGTGGCGAGCGCCACCCCTCGCATGATGAG
The DNA here is from genome assembly GCA_005887945.1 of Nitrospirota bacterium. Taxonomy (GTDB): domain Bacteria; phylum Nitrospirota; class Nitrospiria; order Nitrospirales; family Nitrospiraceae; genus Palsa-1315. The sequence continues at coordinate 8,703 of VBOL01000124.1, forward strand.
CCAGGAGGCGAAAGTATGCCGCAGGTCGCGAAAGTGGAAGTCGGTCAGCCCGGCCAGCTCGCAGGCCCGCTCAAAGGGGTGCCGTATATCATTCCACCGATTCCCCTCAGCATTGTGAAAGACCCACGGTACGTCTTGTCTGGTTCGTAGCCCGCTGAATAGGCTCCACAGCGTTTCGTTGAACGGGAGCGCCCGCGCTGTGCCATTCTTGGTCTGCTTGAGGCGGATAAACCCGTGGGTCATATCGACAGCCTCCCAGGTGAGGGAGAGCAGCTCTTCCTTGCGCATCCCGGTATGGAGCGCCGTGAGCACAATCGGCTTCAGCGATTCTTCACAGTCTGTGAGAAGTCGATCGGCTTCAGCTGGTCCAGACAGATACCGCAGCCGGCCGGAGGGCTCTTGGTACTTCTTAATGGCAGCCAGCTCTTCCCGTGCGGTCTTCCGTAACAACTTCCACTCCACCGCCTTGCTCAAGGCATGCTTCAACGTGGCCATTTCCCGGTTAATCGTGGCTGGCCCAACCTGCTCACCGATCCGGCGGGCCCGGTAGTGGTCCAACGCTTCGACCGTGAGAGTATGAATCGGTGGATTGCCCCATACCCGCGTGAAGTGGGCAAAGTGAATATGTTTTGTGGCCACGCCCCGTTGATGTCCCACAAAGGCGAGATACCGCGCTTGAAGGTCCTCCAAGGCGAGAGGCTGAATGGGCGCAGCGGGGAGCATGCCCTCCTGGGCTTCCTTCCGCCGATCCACAAGGCGGTTCTCCGCGTCTTTCTTGTTCGAGGTCTTGCAGGATTCAAAGCGTTGCGTCCCAATGGCATCACAATAGGTCATCCACCACACATGGCCCCGCTTATAGAGTCCCTTCGTTGACCGTGCCATCGCTCACCGTCCTTTCCGCCCTATGGGGGCGTTTTTGAGTTCCCGCTTCAGCACCGCCCGAATGTAGCCGCTTGCCGTATAACCTTGGCCTCCCAAGGCGTCGATCTTCGCTTTGAGCGGCACGGGAAGCTGAATAATTAACCGTTCCATTTTCATCGGTGTTCCCTCCGTAATAGATGCGTTGATTGCTAGTATATCTAATACAATCATTCAACGTCAAGTGATGATTGCGCCAGATAGCACGCGGTGCTACTATGCGCCCCGTGTCGAAAGCACAAAAGAAAGAAGGGCCGGTGGGTGCACGGGGGGCTTGGATCGTTCGCGATGTTCCCCGAGATTTGATGCGCCGAGCCAGGGGAGCCGCAGCTTTACAAGGAAAATCCGTCAAGGGGATCTTGATCGAGTTGATGGAGAACTATCTTCAGGAGTTGGAGCGGAAGGGGTTACTGCCGAAAGTGAAGTGACTGAGAGGGACTGACCGGTCAGTCAGAAGTTAGAGCGGAAGGGGAAAGTGCCGAAGGGGAAGTGACCGCACTGACTGTCCGAGCAGTTATTCCTCGTGAGAACTTGGGATCGACGCTACTCGCCTAGCGAGGATGTTCTATGGCAAAGAGCGGCCCTTCTGTCAGCATCATTCAGAGGCATGCTATCGGCAGAACTGCCGCAGCCATCCCGTGTTCACACTCATAGCGCTTGAATGCCAAATGGAACGTGCCGAGATAGATCGAAAGTCTTTGACTGATCTTCACGGTCCGACTATAGTGTTCCTATGCTTCTGCATCGCCGAACCGCTATCTTGTCCCTCACCATCTGGTGTCTGCTTATCTCATGGCTCTGCTTCGGGGTGCTGGAACTTCTTGAGCAGGTCAACCTCATGCCAGAGGTTGCGGATCTAGACGAAGCGGCACTCTTGCAGCTGGCTTCGGGACTCAAGTCAGATGTTCCGAGTCTCGACGCCCCCTACAACATTCCTCTCGCCAAGATGGTGCATAGTCCCCCCTCCCTGCGTCTCCACCAACAACTCTCCGTTTACCGGATCTGATCCTTCTTCCATCGAGTCGCTGAGCGCCACGGACGCGCTGATCTCCACGAGGGATCAGGTGCCGTGCGAATTCTTTTGTTCGCCAGTAGCCCTTTCTCTGGAGGCGCTTATCACCGTCGACACTGGCCAGACCAGAGCGGCATTCACCACCACCCGTGTCAAACTTGATGAAAACGGTGCTGCCCGAAAGGAAGCAATCACATGACGACACTTCAAGCGGCCGCCTTACGGGTGAGATGGAACCAGCGGGCTGATCCATCCGAATGCAAGCATCTGAACCTGGAATTGGAATGGGATGACCTTGGGCATTCGACGGGCCACTATAACTGCATTGTGTGTGGTGAATCTGTGGCCCAGCAACCCACGCCTCCGTTGCCGAAAAGGAAGCATTAAGCCCATGGCCAAGACGGTTGAGTATCAAGGATACACCATTCAGTCCGCCCCGCATCACCCGGCAGACGGTGACAAATGGCTGCTTCGCATCTTTATTTCCTTCGAAGATCGCCGGGGTGTCCAAACGGGCGAATTCTCGGCCGATGTCCGGTATGCGACAGAGCGGGAAGCCGATATCCACGGGATTGCCTATGGCCAACGCCTCATTGAGGGGAAGGTGGCAGGCCGGTCTGTCAAGGATATGAAGATGCCGGATCGCCCGGCAACGCCGAGGTTTCGGGTGCAATTCCGCACCACGCTTTCGGCTTCCACGAAGCTGGAAGGGACCGGCGTCATGCTCGATCTGTCGACGGGCGGATGTCGCATCGAGAGTCCGGTCACCGTGGAGCCGGGTGTATCGTTGAAGCTGAGTATCTCTGTGCCAGATTTAGACTGGCCGCTCATGATAGAGGCGGCCAGCGTGCAGTGGGTGAGCGGCCAGATATTCGGGCTGGCCTTCTTTCGGATCAGGGATGCTGAGCGCCAGCGGCTGGAGCAGGTGTTCAACGATCTGAAGGAGGGTGAATCCCTAGCTGGCTAGGCGAGCGGCCGGTTTGCGCGGACTCTAACGGATTGAAATCAGGGCCTGAAAAACACGGTGCCGAAGCAGGAGTTCGCCCTCATGATCCATTTGCCGTATACGGTTGACCCCGCTGACAGATTTGTTAGGAGTAAGAGTGATCGGACAACGGGGGAACGTCATGACGATGACTCAAGCTGCTGCGTTACGCGTGATGTGGGCAGAGGGAGGGCATCTACCGTGCAAGCATCTGCACTTGGAATTGGAACACAGTAACGACAGCTATTTGACGTGCAACTATCACTGTACTGCTTGCGGTGAATCGGTTGCCGTTACCACCCATGATCCCTTTCAAATCGTCTGACCCCGACCAATCCATCATCCCCACATCTTCAGGACCCGCGCCCCTGGGCAGCCTGCTCGGCTCTTCCCTACTCCGTCCGGCGGCTCGGTTTGCGGATAAGCATTAGGGAGAAGGGGGGACTAAAGGAAGATCGCTAACTGAGCGATCGAAAAGCTGACCTAGCCGCGTAGCATCTCAGAGAGTCCCTGCACCGTCAAGGGGGCATTCCCCTCCGCACGATTGTTAACCAGTACATAAGCGCGGCGGACGGCCTGTCGTACCAAGTGCACCGTCTCGCGGCGCAACTCCGCCACAATCTTGGTATAGGGCTCGGCCCGCTTCTTTAGGACATCGTCAGCGGCGTCAGGAGTCCTAGTACCCACTGGCTGTAGGTCAGGTAATTGGTGCTGACCATACCAGGTCATTTCCTAGGTCCCACCCAGCCCATTCCTGTGCATTATGCGATCGCACACGAGCACCTCACTTCAACCGGAGGTTCTACGCCATGCCCATAGAAGAGGCTATTGTGGAACAGCTGCGGCTCCGTGGTCCCTGCTCCCTAGACGATGTCGTCACATACCTTCCCGATTTCAGTTGGGGGGAGGTGTTCAGAGCTATTGATCGGATGTCGAGGAGGGGAGGGGTGTTATGCGATGACCATGAATCAAGCGGCGGCCTTACGCGTGAGGTGGAACCAGCGGGCTGATCCATCCGAATGCAAGCACCTGAACCTGGATTTGGAATGGGATGATCTCGGCCATTCGACGGGCCACTATACCTGCATAATCTGCGGGGAGCCGGTGGCGCAGAAACTCCGAGAATTCATTTCACACTGACCCACTATCGCCCGCGAAGGGGGGGGCTGAGCTGGATGGACGCCCTGCTGTTCGAGTTTACCCACATGACCTTGTACGAGTGGGTCATGGTCGTGGTCGGAAGCTGCTGGCTCGCATGGCTCCTATGGTGGTACGTCCGACACCCGACGTAACAACCGTCGCCATATACCAGCGCACCTCCATGAGGCCATCCCATCCGGCATTGCCCCACTCACCCTTGCGCCCTCGTTCGCCTCCCACCTACAATACGCCTCCCTGCGAGGCCCCTATGCCCTTCTCGATTCGTCCTTACCGCCGTTACCCTGTGCAATGCGCAGTCACGTACCACGGGGGGCCATTCCCAGCATAAGGCACAATCTGCTCCTCGGTATGGCCTTTTCGGGTCATAGGCCTCCTCCGTTGGACCCATGACAGCACAGTCAAGCCTCTTAGCCGTAGTATAGCTGGGATCTTCTGTTTGCTACTTCTTGCGGCCTGTGCAACCTCCGTTGAAAGTCTTGAGGGAAGCAACGACCAAAACGTAGTCTTTTTCAAGTTGCGGGAGAACAATCGACCGAACATAGCACTGGTATATTTGTACCGTCCTTTTCGGTTCGGCTCCGGAATGGCAACTCCTACGATCGTCATTAGCGGCCAGAGATCAATAATCCTGAGAAATCAATATCATACTGTTCTAGCCCTACGGCCTGGGGTCCATGGAATAGAGACTCGCCTTGGGCAAAACTGGGTCGCAGGACAAGCGGATCTCAAGAGTATATCAGTTGAAAGTGGGCACAGATATTTTGTGAGAATTTCGGCTGAAACAAACTTCCATCCGTTACATTTCCTACTCGGCGTTCTCCTGTTTCCTTCTTCTCAATTTGTGGATACGGCATTCCCCATCGAAATGATCGAAGAAGATACAGCGCTTCCTGAAATCAGAGAAACTTTCTATCAAGCTCCTGACAAGGAGGAGATAGCTGTAATTGCTCCTTCGAGAGGATTGCCAATAAGCGAATAGATAAAGAGTGTCAGGGAAAAACTCCGTATGGCAGCAATGTGAATCATTAGTTGGTCAAAGACGGTTGGTGCTGGTGGTATCGAAAGTCTGCGTCGGGGGATACGGTGCTGGAAGGGTTAGAGAAGAACGCACGAGCGGCGAAGAAAGGCTTGTGGGCCTATCCGCAGCTGGTACCGACACAACGAGCATTGGCATCATTGGCTTTCTGTTAGGAGGAGGGGGAGAGTGGCCGGGGTAAGCTATGCTGTGTCTTGACCAGCGCGGAGATGACTGTGGTGATTCGCTCGGCCATCTTCGGCGAGGGCGTGTCGAAGTCCACCCCGAATTCCACCCCGAATTCAGACCCCTTGACCCATACCACGAAGACGCGATCGATTCGCAACGGCTCGGGGTCTCCTGGTACAAACATTTGAAGGGCGAGCGCCATCCCGACGGAGACCGGGGCGTTGCCGGTCATGTAACTCCCGCTCAGGGAATGATCTTTTATGATTCCTTCACCGGCAATCCCATCCCTGAGGTACCGTACCGACACCAATTTGTTGAGCCGTTGATCCTTCTTCCGCATGACAAACCCGGCCATCCTGTCTCCTTCCTCTCTCGATCACGCCTGCGTACCGAGCCCTCATCGGATGGTCACGATCACGGCGTCTGCCTTCACGGGTTTCTGTGGTGCCATCGTTCCAACTCCGCGCTATGCCCGTATGAGAAGGTGGTCGGTGAGCACAGATGCTTCGATGTGCATGGGTGCGGGGACATCGAGAAATCGTGTGAGTCTCATCCGGTCATTTGAGCTCACCTGGATCACGTCCACCCCGATCCAGTGCTTGTGAACCCTTTGGACTTGCGCCAGCCGGATGTCGATAAAGGCCTCTTCGCCTTCCAACCATAATTGGATTTTCACAAGATCCCCTGCTCTCAGGTGATCAGGGGTGGTGAGCTGATACCCACCCTCTAAGTATTCGAGGACGCACCCGTCCGCTTCAAGCTGCCTGCTTCCGTTCGCTAGCACGCAGTCAATAGTAAACTCAGGACTATCCCCACAGATCTGTGTTTCAAGAGCCATCATGCTATGTCCAGGGTAGTATGGAAAAGGGTACGGGTCTATTCCTCAAGAGGCGGGGGGGGGAATGACTCGAAATGGTGGTGAGCGCAAAACACTGTAGGGCTAGCCCGCAGCCGGGGCTGCCGTGGGAGTGGCGGAAACAACGCATGTAGTCTTTCTCGGCAACCTGCCCCCTGTCCTTGACACCTCCCCACGGACGGCCTAGCCTTTCCGTCACCGATCTGATTCGTGATGGATGATATGGGCGGGAACCCATGGAATCGAAGCAACCGACTCAATCGAAGACCATGCGCCTGAGACCCGCCCGCCGAACGGATTCTGGTTCTCCCACCCCTTCCGTGTCGGCAACGCTCCACGAACGGATTGCCACACGAGCCTACGAACACTACGAACGACGCATCCGTCGAGGCCCCCTTGATGACTGGCTTCGGGCGGAGCAGGAGATCCTCGGACAACAGAACACACGGCATGCTGACAGGCCGCATCGTGGCGGATATGCCAATGAGGAGCAAGACTGACAGCGAGGCGACCCAAGCACTGAACTGATACCATGCGCCCCACTCGCCCATTGCGCCTCCTTCGCTACAATCCTAGAATGGGCCTCCTTGCGAGGCCCGTATGCCCTTCTCAATTCGTCCCCTACCGTCGATAGCGTTCCGACTCCCTATCACTCTTGTGCTGTGGATCATCTGTCTCACCATGCCTGCGTGGGCGGACTTCAAAGCAGGTGTGGACGCCTATCACCGCGGCGACTACGCGACCGCCTTGCGTGAATTGCGACCGCTGGCTGAGCAGGGAGACCATTCAGCTCAGTTTTTCCTGGGAGTATGCTATGCGAATGGCTATGGGGTGCCCAAGAATCTCGAACTGGCGTTGCAGTGGTATCGCCTCTCTTCCGATCAAGGCAATTGGCTCGCACAGAATGACTTGGGCGTGATGTATCAAAATGGGGACGGGGTAGTACAGGATTATGAAGAAGCCGCCCGTCTCTATAGATTGGGTGCTAATAAAGGCTACATGGTGGCTCAGAGCAATCTTGCCGCCATGTATTACAAGGGTAGAGGCGTGCGTCAGGATATACGGGAGGCCTTTAGACTAGAAACATTAGCTGCCGAACAGAATTTCGCCTTGGCGCAGAGAATGCTGGGGCTTCGGTATATGGATGGAACAGACATTGCTCAGGACTATGTGCAAGCCCACAAGTGGCTCAATCTCTCCGCTGCGCAGGGCGATGAGGATGCTCGCATCTTTCGTGATGAGTTGGCCAAGGAAATGACCCTGGATCAGATTGCCGAGGCACAAAAGCTGGCACGGGGGTGGACACCGAAAGGCAAATGAGCGACCGCTCCACACGCGAGAGCATGCCCCTCGAAGAGGCGACCGTCTCCGACATGTGGGAGATCGCCGCCATTGTGGAAGTGCTCGAACGGAAGGGCTTGTGCGCGAAGCAAGACCTCTACGACATCATCACCGAGTTCCGTCGCAAGAATCCCCGCGCCAGTATCCCTGCAACCGCCTTCCCTAAGCCATACCTCCTCACTGAAACCGAGAACACAATCATTGACAACATCTTGGAGTTGCTGAACAAACACGGCCTGACCTTGCACCGGTCACAAAACCTGCTCGAACGGTTGGGGCGGATTCTTGAGATGGGGCAGCGGGTGGCAAAGGGGACGACGAACTAATTTATTCCGTGAAGCTTGTGGATGAAACAGAAAGACGCGGAATGCCTTTAAAAAACACCCCGCGTCTTCTTCTGTTCACGAATAGCGAATCGAGCCCTATCGATGGCGGCCTGTCCGATGTTGAGGACCGCCATGGGGCTCTTGCTGGTTGGCTCGCCGATCCTGACGGTCTCCTTGAAAGTCCTGCCGATCCTGATACCTATTCCGTCGATCGGCTTGAAGATCTTGACGATCTCCTCGCCTGTCCTGGCGATCGTCTCTTAACTCCCGACGATCGCCTTGGAGATCTTGACGGTTGTGACGGAAATTTTGCCGGTCCTCTTGTAGATGTCCTGTGCTGGCCCCAGCGTGTTCATCATGCTGCAATTGTTGCCGGTCATGACGAAGCCCCCCCTCGTCTCGTCGCATATCCTGACGATCGGCTCGAATATCTCGGTTGTCTTGCCGAAGATCGCGGCGGTCTCCTTGACGGTCCTGCCGATCCTGGCGGATATCCCGCCCGTCTTGTTGCATGTCTTGACGACCTTGGCCTGGCCCTCCGTCCAAGGAGCTCGTCTGGGCATAGGTGGGACCGCTGCACACGATTGCCGCCAGCATCGCTACCTCGAGAACTCTCCGTGACGATTTCCTCATGCTCATTCCTCCTGTTGAACAGTGGACTTCCAGCGTCACCTACAAGTGTAGCAAACGCCTTATTTCCTGCAGCGGTTGACAGAAGGATCAATTGTTTTTCCATTCCAGCACTTCCAGACACAGGCTTTAACGGTAAAAGCAGGAGTAGCCTTTTCTACAAGGATACCGATGAAGCTCTTTCACATGGGAGTCCTTGGGCTTATGCTTCTTGGCGGAAGCGAAAAGAGAAACGCGAGATAGGGCGCTTCAAGACGTTAGGGCGTGGCAGTCACACATCTTGGGAGGGGATCCCCGTTTCAGCCGGGGGGGATATTTTGAATTTTGGGGGCGTACCCCTGGCCCTCCAACCAGTCATGGTGCACCGCTTACCACCGATGGCGTTAAATTTCCTCTAGTCCGTCCTTCCAAAATACGGGTCACAGCAAGACTGTCAAGTAATTGTCAAGTGGCTGCCCTGTCCCATTGTTTCCTACTGTATCGTGCTGTATCGTGAAGCGCGCAAACACAAGAGGTTATGCAACAGCGCGACACAGGGTGATACGGTAAGCCATGCACTGCGCTCCCTTCAGGGTCTAGCGCCCGCAAGGGTGTGCGGGTTCAAATCCCGCCTTCGGCACCATTCCTTCCTCCCCCTTTTGCTCCCTAGAACTCTTCAAGAGTAGAATCCGTATCTTGCAAAGGCACGGGCATGCGCAAGAGAATTGGTCTGCTCGGCTCCACCGGAGAGTGAGAATTCCATGAGAATCGTGGTCAGCGGAGGAACGGGGTTCATCGGTCGACCCTTATGTGCTTCGCTCTGTCAGGAGGGGCATCAGGTCACCGTCCTCTCGAGAAGGAAGGCAGAGGCTCAACGGTCGTGTGGCTCAACCGTCACGGCCGTCGAGTGGAATGGCCTGGAGGCTGGAGCCTGGGAGCATTGTCTCGAAGGTGCCGATGTCGTCATCAATCTCGCTGGTGCGCCGATTGCCGATGGACGCTGGACCGATGCCCGCAAGCAACTCCTCAGCGAAAGCCGGGTCCTCTCCACCCGTCTGCTGGTAGCAGCCATGTCTCGCCGGTCCTCCAAACCGCGAGCGCTTACTAGCGCATCCGGTATCGGCTACTACGGGGCCAGCGACGATCGTGTGCTGGATGAGGGCGCCGCGCACGGCCGAGGCTTTCTGGCCGATCTCTGCCTTGCGTGGGAAGCGGAGGCGCTTCGGGCTGCGGAGTTCGGTGTACGAGTCGTCATGTTGCGGACCGGAATGGTGCTCGAACAAGATGGCGGTGCCTTGCCAAAGATGCTGTTGCCGTTCCGGCTCTTCGCTGGCGGCCCCATCATGCCGGGAACTCAGTGGGTGTCGTGGATCCACCGGCATGATCACATCGGTCTGATCCAGTGGGTGCTCACGACGCCGAGCGTCTCCGGCCCTGTCAATGCGGTGGCTCCCGAGGCTGTGACGATGAACCGGTTCTGCGAGGCGCTCGGACGAGTCCTCCACCGGCCGTCTTGGCTTCCCGTTCCGGGCTTCGCGTTACACGTGGCATTGGGCGAGCTGGGGACGCTCATGACCATGGGCCAACGGGTCAATCCGGCGAAGGCGCTCTCCGGGGGTTACGTCTTTCACTACCCGACGCTGGAACCGGCCTTGCGGGCGATCGTGGCGAAGGGATAAAAGAGGGTGCAGCATGGCGCCGCTAATCGAGCATCTGCATACGCTCGCCAGGACCATCCTGGTGGGGAAGGTTCTCCTCTTGTCTATGGCCTGCACAAAGACTCTGGTTCACTAGGAGGGAATCATATGAACACGAACAGAAACAACATGGCCGCGTTTCTCTTTCTGACCGTTTTCTGTGCTCTATCCGGCGGTACGAGTCAAGTGCTGGCTGGGGAGGGGCAGGACAAGCCAGGGAGTCAGACCCAGCGGCCGCACGGAGACGATGCTAGTCTGCCGAATGGTGTGATTGGCGTGTCGTTACATGTCGGGGCGGACCGTATCGGCGATCCGGCTTCGTTGTACGTGGCCCATGTCCTTCCGGAGGGTCCTGCACAACAAGCAGGCCTCAAGCAGGGAGATGAAGTGGTGACGGTGAACGGTGCGGCACTCACCGGTAAAACCTATGAACAGGTGATAAAGATGGTGCGCGGGGAAGCGGGCACAGCGGTGAAACTGGGCGTGAAGGGAGACGGGGGCGTGCGCGAGATTGCGATCACGCGTATCGCGAGCGAAAAACTCTATAAGGGCGAGATGGGAGCACATGGTGGGCCGGCGCGATAGTCACCCGTCTAGCAGGACGCTGAAAAAGTCCGCCAGTGGTGTTCTCGCCGCGCTCCCTGGAACCGTGAAACGTGAGGCGTAAAACGTGAAACGACAGTCAGTCTCGGAGCTGCGGCCTTGCATGGGATGAGGCGCGTCTCGGCGCGCCAGGGTTGGGCGGGTGAGAAGTCTGGCCTTTTTGAGCATCCTGCGGGGTGTTCTCCTTTTGTCCCAGACGTGTAGGCCATCGAAGTTTTGCCGTCTGAAATGGTTTTTCCACAGCCTGCTGAACAAGAGCGAGGCCGATCGGTTGTGGCAGCAACAGGCTCACTGGCGTATGGCGAACCCACACACCTGGTGGACTGGTATCCAGAGCATGACGTTGACGCAAACGCGAGGTTGAACGTTCAGCTTTCGCCCATCGTGGATCACCGGCTAGCCTATGAGGAATATTTGGCCCTCGGCAAACAACAGGGGACGAGATGACGACCTTGCCGCTCCGTGTTGGCATCAGCCGTTGTCTCCTCGGCGAAAAAGTCCGATTCGACGGGGGACATAAACGAGACACTTTTCTGACGGAGGTGTTGGGTCGCTATGTGGAGTGGGTC
>VBOL01000125.1 GCA_005887945.1 Nitrospirota bacterium
TCTGGAAATCGTCTGTGGTGTCGGCAGCCATGACTTCAGTCCTTCACGCCAGTGACGGTCCACGAGAAGGGACCGTGCAGGATCAGGGCCGTCGCTTTCCGCTTCCCAGCTGAGAAGCCAATCCCGCGATCTCGCCAAGCTTTGTCGCCAGCTCTTCAAACCGTTTGGTGGCTTGCTCGGCCGCTTGTTCAGTTTCAGATACGAGCTTCACCAGGAGGCTATTTCGTTCTCGTTCCGTCTGAAGCAGTGTTTCAAACTCCTGGGGTTTCTGCGAAGCGCGCTCAGCATCGGAGAGACGCTCGGAAAAATCCTTGCTTTTTTTCTGTTCAGTAGCGAGAGCTTGTTCTAACGTGCTCACTCGTGCAGCAACCTGCTCACTCTCGGCTACACGACGAGTCAAATCGCTCGTACGCTCCTGCTCCTGCACAAGCTGCCGCGCCAATTCCTGAGACCGAGTCACCGACTCTTCCATCGCCGTCATCTGTTGAACCAATTGCGTGGCTGCCTGGCGCTCGGCATACAGAGCCGCCTCCAGTTCCTGCACACGCCCGCCCAGGCTCTCCGCCACGGATGCCTGCTTCTTGGCCTCAGCCGTCCGCTCTCGTTCGGTCTTGAGTGCTGATTCAAGTTCTTGCACCCGAGCAGAAGCACTGTTGGCCTCTGCGAGTTGCTTCTTCAGCTGGGCGGTCTGCTCTCGCTCCCTTGCCAACATCGACTCGAGTTCTTTGACGCCAGCCAACTGTCCTTCGAGTTGTGCCACCCGCTGAGCATTGTGTGTCGCTCGATCTCGTTCGACCCGAAGTTCTTCCTCTAGCGGCTTCAATCGCGCAACTGCCTGCCGATAGGCTTCTAATTGTTCGTCGCTCACGCGCGCGCTTTGAATCGCCTCAATGGACTCAGTTACCTTCTCGATACTCTTCGTTGCAGACGCGGCAGCGCCTTGCCGCTTGGCCAACAGGTCGAGCACGCGATCCTTGAGAGACGTACCCTGGAACGGCTTTTTCAACACCCCGTCGGCGTGACAGGATTCAGCCTGCCTTGTCACCTCATCGTTCACAATGCCGGAGATCAAGAGCACCGGCGTGTTCGCTAACGCCCAGTGCGCGCGCACAAAGGCGCAGACCTCGTAGCCGCTTTTATCCGGCATAATCACGTCGGACACGATCAAATCCGGCTTTTCTTTGGCCAAATAGGCCAACGCCTCCTCGCCGTTCGCCGCCAATACCACGCCTAACCCTGCCTCCGTCAGCAGCCGTTCGGCGACCTTCCGTACGGCGATGCTATCGTCAGCCACTAACACTTTCGCCATGTTGTAATTCTCCTCTGTGCCGATTCGAAACGAGAAACCTTACGCAGGAGACTTTCCAAGCTTAGTCAAACACAGAAGGTCGATCGGCTGATCATCAATCGTGCACGTCCCCACCACGACGGGATCGGCTCCATCCGAAAGTTGAATCGATGCGCGATCCACCGACTGCAAGATCGGCACGTCCGAATCAATGCGCACGGCCATGAGCCCATCCTCGTGTTTAGCCAGCAGACACAGAGGAGGGTCACTCTCTATTGTGAGATCAAACTGCCCCGCCAAATCAAAAATCGGCAACACTTCTTTCCCCCGCCACGCAACGGCATTCACAAACGGCGTCTGGCTCGGCACCGGCACAACCGAAGGCCATTGAATGATGCCGCTGACCTCTTCTATGCCAGCGGCAAAACGTCGCCCTCCGACGGAAAACACCGTGACCCACTGCTTCGAGAAAACCGTTTTCTTTCGACTGGCTTGGGACTGCAGCATCGGCAAACTCGCACATTCCTGTGTTTGACTAGACAGGGAATACCGACGTTAAACCGCCCTCGGACTCTAGAGGCGCATGCCCCGCTACAACCTCAGAGCGCCAGGGCACTACATCGGTCGGCGTTACCAGCCAATCGAGGTTGATGATCAAGACAAGGGCGTCTTCGAAGAAAAACAGTCCGGCAAACCACTCCCGTTCTGCCCCGCGGAAATGGAGAGGCAACGGCACAATGTCCGACGGCTCGATTTCGACCAGACCGATTATTCGATCGACCGCATAGGCCTTGCGCCAGACACCGTTGGAACACAAAATCGTCCGTCCCTGGGATGACAACGGCGCCACCGTTTTGGTTGGATCGAGGCGATTCGCCAGATCACTCTTTTCATAGGTCTCGCCCAAAAGCGTAATGGTATCCTGAAACGTCGTTTCAATTGTTTTCAACAGACCCCGGATTCCTTTCCCTGGAATCGACATGCGCATCGGCCCGCACTCGACGATCAGTTGCTGATTCACATTCGTCGGCGCTGTCGAATGGCTTTTACGGACAAGAAGACTCATCGGCCCCCTTCCTCCGAGCGGAACCGGCCCGGCCTCGACGGCGCTCGCCTCTAAACATCTGTACCGCGTGCCGCCGGATCATGGCTGAACCAGCGCACTTCCACTGGCCACCCGCTCGATTTCCTTGAGCAGCGTACGCTCTTCAACGGGCTTCGTGATGTAGCCGGTCGCACCGACATTGAGCGCGAGTTGACGATGCTTTTCACCCGCGCGCGTCGTCATCACCAAAATCGGCACGGATTGCGTTTGCTGGCGGCTCCTCAATGCCTGAATCACTTCATACCCGTTCAACTTTGGCATCTCCAGATCCGTAATGATCACGTTGTACGCTTGCGTAGACGCTTTGCGGATGCCCTCTTCGCCGTCGCCGGCCGTCGCCACCTGGTACCCTGCCGTCTCCAACATTCGCCCGATGAATTTGCGGATGCTCAACGAATCGTCGATCAGCAGGATGGACAAAGTCTTGGCCGGCTCCGAATCCGATGCCTCCTCTGCACGCCCTTCCCCGGCACCGAGCTCCTGCACAGCCGACCTGGCAACCATCAACATGCCCGCACTCTGGCTCGTGAACAGTCGACTGACGTCCAGCACCAAAATGACTCGCCCGTCCAAATCGAACGTGGCGCCGGAAAATGTCACATGTTCCATGAGTTTGAGCGGGCCCAACGATTTGACGACGATTTCCTGCTGACCCAACAATTCGGTGACGGCGAGCCCCATGGGACCGGCATCGGTATGCACAACAACGATGGGCATCGTGCTCTCGAGCGCGGACGAACCGTGGCCGAGCAGGCCGGACAATACTTGGATTTCTACCGCTTCGTCTCCCATCTGCAACAACATCCGGTTTCCCATGTTCTGCACGGCACTCGGCAGCGGCAAGGTGATTTCCCGGATACTCGCCAGCGGAATCGCATAGCGCATCTCGTTGACACGGACCATCAGCGCCATTGTAATCAGCAAGGTGAGCGGGAGATACAACGAAAACTTCGTCCCGCGTCCCTCCACAGTTTCGATCTCGATGCGGCCGTTCATCGAACGGATCACGCGTTCGACGACATCCATTCCGATGCCGCGGCCGGCTTGATCGGTTGACACCTCGGCTGTGGAAAAACCTGGCACAAAAATGAACCGCGTGATTTCCGCGTCGGTCAGCTGCGCCGCCAGGTCCGGATTGACCAGCCCCTTGGCGACGGCCGTTGCTTTGATCTTGTCGAGATCGAGCCCGCGCCCGTCGTCTTCCACTTCGATCACCACCGCGTTCCCCCGCTGAGCCGCATGCAAGCGGATCGTGCCGGTCGCCGGTTTCCCATTGGCCTCCCGGACCCGAGCCGGTTCGATGCCGTGATAGACCGCATTGCGCATCAAATGAATCAGCGGATCGATCAGCCGTTCCACTACACCCGTATCGATTTCCGTGCGTTCGCCGACCATCGCCATCTCCACGTCTTTGCCGGTCGCACGGGCGCTTTCCCGCACCGACCGCCGAAACCTGGTGAACAGCATGCCGATCGACACCATCCTGGTTTTGGTAGTTTGGTCCCGTATGCCGGTGGTCAGCTCCTGCAGCTCGTTCATTTCGTCCCGTGCAGCCTGAATCGATCCGTTCAACTGCGAAACCGATTCGCTGATGTCAGCGGCCCCTTCGCCGATCCGCCGAGCTAGGATGTTGAAATCGTCGTATTTATCGAACTCCAACTCGCCGAATTCGGTCACACCGGTCAGAGCGGGCATCGATGCCGAGGTCTCTTGGGGCGAGAGGGAGGGCATCGTAAAGGTGTGTTTCTCCTCGAATGCCTGGATGCCGGTGAGCAGACGGTTCTTGCAAGCCATCACTTGGTGGGTCAGCTGACTCAAGGTCTCCAGTCGCCGTTCCAATCGTCCTCGGGTGATGATCAACTCGCCGACGAGATTCAGCAATTGCTCCAGACGATCACGCCTGACTCTGATCTGTTGGACGTCAGTTCTCGCGCCTGTCATGTCGGCATCCGAAACGGGCGGCCCCTCCTGCCACTCCGGCGAAGAAGCCGCAGGGAATTCTTGAACCGCCTCCTGCATCGGAACCGATGCCGGCCGAGGAACGGATCCGGTAACCAACGCCTGCCCGAGCGTCGCGAACTCTGCCCGAACCCCCAACAACCGTTCTTTCAGTCGAGGCAGTTGCTTAACATCTCGTTGGAGCAACACACGCACGACATCAATCGTCCGTAGCACGATGTCCGTGAAGGAAGCGGTGATTTCCAGACGACCGTGGCGCACAGCATCGAGATAATCTTCGACCGTGTGGACCAAGTCGCCGATTATTTGAAAGTTCACGGTGTACGCCGATCCTTTGAGCGTGTGCACATTCCCAAATAACTGGTTGGTCGCCTCTTGGTTTTTTGGATCCTTCTCCAGCTGGAGAAGAAGGTTTTCGATGCTTTGCAGATACCCTTCGGCCTCGGGAAGAAAATACGAGAGATCGCCGAAATCGAGTTGCGGGATGATATACTCCGCGGTCAGTTGCTGCGCCGGGGCCGATTCGACCACGGCCGGGCCTGCGGAATCGTTTGACGCGACGATGAACTCGACCGGCTCACCCAGCTGAATTCGGCGCAACGCATCCTTCACGAGAGGGATGTCCTGTTGAAAGCCGGCCACATCATTCGAGTTGCGACATAGCAGCGACCGGACGATCTCCGTCGTACGGTCTACGGCATTCAACAACACAGGAGTCACCGGAAGGCCGCCGTCGCGAACAGTCACGAGACAATCCTCAAGAGGATGGGCAAGATCTCCAATGACTTTAAATCCTACCGTATAGGCCGATCCTTTGATGGTATGAACGGTCCGAAATAAGGTAAGGATCTGGTCGTTGTCGCTAGGATTCAAGCGTAGGTGGGCCACCGCCCCTTTGACCGTCTCGAGATATTCTTGAATTTCAGGAACGAAATACGACAGGACCTCCGCATCGATGGTCGGCACGCAGTACTCCGCCGAAATCGAGGTACCCGTCGTCGCGGTCTGCGCCTCGACGGCGGATGCACCAGATGGCGAGGCGAACGGGATCAGCGCGGCATAGCGCTGGGTCCATGCGTCCGCGGCCCAGCCTTCGTCTGCCCCCCCTTTCGCAATGCGTTCGATCTGGCGGCGGCAGTCCCCGACGATTTCCCGAAGCAAGTCGACGGCTTCAGGCCAACGAGCCTGAGCAATCTCGGAGGCGTACTCGAGGACCGTCTCCATCATCTCCCCATATCGAGCCAGGCCCATGTATCCGTAATTCAGCGCGGCGCCCTTAAGCTTGTGCGCAAGGATGTAGTGCTCTTGGAGCGATTCGCAGGATGGACACGACGCATTCGCAGGATGGAGCGCAGTCCAAAGCGTTGTCATGTCGCCCAACGTCTCAGCGGCAAAGATCTCCACCAACTCCCCGTTGATCGATTTCTCACTCATGCGTAAGCCCCCTCAAGGGCAAACTCCATGTCATACCGCCACCTCACTCGTCAGACCAGCTTGAACTGCGCAACCGAGGCCGTCAGACCGTCGGCGAGTTTGGCCATGTCTTCGACGGTCAACCGCGCGGCATCGGTGGCTTTCTGCGTTTCCACGGCGCCGCCTGTGAAATCCTTAATCGAACGACGCACTTGATCGGCCGACACCGTCTGGTTCGCAGCGGAAGCGGCGATGTTTCCGGCCAACTCGGCCGAGCGTTTGGCGATTCCCGAAATATCCTCGAACACGTCACCGGTCCGCAAAGCGGACTTCGACCCTTCTTCCACCGCCTTGGTTTCGTTTTCCATCTCTACGACGGCTTCCTGCGTCTCGCTCTGAATGACTTTGACCAGATCGGCGATTTCGCGCGTCGCTTGCGAGGAACTTTCGGCCAGTTTTCTGACCTGGTCGGCGACGACGGCAAATCGGGCTCCGGCTTCGCCTGCACCGGCGGCTTCGATCGCCGCGTTCAACGCCAAGAGGTTTGTCCGGTTCGCAATGTCTCTGATAGCCGACACAATCTGCGAAATTTCCACGGATCGATCGCCGAGCGCCTTGACCTGCTTCGACATCCGCTGCACGGCGGTCCGAATGCTCTGCATGTCCTCCACGGTTTTCTGCACGGCTTCACGGCCTCGAGCCGTCGCTTCAAGCACCAGTTTGGCGCTGTCCGACGAGGCGCCCGCAGTCTCTGCAACCTGACGCATTGAGCTCGCCAGATTTTCGACCGCTTCGAGCGTCCGCATCGATTCGTCGGTCTGGTGCTTCGCGGTGCCAGACATCTGCCTTGCGTTGTCGCGCAGCGCCCCGGAGGATTTATTGACACGGTCGGCCGCCTCCCGCACTTGCTTCAACAATTGGCCGAACCGAATGATCATCAGGTTGAATCCGTCGGCCAAGTTGCCGAACATGTCTGCCGTTACCTCACCACGTTTGGTCAAGTCGCCTTTACCGATGTCCGAGACCAAGACCAGGAAGCCCATCAACCGCTTTTGCATATCATCGCGCTCGGACTCCGACGTCACAAGGGTCGTCATGCGGTCCAACATGACATTGAACGATGCGGCGATCTGTCCGAGTTCGTCCTTCGACGTGATCTTCGCGCGGGCGTGGTAGTTGCCGCCTGCCGCCAACTTCACGGCGTCTGCGACATGTCCAATACCCAGCGCCAACTTGTGCCCCACCCAGTATCCGAGTGCCAAACTCAAGGCCACGCCGAAGATACCGCCAGCGATCAACATGAGCGTTCCGGTGGCAGCCAGGGCCTGAGCATCTTCATTCAAGTCCTTGGCAACCTCTTTCATGTCCACGACTTGTTCATTCTGGCGAGCGACCATCGCCTCGAAGGTCGGCTGCAGGTCTACCGTGAGGGCCAGTTTTCCTAGGTCTCTCATGTGTTCGGCTTGCTCTGCCGAGAGCGACTTTCCAAAGCTGTCGGCCATGGCACTGAGGGCGCCCTCGCCATCCTTGAAATATTTCTCAATCGCCGGCTTCAGGATCGCCAAGTCCTTCGTTTCATCGCGGCCCGATCGCGACACCCGACGCACCTTGGCCGCGTAGTCGGCGACGACCTTTTTGACCTTCGCCTGATACGGCGACAGCCGTGTGACGTCTGCAATAAGGTCGGCCTGCCGCGTGACGCCGGCGATACCCGTCAAGATTTGATGGTGGCTCGTAAGCGCTGTACCCATTTCGGCGAATTCGGCCAGCGTCACCGTATAGTCGACGTACACAGTCTGGGACGAGGTGGCCAACTGCCGGAGCGTCGAGACACCGATCGCCGACATGGTCATAATAATGACGCTGATCACCCCGAACGTCGCTAAGAGTTTCGACTTGGTTTTTAAGTATTCAAACCGTTGCAGGACGCTGAGCCTTGCCATGGGAACCTCCTCCTTCTTTACACTCGTGCCTTGAGCCTAAGGTGAATAGTGGTCTATCTCGCCCGCTGGCTATCCTGTTGCCTCAAAATGCGAGAGCACGGCCGAGGTTTCCAGAACCCCTCGTAACCGATCCTCGAGTTTGACCACCGTCGACACATAGGGAAACGCCTCTTCCCCGTGCCGGTCGGAGCCGGTAAGAATTGGTCTTGGAAAGGGCACGAATCTCCGGCACCGCACCCACCTCGACCGCAACCGCCGATGTCCCGAGGTTCCGCATCAAGGAGCACTGTTCTTCCGTCTGCGACAATGCCATTGCCGACAACCTGACCGATCCCCCCCTTTGGCTGGACGATCGGCACTCGCGATCATTTATTCCCCTTCCCCGAATACACCGTAGCTTGCTGCGGGGATGAAGGCGGGAGAACCCACCGTAGTCTTGCCGCCTTCGCTGAAGCTTCGGCGGCCCACCGAAGCCATGGCGAAGGTTGGGGCGAAGGAGGGTAGCGGCTTCGGAGAATTTCACCGGGCACCCCGCTGCTTGCTGCGGGGTGCTTCATTTCGTCCCCCCGACGTACGATAGCAGCGCGGGGACTTCGACGAGACTGCCCATACGGCCGGCCAGTTTCAGAATACCCGTCACGAACGGGTGGGCCCCTTCCGGCGACTGCGCCGCAGCCGTAACATATTCATCGGGCCGCACGTCACGGATTTCCGGAACCTTGTCGACCAGCACTCCAATTTGCTGGACTCCCTGTTGAATCACCACGGCATACTTCGCCGAAGTCCCC
This sequence comes from Nitrospirota bacterium, assembly GCA_005887945.1. Lineage (GTDB taxonomy): Bacteria > Nitrospirota > Nitrospiria > Nitrospirales > Nitrospiraceae > Palsa-1315. Next base: position 8,497 of record VBOL01000125.1, read on the forward strand.
CAGATCGGCAGCCCCAAGGCGGAACGCAAGTCGGCAATCGGCATGACGGTCCCTCGCAAGTTGGCGACACCGCTCAAAATCGACGGCACCCCGGGCACCGGCGTAATAGACTTCACCTCGAACACCTCCCGTACATAACGAAGATCGATGACGAAGGACTCGTCGGCGAGACTCAGCAGACAGACGCGCACAGGCCGCGTCGCAGCCGTCGCTGACGCGGCCTGCACCGTCTTCACATGATGGACGATTCCTTCAATCTGAGCCATTTGATTCGATCACTCCCTCATCGGATTACCGTTGCCGCAACACGTCCGTGATGGCGTCCAGTAACGCTTCGGCATTGACGGGCTTCACCAGATAACTGTTGGCGCCCTGCTGTTGCCCCCAGAACTTGTCACTCTCCTGGCTTTTCGAGGTGCAGAGAATGACGGGGACATTCTTGTAACGCTCATCGCTTTTCAAGTCACGACAGGCCTGGAACCCATTGCGCCCTGGCATCACTACGTCCATCACGACCACGTCCGGTTTTTCCTTGACGAGTTTGTCTTCCAGGTTCATCGCATTGGAAAACGACACAACCGTATGGTGCGCCGACTTCAGATACTCCTCGATCAACTTGAGATCGGCTTGACTATCATCGACCACGACAATCTTGCTCATCATCAACACCCTCTAGTTATGGTACTGAATGGACCCCTTACCGCCGGAAGACCACGACAGGCGATCAACGCAGCGGCATCGTCACGCTGATGGCGCCGGCCAGCTCCCCTTCTTTCCAGCCTTCCTTGCGCATCCCGGTAATATCGCGTTCTCCCTTGGGGCTGCCATGACACGACAGACAGGACGCCGTGGCATATTCCGGCTGCATCAGACGGAGCGCCGGCTTGCCGGCCACCAGCGTATTCCTGCCGTAGGGTTGACCCTTGGGATGCCTGGAATCTGCGAACATTCTCAGGACTTCCGTCTCGAAATCGTCCGGCTTGTTGCCCGGAAAACGATAGTCGGTTCCCGTAAGTTTCAGTTTGATGCCGGTCTTCTCGAAGAACTGCTCACCGGCCTTGCGCGCGAACAGCGTCGGCGAAAACCCTTTGAAACCGATGCCGAGCCGATTGATCACCACTTGATAGGACGCCACCACTTCCTTCTGGGATTCCAGCAAGCTCCTGAGAAGTGCGCCCTGCGAAGTACCGTCGGGCTGGCTCAAGTCGATGTGCTCCTGATTCCGGAATCGAGTCGTGAGGGTCTCGCCCACAAAGGCCGGTGTAAATCCTTTGTCGCCTTTTGTCGGATCATTGATCTCGGCTTGATGTTCGGACACCAGTGCACGACTGAGCATGAGCAGAGCGACGAGCTGCCGCGCTGTTTCGACTTCATCCGCGGCTGCCGCATCGTTAGACACGACAAACCCCTGCACAAGACACGTCGTCGCACAGAGCACTGCAACAAGTATTGTTCTGACGTTCATACTGATGGCTCGCTTCGCCACACGTTACTGTTGACTGCTCAACGATCCGTCCGAGATGCCGAAGTTCACGCTCGCATACCCAGAAGTGTACTGCATATCGTATTAACCGCAAGGAAATCGGAAAAAGAAACGCGCTATGCCGCGTGGCCGTCACATGGCTCTCCGGCCTCCCTCACGCAATTGACGCAGGAGCGCGTTGGGAATGTCTCCAAGCGGCAGCACCACATCGACGGCCCCTGCCTGAATCGCTTCCTTCGGCATGCCGAACACGACGCAGGTCGATTCGTTCTGCGCGATCGTATAGGCGCCGGATTGCTTCATCTGGAGCAGCCCGGCCGCGCCGTCGTCCCCCATTCCGGTCAAAATGATGCCGATGCTGTTCCCGCCCGCATGTTTGGCGACCGAGGCAAACATCACATCGACGGACGGACGGTGCCGGTTGACGGGGGGATCCTGATTGAGGCGAACCAGATAGCGGGCGCCGCTTCGTACGAGGGTCATGTGGTAATTGCCCGGTGCAATCAGCGCATAACCGGGCAGCACGCTGTCGCCGTCTTCGGCTTCTTTCACGGAAATCCGGCACAGGCTGTTCATCCGATCCGCCCAAGTCTTCGTAAACCGCTCCGGCATGTGCTGGGCAATGAGAATCGGCGGGCTATTCGGCGGCAGCACTTCCAGCACCTCTTTCACGGCTTCGGTTCCGCCGGTGGAAGACCCGATGGCCACGATGGTATCAGTCGTCTTGATCATCGCGGAGGCGGCGTGCTCTGCGCGGCGAACGACGCTGGGCGCAATCTTTGGGGTTGCCACGTACGCCTTCCCCCGAACCCGAGCGACAGCGGCCGCCTTGACCTTTTCGATGAGTTCCTCCGCGAGTTCCTCCATCCCGAGACGGATGTCGACCTTCGGTTTGGTCACGATATCCACCGCGCCCAGCTCCAACGCGCGGAGAGCCGTCTCGCAGCCTTGCTCCGTCAAGGAACTGACCATCAACACCGGCATGGGCGTGGTCGTCATGAGTTTCTCCAGAAACGTCAGCCCATCCATGTGAGGCATTACAACGTCCAGCGTGATGACGTCCGGACGCAACGCTTCGATTTTCTTCCAGGCGCCGGTCGGATCATGCGCGATGCCCACGACTTCGATATTCTGATCCTGCGACAACAGATGCGACAAAAACTGCCGGATCAAGGCCGAGTCGTCGACAATCAGCACGCGAATTTTCTTCGCCATATCTCCCCTTGCCGGCGCGTATGACCGGCTGAAGGCAGGCCCTGCGACAGCCTTCGATCAGAACAACGTGGCGTCGCTCTTCGGTGTGTACGGACCATACAAGGCCGTGAACACTTTGTCTGCCTCGACAGCGCGCCCGCGCTCCGCGGAATCGCCCGACTTCATCAGCACCCGTCCGGTATCCGTATAAAAATAGACACTCCGGGCATAATCCTTTCCGAGATCGGACACGATCGGCCGTAGTCCTTCCCGATCCAGATATTCCAATACCCACTGCGCGTTGATGGCGCCGATATCGCCGCCCCCCTCGTAGAGTTTTGCCCCGCCGAATACTTTGACCTCCAGCCGGTTCTTGTGCCCTCCATACTTCAGGATCCCGTTGATCAGCGTCTCGATCGCGTAACTGCCGTATCGGGTTTTCACGCTCCACGCGCCGGAAGAAACTGAATGGCCCGGCGCCGGTAACATGAAATGGTTCATGCCACCTACGCCGGCATTCGGATCACGCATGCAGACCGCCACACAGGACCCGAGCAACGTCGAAAGGACCACCGGCTTGTCTGAGACAAAATACTCTCCCGGGAAGAGCGTCACCACCTCGTGATCGGGAAAACGATGATGGCGCCGACGGCGATTCGATGGGCCCTCCATCTGCGGGACGTCGTGATCCCGGAAATGTTCATTACTCACGGCTTATGCTCCCATACGCTTTCTTCTGTTCCATGAGGCCGCAGCCGTTACTCCTGTTTCCGATAAATCGTCGGCGCGACATAATGGAATGCGTCAGAAATCCCTTGCATGGTCTCCGAGTGGCCTATAAACAGGTACCCGCCCGGCTTGAGATACCGAGACAGCCTCGCCAACACCTTCGCCTGCGTCTCACGATCGAAATAGATCATCACATTGCGGCAGAAGATGACATCCAGCAACGACTTAATCGGATACCGGTCATCCATCAGATTGATCCGCCGGAAGACGGCCATGTTGGCAATGTGCGGCTTGATCTTCACGAGTTCCCTGTGGTTGCCCTTCCCCAGAAGAAAATGCCGGCGGACGAGATCGGACGACAGCGAATTGATCTTCTCATAGGAGTACTGGCCGGTCGCGGCCTTGGCCAGCATGCGGGTCGAGATATCAGACGCCAGGATGCGGCAGTTCCATGTCGAGGGGGAGGCGATCGCGTCGGACAGCGTCATCGCAATGGAATAGGGTTCTTCGCCGGACGAGCAGGCAGTGGACCAGATGCGAACCGTCTTGTCGACCGCCAGCTCCGGCAACACCCGCTCTCGAAGAAACGTGAAGTGATGCGGCTCACGGAAGAATTCCGTCTGATTCGTCGAAATGTAATCCAGCATGGTGGTGAGCTCGGCGTCGCTGTGCCCTCCGACGACGAGGTCATAATAATCCTGAAACGACGTCAGCCCTAGGTGACTCAGCCGTTTTTGCAGGCGAGAGCTGAACATCGCTCGCTTGTGATCTGTCAAGTTGATCCCGCACTCCCGGTACACGAGCGCGCGAAATCGTTTAAACACATCGTTATTGAGCGGATGTTCTTGTTCCGTCATGGCCATATTCAGGTTCAAGGCGAGTGTGTTCTTCCAGGGCGCGGCCGCGGACTATTCCCCTGACCGTCACGGGCGCATTCAGCGATCGTGGACAGGAAGCGCCAGGGATTTCATAGCCTACGGGAATGACGCCGTGGAACGCTTGCGAGGTCCGCTCTTTTATTTTTGGCAACTGTGATACTATTGCAACATTCCATCTCATAATCAGCGGTTATCCGGCAGCACCGGATGGTGTGTATCACCCATTATTCTCCTTCGCCGAATACCCCGTAGCTTGCTGCGGGGATGAAGGCGAGAGAACCCTTCGTAACCTGGGCGCCTTCGCTGAAGCTTCGGCGGCCCACCGAAGCCTTGGCGGAGGTCGGGGCGAAGGAGGGTAGCGGCTTCGAAGAATTTTGCCGGATACCCCGCAGCTAGCTGCGGGGAGCTTCATTTAAGCTTCTGCACGATAGCCGCATACCATCCGAGGCCGTCATATTCCTGGTAACCAAGAGTCTTTGGAAACGCTATCACCTCATGGTTATCATTGAAATAATGGCCTTTGTGTTGTCCTTTATGTTCAAGCATGAACGGCGAGAGGACTTCATTATTGTCGGATGCTGCAATAACGCGCATATTGTGATCCAGCAATATCACGCGGCTGCGTTTCCATTCGTTTTCAGATAATGAAGGCTCTGTCTGAACGATGGATTTGGCTTGATCTTCCCAATCAAAAACTACGCCCAAAACACCGACTATCTTTCCATTTATTTTCCCCTCCTTACGAACGGCGGCGGCGTACACCGCCACCAATCTATTGTCATGGAGAGAAGTGCGGAAAATATCATCAACAACGTACTGATCGCCGCTCGTAGTCGCCATTGCCTTCTGGAACCAAGGTAATCTGGATATATTGGCGCCGGTTACCCTAGGGAATTTAGACGGCTGTGAGCAGGCAATGATTTTCCCATCAATCCCCACCAATACAAGATTCAGATACACAGAATAAAAACGATTGATCAGGCCAAGCCGTTCTACCGCATGATGAATGGAGGCTTGATCCAACGACTCCAAACAGCGGACTAGCGCATTATCCGTCGCCCACCAACGAACGTCAGCGGTGCGTTCATATAAATTGCGTACGATAAACTGCACCAGGGTCTGCGACATTTCCGAGAGACGTTGACACTCTTTTTCAACGAACCGCCGCTGCAATTCACTCGTTTCCGATCGTATAGTACCCAGCTCTTTAGAGGTGCTGGAGGCTTGCCCGGCAAGGGTTTTTACCTCGGAGGCAACCACAGCAAATTCCCTGCCGGCATTACCAGCTCTCGCCGCTTCTATGGTTGCGTTTAGCGAAAGAAGCTTGATTTGACTTGTTATTCTTTGATTCACGGATATATGGTCTTCGATCCGCTTTTCTATGTTACCTATGATGTCTTTGATGTTATGGCTGCTCATAGAGATGTCCATTTTTCATTCTCCTTCGCCGAATACCCCGCAGCTTGCTGCGGGGAGCTTCATAGAACGCAGGAACTCCTCACCCGGCTCGCTGCAACTTGTCCAACCTGACCCCTGTCGCCATCTTCGAATCCGGATCGATGCTGAAATCTCTATCCACAGTGCGTCTGGAATCGGACACGCTCATGCGCCAGGGGCACACGAGCCGCTTCTGGACATGCCACGCGTCAGCCAATCGTCGATGATGCGGAGTAGATGCGCAAGCGGGTAGGGAACTGCGCTTGTAGCACCCGTTGGATCGATCCGTCCGGATATTTATATCCTTCGCACAACCAGCACGGGGCGGGCACATCCGCAGGCAATTGAAACCGCATACCGCCGTGCAGTGCGACGCACCGTTCGTCGATGCTCCCTCCATGTCCCTGTGCATCTCCCTTGCGTCAGGGGGAGGCACAGGGAATTGACGGACGCTTCACACGGTACTCGTCACGTTCCCTAGAACTCCCCGAACTCATCTTCCGTCCGGCGGCGATCCTTGCCGTTGGACGTGTCAACACCCACCGCTTCCTTGGTCTCGGCCGGTTTCGGCGCAGGAGCCGCCCTCCTGGATGCCTGCTTGGGCGTATTGGCATGGTCCACGGGCTTGACCAATGACTTCGGCATGCTATGCGCGACGTCGCGCTTGATCTGGTGGATGCTGTTTCCGGTGGTGTGCCCCTCCGTGACACTGACCTTGAACGTTTCTACTTGCCGCAAGAGTTCCACCGCCTGCTCCTTCATGGACTGCGCCGCAGAGGTGGTCTCTTCGACCAGCGCCGCGTTCTGCTGCGTGGCATCGTCCATCTGCAGGATGGCCCTGTTCACCTGATCGATCCCGCGGGCCTGTTCCTGCGAGGCCGCGGTGATTTCGGCGATGATGTCCGTGAGCCGCTTGACTGAGCCGACGATTTCTTCCAGCGTCTTGCCGGATTGACTGACCAGCTCACTGCCGTCCGTCACGCGCTGGATGGATTCATTGATCAGGTCCTTGATTTCCTTGGCCGCTGTCGCCGCGCGTTGCGCCAGGTTGCGCACTTCGGAGGCCACGACCGCAAAGCCCCGGCCATGCTCCCCTGCCCTGGCCGCTTCGACTGCGGCGTTCAAGGCCAGGAGGTTGGTCTGGAAGGCGATTTCGTCGATGACCGTGATGATGTCGGCGATCTTCTTGCTGCTCTTATTGATCTCGCCCATCGCCTCGACCGCGTGGACCGTGACCGATCCGCCT
>VBOL01000126.1 GCA_005887945.1 Nitrospirota bacterium
GCAATCATGTGTAACTCTTCATGTCTAAGGAAAGGAGTGCGCTGATGGCGACTGTTGTACGGGGAGTGATTCTTGTGGGACACGGGGGTATTCCCAAGGGTTGCCCGCAGGAATTGGTCACTAAACTGAAACGGTTGGAGGCTCAGCGGCGTGCCGCTAAGATGCCTCCCTCGCCAGAAGAACGTGAGCTGGACAACAAGATTCGCCAGTGGCCGAGGACGCCGGAGACGGACCCCTATCAATCTGGGCTTGAGGCGGTGGCTGCTCAGTTGCGAGCCAACCTGGGGGAGGTGCTCTTTGCCGTGGCCTACAATGAGTTCTGTGCACCGACGTTAGAAGAATCGGTGGTGGACCTCATCAAGAAGGGCGCGACCCACATTACCGTGACGACGACGATGTTCACTCCCGGCGGATCGCACTCGGAGCTTGAGATTCCCGAGATCCTTGAACAGCTCCGGAAACAATACCCGGATATTGCGCTCCGCTATGCCTGGCCATTTGACATGAATCTCATCGCGGCCATGCTCGCGACCCAGGTCAAACAGTTTTGAGAAAGGTCGGGAGAGCAGGGTTCACTTCTAATAATGGTTGGCATCTCGTGAGTGGCGCGTCCCGAGCCACACTTCCTGCGAATAGCTTGCAGCGAGGCAAACGACCGCTTACGCTGTCGCGTTCTCACAGTATATTTACCACCCGTTACCATGTTGATCGAAAGCAAGGCAATCAGAAGTCGCCATTCACAACTCATGAACGGTAACCCATGATCCTATAACCTGGAGGTCGCAATTCGGTTGCAGACAACGAGCCCATCAAGAGGCTTGCTAAATAAAGAAATTCTGTAGCCGAAGGTTATTGATAGATGTATCATTCACAACGAGACCTCGAACAGTGAAGGTCGGCTTCCGTAATACCTGATTTCTGCCTCTGCAGAACCAAAGTAGTATGTTTCTACGTCACATCGACAGCCTCCGCGGTTTTCTAACAAGACCGTGTGCTGATACCAGTCGTTACCTGGGCCGAAGGACAGGTGACGGCGGTGCGACTTTCTCCTATTCACTCACGCACGTATCGGGATGCCAGCTTCGGGGCTGGCGCTCAGAATTTTCGTCGCTGTTGACATCGCCTCCCCTCACTCCACACCAGTTTAGGGATGCAGCCGATGGGCTCCCCTAATGGCCCTGATAAATCTCGAAACAGAAAACGAGGATCCATTGACCGACCAGATTCCCCCTATTCCAACTCCCGACTTTCAGGCCCTGTTTGAATCAGCGCCAGGGCTGTATCTCGTCTTGACACCTGCGTTGACTATCGTGGCAGTAAGCGAGGCGTATTTAAAAGCCACGATGACAAGGCGGGAGAAGATTCTAGGGCGGAACCTCTTCGACGTCTTTCCAGACAATCCCAATGACCCGACCTCGAGCGGAGTTTCGAATCTGAGTGCGTCTTTGAAAAGGGTGTTAGAGAATCGAGCGCCTGATGCCATGGCTGTCCAAAAGTACGACATCCGCCGGCCCGAATCGGAAGGAGGTGGATTTGAGGAAAGGTATTGGACCCCGGTCAATTCACCGGTCCTGGGAACGAAGGGAGAGGTCGCCTACATCATCCACCGCGTCGAGGACGTCACCCAGCGCAAGCGGGCTGAAGAAGAGCTTTACAAGCAGACGGGCATTCTGAAGTCCGTCCTGACCAACATCGGCGATGGCATTGTGGTCGCCGACATGGAAGGAAAGTTTTTGATCTGGAACCCCGCCGCCGAGCGTCTCGTCGGCCAGGGGCCGACCACCGAGCCCATGAAAAAGTGGTCTGACCACTACGGGGTCTTCCTGCCCGACCAGGTCACCCCCTATCCGGCCGACCAGTTGCCGCTCGCAAGAGCGATCCGGGGAGAGTCCGTCACTGGAGACGAACAATTCCTCCGACGTCCCGATATCCCCAATGGCATCTGGTTGAGCGTGTCCGGCAGGCCGCTCGTAGATGAATCCGGCCTGCAGACGGGTGGCGTCGTGGCCTTCAGCGATATCACGACACGCAAGCGGGCGGAGCAGCAGTTCCGGGCCCTGTTGGAATCCGCTCCGGATGCCCATGTGATCATCAACCAAACCGGCACGATCAAGCTCATCAACAGCCAGACCGAGAAGCTCTTCGGCTATACCCGGCAGGAACTGTTGGGGCAGTCGATTGAGCGGTTGGTCCCGGAACGGTTCCGGGGGAAGCATACGAGCCATCGGGCCGGCTTCTTTGCCAATCCGCAGGCCCGGGCTATGGGGACAGGACGCGAGCTGTACGGGCTCCGGAAGGACGGCACCGAGTTTGCCACTGAGATCAGTCTGAACCCGTTAGAGACAGACGAAGGCCTCTTGGTCGTCGCGGCCATCCGCGACGTCACGGAACGCAAGCGGGCGGAGGAGGCGCTGCACCGAGCGCACGACCAGTTAGAAATGCGGGTGCAGGAGCGGACAGCGGAAATTCTCAAGAAGACCCGCGACCTCGAGACGCTCCTCTACGTCACCTCGCATGACTTACGAGAGCCGCTCCGCTCGATCGAGAACTTCTCCCGCATGGTCCATGACCGCTACGCTAAACTTCTTGACGACAAGGGGCGGGACTTTCTCCAGCGGGTGGTCCGCGGGACCCAACGGATGGACCAGCTGATGACGGACATCTTGACCCTCTCGCGGGTGCAGCGCATGGAGCTTCCAGCCGAGGAAATCGAGAGCGAGAGCATCGTCAGAGAAGCATTGCGACGGCTCGAGGACAAGATGAAGGAGACAGGCGCGACGGTCCAAGTAGCGAAAGACCTTACCCCGTTGCAGGGGAACAGGACCTGGGCGACCCAAGGGGTCTACAACCTCATTGCCAATGCCCTGAAGTTCAGCCGTAATGGGACGGCACCCGAGGTGGAGATCGCCTCGTATCAACCCACGGTGGAAGATGGCCCGGTGGTGGGGATTGTCGTCCGAGACCGTGGGCCGGGAGTGGCGCCGGAGCACGCAGAACGCATATTTCACCTCTTCCGGCGGGCGGTGGGACGGGAGGTCGAGGGAACGGGCGCAGGGCTAGCCATCGTGCGACAGGTAGCCGAGCGGCACGGTGGACGGGCCTGGGTGCAGCCTCGGGAGGGCGGTGGCTCTGAGTTCACCCTGACGTTCGGCGCAACGAACAGGTCAGAAAAGAAGGACGCCCCATGACCAATCAACAAGTCGAGGTTCTGTTGGTGGAAGACAACGAAGATGACATAGTCATCATTCAAGAGGTATTTGCGGACATGAAACTGGCCTCTATTGTTAACACGGTCCGGGATGGGGAAGAAGCCCTGGCCTACCTACGGCGTAAGGGCGTAAGGGGAAATACAAGGTGGCGCGTATGCCTGATCTCGTCCTGCTGGACATCAACATGCCGAAAAAGAACGGCTTTGAAGTACTTGAGGAGATGAAGAAGTATCCACAATTGCAATTACTGCCCGTCATCATGTTGACCACGAGCCATCGCGAGGAAGACGTTGTGCGCGCGTACGAGAAGGGCGCCTGTTCCTACATTCACAAGCTCATCGACTTGGACGAGTTTAAACAACTCATCAAACAGTTTGAGCATTACTGGACATGCATTTCGCGAATTCCACTAGTCAGGGAGTAACTGCCATGCACGTGCTACTGATCGAGGATAACGAGGACGATGCCTGCCTCATTGGGGAAACGTTGACGGAACGGACAGCGGCGGACATCGAGCTGGAGTGGGTCGATCGGCTGGAGAGCGGGTTGACGTGGTTGGCCGAAGACAAGATCGACGTGGTGTTACTGGACCTCTCGCTGCCGGACAGTCACGGTCTGGAGACGCTTGACAAGGTCCAAAGGCAGACACCGGACGTGCCGGTCATCGTGTTGACGCATCTGGATGACGAAGCGATGGCTGCCCAGGCTGTGCGGAAGGGTGCGCAGGATTATTTACTGAAAGGACGGTCGGACAGCATTCTGCTCATACGGGCCATTCGCTATGCCATCGAGCGCAAGCAGTCCGAGAAGGCCGTGCGAGACAGTGAGGCCCGACTACGCGCCATCATTGATACCGCGCTTGACGCGCTGATCGGAATAAATGCACAGGGAATAATCATCGACTGGAATCCTCGTGCGGAGGTTATCTTCGGTTGGGCTCGCGGCGAAGCGCTTGGCCAGAAACTCGCCGACCTGATCATCCCCCCTCGATACCGAGAGGCCCATGAACGCGGGCTGCAACACTTCTTACGCACCGGGGAAGGACTGGCACTCAACCGGACCATAGAAGTGGCAGGCTTGCGCCGTGACGGGACCGAGCTCCCGTTGGAACTCTCGATTAGCCCTTTAAAGCGCGGTGAGACGTATGTGTTCAACGCTTTTCTCTCCGACATCACCGAGCGCAAGCGCGCAGAGGAAAACCGTATCCGAATGGCCTCCATTGTGGAGTCCTCGGAAGATGCGATCATCGGCAAGACGCTGGATGGGATCGTGAAGAGCTGGAATAGGGGAGCTGAGCGCACGTTCGGTTACACCGCCGACGAGGTAATCGGAAAACCGATCGGGCTCCTCATCCCCCAGGATCGTCGCGAGGAGGAATCTCAGATTATTGAGCGCGTCAAACAGGGAGAGCACGTCAGCCACTTTGAAACGGTTCGGCGGCGGAAAGACGGGAAGGACATCGATATCGCCTTGACCATCTCTCCGATCGAGGACGGAGAGGGAAGGGCCATGGGATTCTCCGAGATTGCTCGTGACATCACCGAGCACAAGAGCCTTGAGGCACAGTTGCGCCAATCACAGAAGATGGAGGGAGTTGGACAATTGGCCGGGGGGATCGCGCACGACTTCAACAACCTTCTGACCGTGATCAACAGCTACAGTGCCATGGTGTTGGGTGAGCTTGATTTCTCCAACTCTTTCGTTCGGAACGGGATCGAACAGATCAAGGAAGCCGGACATCGGGCCGCTTCGCTGACCCGTCAACTGCTCATGTTCAGCCGACAGCAGGTCTTGGAACCCAAAGTGTTGGACCTGAACGAGGTCGTGTCTAATATTGCGAAGCTGCTGCGGCGCCTGATCGGCGAGGACGTCACTCAGGTCCTCTGCCTTCACCCAGCGCTTGGACGGGTGAAAATCGATCCCGGGCAGATTGAACAGGTCATCATGAATTTGGCTGTGAACGCACGAGACGCGATGGCCGGCGGCGGACAGTTGACCATCGAAACGGAGAACGTCGAACTGGACAACGCCTATGCCTGTAAACACGCCTTGGTCCAGCCAGGTCCCTACGTGATGCTGGCGGTCAGCGATACCGGTTGCGGGATGGATGCGGACACGCAAGGGCGCATCTTCGAGCCATTCTTCACCACAAAAGGACCAGGCAAGGGGACTGGCCTGGGGGGGGAACATCTGGGTCTATAGCGAGTTGGGCAAGGGCACGACCTTGAAGATTTACCTTCCTCGAGTCGAGCAGACATCCGAGCTGCCTGAATCGGGAGCAGCCCCGGTTGAACTACCCCGCGGCTCTGAAACCGTTCTGCTTGTGGAAGATGATGAAATGGTTCGAGCGCTGGCGCATGCCATTCTCGAACGGTACGGGTACCGCGTACTCGCAGCACGGAACATCCAGGATGCTTTGCGTTTCGCCCAAGAAAGCCAAGAGCCGATCCACCTGCTGCTGACCGATACCATCATGCCAGTGATGAACGGGCCAGAGTTAGCGAAACGGTTCCGGTCCATTCGACCGGAGACAAAGGTGCTGTTTATGTCCGGCTATACAGACAAGGTGATTTCCTACACCGCGGCCCTGGAGCCAGGGACCGCCTTTCTCCAGAAGCCGTTCACTCCACAGACGTTGACGCAGAAGGTGCATGAGGTGCTGAACGCGATCCCACAGCCAAACAGTACAGAACGAGCGGCATAAGAGAGAAACAATATCCAAAGGAGGACATAGATGGCCACGATTCTTGCAGTGGACGATGATGAGAAGATCCGTGAACTGCTCTCCACATTGTTAAGGCGGAAAGGGCACCACGTGCTCACGGCGAGCCACGGCCAGAAGGGTATTGAAGTCTTTCGTCGGGAGCGACCTCACGTGACGATCCTGGACTTCGAGATGCCGGACATGGATGGGCTCGCGGTCCTAAGGCAAATCAGAGAGATTGATCCCAGCGCTCCCGTTATCATGTTGACAGGGGCCGGTACGGAGGCTCGGGAGCAGCAGGCTCGTGAGTTAGGTGTGACTGACTTCCTTGCAAAGGGGTTCTCGCTCCATGAAGTCGGTGCGGCGCTGAATCAAGTCCTAAACCAGCCCGTTCAAGGTGTTGGAGGGTCCCCTTCATCCCAACGATTGTCTGGGGGAGCGAGAAAGAGAACATAATTCTCGTGGTGCAGGCCATTCGACAATCCCGTTGGCAACTGTTGCAGGACTTGTCACCGGAGGTACCGCCGCACAGGATTCGACGGGTCGGAGTTCATCATAATGTTCGGGATTGCGATCTAATCGGGAGGGACATTGGTCATGACACATGACACAATTCAGCCAATAGAAATCCTACTTGTAGAGGATAACGAAGACGACATTATTCTTATTGAAGAGGCTTTCGCAGGGGCAAGGATGATGAATGTGATCAACAATGTACGGGATGGCGAAGCAGCCCTGGCCTACCTGCGCCGGGAGGGACCATACAAGGATGCTGTCCGGCCTGGGCTGATCCTGTTGGACATCAATATGCCAAAGAAGAACGGATTTGAGGTCCTCGAAGCGATCAAGGCGAATCCTCAGTTGCAGCCTCTTCCCGTGATCATACTGACCACGAGCGAGCGTGAAGAAGACGTCGTCCGCTCCTATGTCTATGGTGCCTGCTCGTATATCCGCAAGCCGGTGAGCTTGGAGCGGTTCATCGACGTGGTCAAGCAGTTCGAAGTCTATTGGACCTTGGTTTCAAGGGTTCCTCCGGCAACAAGTTGACCGGCCCCACGCTGGGTCTTGCACGAATCCGCATGTGAGCCGATGGAGGACGAATGGACTGGAACACTACAAAGGAAGCAGGGCCATGACGCCATATAAGGTGCTGATCGTCGATGATGAGGACAATATCCGTACGCTGGTTCAGACCATGCTCAAAGGAGAGGGGCGCAATGTGGTGCTGGCAGCCCGGGGCAAGGAGGCCATCGCGATGTTTAAAAAGGAACGCCCGAATCTGACGATTCTTGATATCGACATGCCGGACATCGACGGGATTACAGTCTTGAGGGAAATCCGAACCATCGACCCTCAGGCGAAAGTCATAGTATTTACAGGGGGGGAGAGCCCAGTAGTGGAGAGCCAAGCGAAGGCACTGGGGGTTACCAACTTTCTCCGGAAAGGGCTCGCATTGCCTTCGCTTGCCGAACTCCAGTCCCGCGGTTCGCAGTCCGCAGCCGTCGAAATGACGCCCTCGCCTACAGCACCCTTGGTACCCCGGAAGGTGTAGCCCGGCACTCATTCTGGTCATTTGGAGGTACGCCATGCCTCGGATTCTCGTGATCGATGATGAACCTCTGGTCCGATCGACGGTCGTCACGATGCTGAACCGAGAAGGCTTCAGCGTAGAGGAAGCCTCGGATGGTCAGGCCGGCATCGCCATGTTCCACAAGAACCAGCCGGACGTTGTCATCACCGACATCTTCATGCCGAACAGGGATGGGATCGAGATCATCAGGGAGTTGAAGCGTTCGTGCCCTCGGACCAAGAT
>VBOL01000127.1 GCA_005887945.1 Nitrospirota bacterium
AAGTTCACCGGCCAGTCCCGCGGGTTTGGATTCGTGGAGATGTCCTCGGATTCGGAAGCGCAGGCTGCAATCACCGCGCTGAATGGCACTGAGTTGGGCGGCCGCACGTTGACCGTCAACGAAGCGCGTCCCCAGGAGCCACGTACTGGCGGTGGCGGCCGCGGCGGCCGTGGCGGTGGCGACCGGTACTAAGCTGTAACGAGTATTCACACGTCGGGGCTGCCTATCCGGCAGCCCCGCCATTTCCTTCCCAGAATTGCCCATCATCTCGATGCGTTTCTCGGACCTCTGGCCAGGTCGGATCGTGCAGTCCCAGGAAGTGTGCCCCATACAAGGAGTCTTATGTCTACGTTTGCTGATATGAATCTGTCCCAGTCCCTTGCCCAGCGCCTGACACAGGCGGGCCTGACGACACCCACGCCGGTGCAACAGGCTGCCATTCCACTGGCGCTGAAAGGCCGGGACATTATGGCACAAGCCAAAACCGGGAGCGGAAAAACACTGGCGTTTTTGCTACCGATTATCGAGCAGGTCATGCGACGGGAGGCCTCTACCCCCGCGCCTGGCCCTTATAGCAAGTCCGGACCAAGTCACGCTTCCGGACCGAAGTTTTTGGTGTTGGCGCCCACACGAGAATTGGCGCTCCAGATCGAAATGGAGCTACGCAAGTATGCCCCGATGTCCGTGACCTCCTTGTCGGTGTACGGCGGCACGCCGATCGAGCGCCATTACCGTGCACTACAACGACCGCCAATGGTGGTGGTCGGTACGCCAGGGCGGTTGCTCGACTTGGCCGGCTCCGGTCACTTGAAGTTGGGTGGCGTGACGTTTCTCGTGATGGATGAGGCCGATCAGATGTTGGATCGCGGGTTCCTGCGGGACATTCAACGGATCATTCGTCTCCTCCCGGCTGAACGCCAGACGCTGCTGTTCTCCGCGACATTTTCAGGGGACATTCAAACGCTCGCGCAGAGCATGCAGCGCGATCCCGCTCGCATCTCTGTCGATCCAGGGATCAGCACTCCGACCACGATCGTACATGCCTACTATGTCGTGCCGGGGGATCAGGCGCGCACGCAACTCGTGCATACGTTGCTCCAGACCGTGATTGGTGGGGGACGATCGATGGTGTTTTGTGATCAAAAGTATAAGGTGCGACGCTTGGCGGCCCATTTGGGCGGAGAACCGGCGTCAGTTGGTGCGTTGACCGGCAATCACAGCCAAGCGCAGCGGGAACGGACCCTCGGCGCCTTTCGGGCCGGCCGACTCCGTTCGCTCGTGGCGACCGATGTGGCAGCCAGAGGCCTCGATATTCAGGATGTGGCTCAGGTGATTCACTATGAGTTGCCGACCAATCCGAATTCGTACGTCCATCGGACAGGGCGAACGGGTCGAGCAGAGAAGGAAGGGGCGACGTTCTTGATCCTGTCTCAGTCCGAAGAGCGAGAGTATCTTCGCATGGTGAGACAATTAAGAGTTGAGACGAAGAAACTCGCGCTTCCCGTGTTTGTTGCTCTCCCGTCTCCGGCCCCTATGCCGGTCAGCGAACAGCAGGCCCCTCGCCAACGGCCTCGCCGAAGTGCGGGACCATCCGGCAGACGATTCCACGAGGGCGAAAATCGGAGACCGACTCATAGGCCGGGAGCCTCGGTCGGTGGGTCCAGGCACGCACGATATTAACGAAACCGT
Organism: Nitrospirota bacterium; assembly: GCA_005887945.1. Taxonomy (GTDB): domain Bacteria; phylum Nitrospirota; class Nitrospiria; order Nitrospirales; family Nitrospiraceae; genus Palsa-1315. The sequence continues at coordinate 1,690 of VBOL01000127.1, forward strand.
TATGCCACCGGACCCGGAAAGTGGCCGGTGGTGTCTCGTGGGTCTGTCGATGTCCGGCTTGCGTTCTCTCTGTTGTGCGAAGTGCTGTTTTCGATGGTAAGATAACGACCGAAAGGTCGTCCGATGCCGTCGTTTCAACTCGAAGCCCCATTCAAGCCCTGCGGAGATCAAGGCCAAGCCATCGACAAGTTGGTCGCCGGGATTGCGGCTGGCCGAAGGCACCAAGCGCTGCTCGGTGTCACTGGATCCGGCAAGACCTTTACCATGGCTAATGTGGTCGCGCAGGTGCAGAAACCCACGTTGGTTCTGGTCCATAACAAGACCCTGGCCGGTCAGCTCTATCAAGAATTCAAACAGTTCTTCCCCCACAACGCGGTGGAGTATTTCGTCAGCTATTACGATTACTACCAACCGGAAGCCTATATTCCACAAAGCAACACGTACATTGCCAAGGACGCATCCGTTAACGATGCGATCGATCAGATGCGGCATGCGGCGACGACCGCGTTGCTCCAACGGAACGACGTGCTGATCGTTTCGTCGGTCTCCTGTATTTACGGCCTGGGGTCGCCTGAGGTCTATCACGAGATGGTGGTATTCCTCGAAGAGGGAATGGAGATTCGGCGGGAGAAGATCCTGGCTAAACTGGTCGAGATTCAATATGCCCGTAACGATATGGATTTCCACCGCGGCACCTTCCGTGCCCGCGGCGACGTCATCGAGATTTTTCCGGCTTCGAATGACGCGGTGTCCGTGAGGATTGAGTTGTTCGGTGACGTGGTGGACGCAATTCACGAAATTGATCCGCTTACGGGGAAGTCGCTCAGGAAGCTTCCGAAAGTCGCGGTCTACCCGAATACGCACTATCTCATTGCGCCGGATCGATATGAGCGGGCGATTACAGGCATCGAACAAGAGCTGGACGAACGCGTCGCCTATTTCAAGAAACAGAATCAACTCGTGGAAGCCCAGCGGATCGCGCAGCGCACCAAGTTCGACCTTGAAATGATTCGGGCGATGGGGTACTGCCATGGCATCGAAAACTACTCGCGGCATCTCAGTGGCCGTTTGCCTGGTGAGCAGCCTCCGACGCTCATCGACTATTTCCCTAAAGACTTTCTGCTGATCGTCGACGAATCCCATGCGACGATTCCCCAAGTGGGAGGGATGTACGAGGGCGACTATTCGCGGAAGCGCACATTGGTTGAGTATGGATTCCGGTTGCCTTCGGCGATCGATAACCGACCGCTCACGTTCGCCGAATTTGAGCGTTGTATCACGCAGGCGGTGTACATCTCCGCAACGCCAGGCTCCTATGAGCTGGGGCATGCGGCTGGAGAGGTTGTCGAGCAGATACTTCGCCCGACCGGTCTGATGGATCCAGTCATCGAAGTGCGCCCGGCCAAAGGGCAGGTGGATCATCTCCTCGGCGAAGTGCGGACTGAAGCGGCACAGGGAGGGCGTGTGCTGATCACCACCTTGACCAAGCGCATGGCAGAGGATTTGAGCGAGTACTACCACGATCTTGGTATCAAGGTGCGATATCTGCACTCTGACATCAAGACGTTGGAGCGGGCAGAGATCATACGGGATCTGCGGCGCGGGGTTTTTGATGTGCTGGTGGGGATCAACCTCCTGCGCGAAGGGCTGGATCTCCCCGAGGTCACCCTGGTGGCGATTCTCGATGCGGATAAGGAAGGGTATCTTCGGTCTTATCGATCGTTGATCCAGACGGCTGGGCGGGCAGCGAGGAATGTGCGGGGCCACGTGATTTTGTACGGGGATGCCGTCACCGATTCAATGCAAATGGCGCTCGCCGAGACCGGTCGCCGGCGCACGATTCAGGCCGACTATAATGCCAGACACGGGATCGTGCCCACGAGCATCAAGAAGGACGTCCTGTCAATCGAATATGCCACGGAGGACATGGATGATGTGCAACTGGATTTGGCCGCGGAGTCGCCAGCCGTCTATGGAGCAGAGGAAGCGACCGAACAGATTATCAAACGGCTGGAAACGGAAATGAAAGCCGCCGCCAAGGAGTTGGAGTTTGAACGGGCCGCAGCGCTACGAAACCGAATTCGAGCATTGAAGATGAGGGAGTTAGAGTTGAAGCCGGAGGTATAGCATCTTGCTAGACGTTCTTGTACAGATAGATGCCAAGGAACATCCCAAGGAGACTGAGGAGGTTAATTTTCAAGACGAAGCCAATGGTGAACTTGAGGAGGACCAGATCGATGGTCAGCGGCGGGCTAATACCGGGGGTAAAATTGGTGGCGAAAACCGCCTGAATAGTGCCCTGTGGTGCCATGACCCGGAGGATTTCTCCCAGTACTCCGCCCAATAGTCCACCGATGAGAACGAAAATGAGCAGAACCCAGGGTGATTTTTTCACGGCAACCGCCTTACAACTCTCTGCGTGGCCTCACGGAGCTATCGACGGACCTTAGCGAAAGGCCTACGGCATGTCAATGAAATGTACGCTCCAGTCGTGGGTCAGTTTGAGTTCCTGGACTGACGAAGCTCGCTTCGACGCAAGTGATGAGTGCACTTAGTGCAGACCAATTTAGCTCCCCCCTTTATCAGCGTATCCGGGGACTAGAGGTTTGGTTGCGAGCAGCAGCTTCATCACACCCTCTTTGCATTTCGGACATTTTTTAGCGAGTCCATATTGACCTCCTTGCATTCGGTGAAGCGGGAATGCTGGATTCAAATTGACCCACTACCTACACTCCGGTTCCCTTGACTTCAACCTGCCTCATCCTCTAAACTCCTCGATGGTCTTTTGCTAGAATTTTCGAGGCGATCGGAGATCTGGGGTTAAGGCTTCGATTGCCTTTTTTGTTTGTGGCGCTATGCTGGACTCTCTCAGCGAAAAATTCGAGAATATTTTCAAGAAGCTACGCGGTTCTGGGGTTCTCACCGAACAGAACATCGCGGAAGCTTTGAAAGAAGTTCGTCTCGCGCTGCTCGAAGCCGATGTCAACTTCAAGATCGTCAAGGATTTTGTCGAGCGAGTTCGCGAAAAGGCAGTTGGGCAGGAAGTCCTCCAGAGCTTAACCCCGGGTCATCAGGTCGTCAAGGTCGTGTGGGAAGAACTGCGGGAGATGATGGGCCGCGAGCGAGCTGGTCTGGCTCTGGCCTCGAATCCCCCTACGGTCGTCATGATGGTAGGGCTCCAAGGTGCGGGAAAGACGACGACTTGCGGCAAGCTCGGGCGGTACTTCAAGGCTCAAGGGAAACGGGTTCTCCTGGTTGCGGCAGATCCTCGTCGTCCAGCAGCAGGCGATCAGTTGGCGAGTCTGGGGCACGATCTTAATATCGACGTGCATCGAGTCGATCAGGCACAGGCTTCCCAAGCGGATGTCGTTCGCATCTGTCAGGCTGGGGTGGAACGGGGACGAGACCAGGGGTACGATCTCGTCGTGCTGGACACCGGCGGGCGTCTCCACATTGACGACGAGTTGATGGGAGAGTTGGTGGCGGTGAGAGCCGCCGTGCAGCCGCACGAAATCCTTTTAGTGGCAGATGCCATGACGGGCCAAGATGCGGTCACGATGGCGAGCCAGTTTGATCAACGTATCGGGTTGACCGGTGTCATTCTAACCAAGGTTGAAGGCGATGCCCGGGGCGGAGCAGTGTTGTCTATCCGGGCGGTAACCGGCAAGCCGATCAAGTTCTTGGGCGTGGGCGAGAAGCTTGATGCGCTTGAGTTATTTCATCCCGATCGGATGGCCTCGCGCATCCTCGGAATGGGCGACGTGCTCTCGCTGATCGAAAAGGCCCAAGAGACCTTTTCGCGCGATCAGGCGGAGGATGCGCAGAAGCGGCTGACCAGCAATACGTTCACGTTGGAGGATTTCCGTGCTCAGCTGGGCCAGGTCAATCGCTTGGGTTCATTGGACCAGATTTTAGGGATGTTGCCAGGCGGTCAAAAGCTCAAGGGGGCGATGGAAGGGCAGATACCGGAGCGAGAGATGAAACGGGTCACGGCGATGATTGACTCGATGACCTTTCGAGAGCGGCGCGATCATACGGTCATCAATGGAAGCAGAAAAAAGCGGATCGCCCGTGGAAGTGGGACGAACGTACAAGAGGTGAATCGGTTGATTAAGCAGTTTCTCTCGGCGAGGAAAATTGCCAAAGTTATGGCAGGGTCAGGAGGGCGCCGGCAACTTGCGCAACTTTTGCGCTCCAGGTAAGGGGCGATAACCATCATCACGAGTGTTTCGTACAGGAGGAGGAAACTAGTGGCTGTTCATTTGAGATTGACGAGGACAGGACGACACAAGCGACCGCTCTACCGCGTCGTGGCAGCGGATTCTCGGAAGCCGCGCGACGGGCGGTTCCTGGAAATTCTTGGGATTTTTGATCCCTTGAAGGAACCGGCGGTGCCGGAGCTGAAGCAGGAGCGGGTGTTGAGCTGGTTGCGCCAGGGAGCCCAGCCGACGGTCACGGTCCGGACGTTGCTTCGCCGGTGTGGCGTATGGAAACAGTTTGAGGCGGAGAAAGCGGCGAAGAAGAAAGGCGCCTAGTACATGACAACAGCTGAGGCAGGTCTTGTGACGATTGGCAAGATCGAGCGCCCGTTTGGCGTGCGGGGCGAGTTCAAGGTGCGATCGTTGAGCGATGTGCCTGGCCGGTTGGACCAGCTGAAGCAGGTTCAGGTCTTGGAGCCGACGGGACAGATAGTCGACAGGACCGTGACTCATGTTCGGCGCGCCGGCTCGACCTACATCATGGGTCTTGCGGGTGTGACGACGCCGGAGGAAGCCGGCCTGTTGCGCGGGGGATTGATTCAAGTGCCACGTCGTCCGGCGGCGACGTTGTCTGCGGATGTCTATTTTGAATGTGATCTCCTTGGGATGACGGTCGAGAACGAGCGGGGCGAGGAGGTCGGTATGCTTGAGACGATTTTGGAGATACCGGATAATCACGTCTTCGTCGTTCGCAAGGGGACGGAGGAAGTCCTCATTCCGGCCGCGAAGAGCTTTGTGACTTCGGTGGATCTCGCGCGCCGCCGGATGTTGGTTCGCGGGATTGACGACTTGGTTGAGGATCGCCATGTGGTGTGACATCCTGACCCTGTTTCCCGACATGGTGGCGCCGGTGCTCGGCCAGAGTATTCTCAAACGAGCACAAGAAAAAGGTCTCCTGCACGTTCACGTGCGAAACTTGCGGGACTATACGCTCGATCGCCACAAGGTGGCGGACGACGTGCCCTATGGCGGAGGGGCCGGGATGGTGATGAAGGCCGAGCCCTTCTTGCTCGCGGTGGAACAGATTCAGGCCGACTATGCATGGGCTGGTGAACAGATTCGGCTGTTGTTTCCCTCCCCGCACGGTCGTCCGTTCACGCAGGCCTATGCGAAAAATCTGGCGGCCGACCCACGTCGACTTGTCATTCTCTGTGGCCATTACGAGGGGGTTGATGAACGAGTGCGGCTTGCCTTGCATCCGGAAGAAATTTCCGTCGGGGATTATGTGTTGACCGGCGGTGAGTTGCCGGCGCTGGTGCTCATCGATGCTGCAGCCCGTTTGGTTCCCGGCGTGTTGGGTGATCCGGAGTCGATCGTGGAAGAGTCGTTCACGGATACGTTGCTCGAATATCCGCACTATACGAGACCGGCGGAAGTTCGAGGGGTGCCCGTGCCAGAGGTGTTGCTTTCAGGACATCACGAGGCCATTCGTCTATGGCGTCGGAAGGAAGCCCTGCGAAGCACCTATCAGAGACGGCCGGATCTCTTGCAGGGTCGGGTCTTGAGTCTCGAAGATCAACAATTGCTAGGCGAACTTATTCGTGAAGGCGTGCCGGGCACGCCTGTTCGATGTGGGGAGGAGGGGTAGTCTCATGAATCGGTTAGAACGGTTACAACAGTCCTTCAGGAAGAAGTCGGTGCCCAAGTTTGAAATTGGAGACACCGTCCGCGTGCATGTGAAAGTGGTAGAAGGGGAAAAAGAGCGCATTCAGGTGTTCGAAGGTGCAGTGATCGCTCGTAAAGGGTTGCTGAACACGGAGACCTTCACGGTGCGCAAGGTCTCCTACGGCGTCGGCGTGGAACGAATTTTCCCGCTCCATTCGCCGATCGTCACGCGCGTCGAGGTCATGCGCCAAGGCAAGGTGCGTCGGGCCAAGCTGTATTATCTCCGAGGGAAGAAGGGCAAGTTTGCCAAGGTCGAAGATCGGGAGTTCGTCGCGAGTGTAAAGGGGCAGCCCGGGGTTACCCGTAAGGCCGAAGAGCCGGTCGGAGCCGCTTCGGCTTCGAAGACCTAGCCTCGTTCCCTGGTCCCGCCGACCACGAGTGTCAGGTGCCCTTTCAACGGATGCATCGTGGGACCTACCGACGAATTTGAATTGGAAGCTCGGCGGCGCGGCTATCGCTGTATCGCCGGTCTGGATGAAGCCGGACGGGGCCCTCTGGCGGGCCCTGTCGTCGCAGCGGCTGTGATCCTGCCCGCTCGTTGCCGCTTAGTCGGTGTCGAAGATTCCAAACAAGTTTCCGAGTCTGAACGAGCACGACTCTACGAGGTTATTGTCCAGCGGGCACGTGGTGTCGGTGTAGGGGTCGCCACAGAGCAGGAGATCGACCGCCTCAATATTTTAGAAGCGACTCGCCTCGCCATGCGTCGCGCGCTTGCGTCGCTGACTCCTCCGGCGGACTGCCTCTTGATCGATGCCGTAACCTTGCCGGATCTCGCCATTCCCTCACGCTCTATCATTAAGGGTGATATGTTGTCGATGTCGATCGCCGCCGCGTCGATCGTTGCCAAAGTTACGCGCGATCGCATGATGGTGGTGTACCACCTGACCTATCCCGATTATAATTTTCTCTCCCATAAAGGGTATGGGACGGAAGAGCACTTGCAACGACTCGTTCAACATGGCCCCTGCGCGATTCATCGGCGCACGTTCGCTCCGGTCGCACGCCTCTTGAATGGAAGTAGTGGTAGGTGGCCCCTGTCGCGTGCTGGCTTGGGCGAATCTTCACGGATGAATCAGTGACCATCCTTGACCCCCGGAGGCTTTTTGGTCGAGAAGGGGAATCGGCGGCAGAGCAGTATTTGCGGCACAAGGGGTATCGGATCGTGGCACGCAATCTGCGTTCGTCGGTGGGGGAGCTAGACTTAGTGGCTGAAGACGGCCAAGTACTGGTCTTTGTCGAGGTGAAGGCGCGTCGGACCGCCGCGTTCGGCGGAGCCATCCATGCCGTCCATCAACGGAAGCAGGAGAAGTTGATCCAGTTAGCGGCTCAGTATTTGGCCCGTCACCACATCAAAGGTCGACTGTGCAGATTCGATGTCGTCTTGCTGCAAGGCACAGACGCCGTCGCCTCGCAGATCGAGCATATTCAGAACGCCTTCGAAGTGTCCGGAGACGATCTGCGTTGGTAGGCCGACCATGATTCAATTGATCCACGTTTCGAAACAGTACGATCAGCGTCCGGCGCTCTCGGACGTCACCCTTGAGATCGGCAAGGGTGAATTTGTTTTCCTCATGGGGCCCAGTGGAGCGGGCAAGTCGACGCTGTTGCGGATGCTCATCGGGGCAGAACGGCCCGATGAGGGACAGATCTTTGTCCACCAGAAAAACGTGACGACGCTCAAGCCGTCCGACGTTCCGTATCTGCGCCGCAAGGTGGGAACGGTGTTTCAAGACTTTCGGCTGTTGCCGAAGAAGTCCGTTTTCGACAATGTGGCGCTGCCCTTGCTGGTGCAAGGAATTTCTTCTGCCGATATTCGTCGGAAAGTCACGGAGGCGTTGCGGGCTGTCGGTGTCGAGCACAAGCGAGATCAGCTTCCTGCGGGCCTCTCGACAGGAGAGCAGCAGCGGGTGTGCATAGCGCGTGCGATTGTGAATGGTCCGGTCGTCTTGTAGGCGGATGAGCCGACCGGAAATTTAGACCCTGCCCTGACGGCCGAGATCATCGAGCTGTTTAAACTCATTAACGCGCGCGGCACAACTGTCGTGGTGGCGACGCATGATCCTCTGGTCATGGCGCAGGTGAATCGGCGGGTGCTCACATTGTCACAAGGCCAGTTGCTGCCAGAAGAGCGGGTGATGGGATGAGGACGCTCTCGTATCTCCTCAGAGAATCCTGGGTCAATATGCGGACCAACCGGACGACGACGATGGTCGCCATCTTGACCACGGCCTTTACATTGGCCTGTGTCGGCATCTTCTTGCTGCTCTATGTCAATCTGCGTGCGGCGGCCGGATGGCTCCAGGACGATATCAAGATCATGGTGTATCTTGATGAGCGGCTCGCCTCCGATTCGGTCGCTGAGGTGGAGCAGCATTTGCGGGGCGATCGTGCCGTTGCCTCACTGCTGTTTATCTCGAAAGAGCAGGCGCTGGGAGAGTTCAAAGCGCAATTTCCTTCGGAGTCTCACTTGCTTGAGGGGCTGGGCCAGAATCCACTACCGGCGTCCTTCGTAGTGGCACTCAGCCCGTCGTTCCGTTCGCCGGATGCGATCAACCGATGGGCGGAACGGGTCAGGCAGATCGCCGGCGTCTCCAAGGTTGACTATAATCAAGATTGGATTGACGCTCTAGCGACAGTGATTCGGTCGATTGAGTTGGTTGCCATCGGCATCGGCGTCATTCTCTCGGCGGCTGCCGTCACCATTATCGCCAATACTATTCGCCTCACACTGTTCGCCCGACGGGATGAGATTGCCATTTTGCGGCTCATCGGGGCTACGACCAGTTTTATTCGTATTCCATACCTGTTGGAAGGTGCGGTGCTTGGTGCCTTGGGCAGCACACTCTCGCTGGTCATGCTCAAGTCCATGTATGAATTGTTTCGGCAGCAAATGCGAACGACGGGACGATTTGCCGGGCTTGACAACCTCATGGCATTCTTTCCTCCGTCGGTCTGTCTTGCCCTGATTGCGGTGGGGATGGCGCTCGGGTTTGCAGGCAGTTTTGTGTCGATCCGGCGTTTTGGCGAGGCTAAGGCATGAGGTGTTGGACCGGGCTTAGGGTCGGAGTCATGATCTGGGGGCTGCTGGGTCTTTTCTGGCCAGCGTTTGCGGTTGCCGATCCGATCACCGACAAGATTGAGAAAGAACGCAAGGCCCTCGACCAACTCAAAGATCAGATCGAAGAGACACGCAAGCAGGCTGATGAAGCAGGGAAAAAGCGAGAGTCCCTCTTGCAGGGGATTCAAACACTCGATGGACGCGTGGTGCACTATCGACAAGCGCATCAGGAGATTAGCCGAAAGTTGCGGAAGAAAGACCAAGAGATTGAGGTCATCACTACGCAACTATCCGGTTTGCGTGTGAGTGTGCGAGAACGTCAGGATGCCATTCTGGCTCGTCTGCGAGTTCAGTACATGGAGGGCCGTTTTGGATATTGGAAAACCTTGCTTGCCTCGGACTCGTATGGTGATTTCCAGCGCCGGCTCCAGTATCTCTCGGCTGTATCCGAACGGGATTATGCCCTCATGGGCACGTTCCGAATCGATATGACCCGTATGGAGCAGGCGGAGCGGCAGCGGGAAGAAGCACGGGTCGGGATGCTATCGTACAAGCAAAGTACCGAGAAGCAGTTGGCTGAGATGAAATCAGTCAAAAAAGAAAAGAAAGTCTATCTTACCAAGATCACTCATGAAAAAGAGTCTTACGAACATGCCCTCCAAGAATTAGAACGATCCGCATCGCGCATCGACAGTCTGTTGCGCGAATTGGAGCAGCGCCGTCGCGCGGCCGCGGTCCGACCTCCGACCGGGGGAATCGCCCCTCGTGGGGTCAAGGGCGCACTGCCGTGGCCGGCTGATGGGAGCATTATCTCCTTCTTCGGCCGTCAGAAACATCCGACCTTCAACACCTATGTGCAGCGCAGAGGCATCGAAATCAAGACGGTCGAGGGGAGCGCCATTCACGCGGTGATGCCAGGATCCGTCGTTTATGCAGACTGGTTGAAAGGGTACGGACTCGTTATAATCCTTGATCACGCGAATGGGTTCTTTTCGCTGTATGCCCATGCTTCAAAGATCCTTGCGACAGTGGGAGCGCAAGTGGGAGCCGGGCAAGCGATCGGCGAAACAGGCGACACAGGCATGACGGGTGAAAATACTCTATACTTTGAGTTACGCCAGGGGGCGGAGCCGCTTGATCCTCTCCAATGGTTGGCGAGGCGGTAGGGAACGGAAAGAGGAAAGGACATTATATTATGGAACAGAATCCCCGACGACGATTCTGGATGTTAGGCCCGATGGTGATAGTGGCGCTCGTCTTGGGCGTGCTGCTTGGCAAGGGATGGGAGCGGACCGGGCATGCCACGGAAACCTACGAAGAGTTGAAGACGTTCTCCGAGGTGTTGACCCAAGTTCAGAAGAGTTACGTCGACGAAACGAAGGTGAAGGACCTCGTCCAGGGGGCCATTCGTGGGATGCTCTCAACCCTCGATCCGCATTCGGCCTACATGACGCCGGATATGTATAAGGAGATGCAGGTTGAAACGAAGGGTGAGTTTGGGGGCGTGGGCATCCAGATCGGGGTGAAGGAGAATCGTTTGGCGGTGATCGCGCCCATCGAGGGTACGCCGGCCTACCGAGCCGGGGTCAAGTCAGGTGATTTCATTATCAAGGTGAACGACGAGCCGACCAAAGACCTCACGTTGATGGATGCGGTTCAGAAGATGCGTGGCCCAAAGGGCTCGAAGGTCAATTTGACAATTCAGCGGGATGGGACTCCCGATCCGCTCCAGTTTACGCTGGTCCGCGACACCATTAAGATTGAGAGCGTGAAGTCGAAGGTATTGGACAATATCGGGTACGTTCGTCTGACACAATTCCAAGAATCGACGGGACGGGATCTGAGCAAGGTGCTCAAACAGTTCAAAGACCAGAAACTCCAATCGACGATCCTCGACCTCCGTAACAATCCTGGCGGACTGCTGACCTCGGCCGTTGAGGTCTCCGAGCAGTTTCTCCCCGGCGGAAAGTTGGTGGTCTATACGAAAGGACGTGAAAGCAAGAAGGACGAGTGGATCGCTAAGGGGAAAGATCAGATGGACGATTCGCCCATGATCATTCTGGTCAATGAAGGATCGGCAAGTGCGTCCGAGATCGTGGCAGGTGCATTGCAGGACTACGGGCGGGCGGTGATTGTCGGCACGACCTCGTTCGGCAAGGGATCGGTGCAAACGATTCTCCCGCTGGGGGATGGGTCCGGGCTCCGCCTCACGACGGCGAAGTACTACACACCGAAAGGACGCTCGATCCAATCAACCGGTATTACGCCTGATATTGTCGTGAAACCCCAACCACCGACCACTGTCGCCAAGGCAGGCGAGACGAAGCCCGGTGAAAGGGAAGGAGAGCCGAAGCAGGCCAAGCCTGCGGTCTCGCCGGGGAAAGATCAGCCGGCTCAGAATGGCAAAGAACAGGAAGAGGGTACACCGAAGAACAGTACCACGCCTCAGCTTCCTCCCGTTGATGTCTCGGGTGAACCCTCGCTTGAGCAGGATGTTCAACTCCAAAAGGCAGTTGAGATGTTGAAGACCTGGAAGATCTTCAAGGAGCTTCCTCGCGCTTCTTAATGGGGGGCTGCTGTTGTGCCGAGGTGATCGCCTCCAGCAGTCGCTCTTCCGATCCCGAGAACCCGGGTACCGTGCGCAGCAGGTGCGACCGCACCAGCTGTTCCAGATCGGTCAATGTGGTGATGCAGAGGCGGGTATAGAGGTACGCCACGAGTGATTCGGATAGCCCTGGGAGCTGTGCCCAGGCTTTCACGGCGTCGGGAAGCGGTGTCCGCAAAGCTTCATAGGCCTGGATTGTTCCAGTTCTGAGAAATTCTTCAATCTTGTCCGCCAGGTCCTGGCCGATTCCATCAATATCTTCCAGCGCCTGCCGTGAGGCGACGTCTGCAATGTCTTCCTCCAAGGCCTCGATGGTATCCGCTGCCTTCCGATAGGCTCTGGCCCTATAGGGGTTCGCCCGCTGGGAGGCTAATCGTTCCGCGATCGACCGAAAGATGGTTGCGACTTGCTGGTTGTGTTGTGGGGTGGATATCATAGACCGTAGTGGCTCTATTCTGACGTGATCAGGGTGCGGGGGCAAGGGGACAGGCACGATCAGGTTTATTGACATTAGGAATTCTGCTCCCCTAGGATGAGTGACGATGGCGGAAGCGATTCAGATCCAGGTGAACGGCGAACAGCGGGGCTGTCGGGCTGATGCCACAGTTGGGGATTTGCTGCGTGAACTCGCCATCAAGACCGAGCGCGTGGCGGTGGAGCTGAACTTGGAAATCATGGATCGCAAGGACTTCGATCACTGTAGTCTGAAACAAGGGGATCGAGTGGAGATCTTGAGCTTCATCGGCGGCGGTGCGCCAATGGATGCTCAGGGCAAAGGGAGGGGTTTCGTCCATGCAGAATGATCGGTTGATCATTGCCGGTCGTGAGTTTACGTCTCGGCTGTGGGTTGGGACCGGGAAGTATAAGGGCTTTGCCGAAACCAAGAAAGCCATTGAGGCGTCTGGAGCCGACGTGGTGACGGTGGCGGTGCGGCGCGTCAATATTACCGATCGCTCGAAAGAGAACCTTCTCGATTATCTCGACCCGAAGAAGTACACCATTCTTCCCAACACCGCTGGCTGTTACAACGTGGAAGATGCCGTGCGCTATGCCCGCTTGGCCAGGGCCGCCGGCGTGTCTGATTTGATCAAGCTGGAAGTGCTCGGTGACGAGAGGACCCTCTTTCCCGATACGGCCGGATTGATCGAAGCGACGAAGATTCTAGTCAAAGAAGGCTTTATCGTGCTGCCCTATACGAATGACGATCCCATCGTGGCCCAGAAGCTCGTCGACATCGGGTGTCCCGCCGTCATGCCGTTGGCGGCGCCGATTGGGTCTGGACTCGGTGTCCGCAATCCATATAACTTAAAAATCATCATGGAAATGGTCAAGGTGCCGATCATTGTTGATGCCGGCGTCGGGACCGCCTCCGATGCTGCCCTTGCGATGGAATTAGGGGCGGACGCTGTACTCATGAACACGGCCATCGCCGGGGCTCAAGATCCCATTGCCATGGCCGAGGCGATGAAATATGCGGTGTATGCCGGTCGGCTTGCGTACAAGGCCGGACGAATCCCGCGAAAACTGTATGCCACAGCCAGTAGTCCCATCGAGGGTATGCTCTGAGTAGTGATTGCTCGCCGAACGTTTTGTTATGCCACAGCTTGAGTCGCGGCTGTTCCTGGTGACGGATCGTCATCAGACCAAGGGGCGCCCGTTGGTCCCCCTTCTGCAGCGAGTTCTCACAGCTGCGGCACCAGCGATTCAACTCCGTGAGCGTGATCTCTCAGCCAGGGAACTCGTGACGCTTGCGGTTGGGGTGCAGGCGGTGACGGCCTCGCGCAGGTCCCAACTCCTGATCAATGATCGGATCGATGTCGCATTGGCGCTGGAAGGAGTCGGCGTCCATTTACGCAGCAATAGTCTGCCTGTTTCGGTCGCACGGCAGGTGCTGGGGACCCAGCGTCTTCTGGGTATTTCCGTGCATGCGGTAGAAGAGGCGGTGCAGGTGGAGTCGCAGGGGGCAGACTACATCGTCCTTGGCCCGATCTACGAGACACCATCCAAACAGATGTTCGGTCCGCCGCTCGGCATTCACACTCTTGAGAGGGCTTGTCGACTGGTCCGCCTCCCGATTATCGGGATTGGCGGAGTGACGGCGGCGCGTGCGCGTGAGATGCGGCGTGCCGGGGCCTTCGGTGTGGCGGTGATCACGGCGGTTCTCGGCGCGGCTGATGTAGAGTCGGCGACGCGTGAGTTGCTCGATGCCGTGACGCTCTTACCGTGATGTCTGTCACGCACGACCATCACGCTGCAAGATGCTGTCGTCCGGTTGACCACCCCGGAAACGGGTGATAGAATCCGCGCAGACAAGGACTTCTCGATTCAGCAAGGGGTTTCGCTTTCTTCGAGTGGCGTCATGGACGGCAAGAAAGAAAGTCCGAGTCGATTCCGGTCTCTCCGAGATTCCGTCACGCACATCACGAAGCGGTTGACTGAAGGAGAAACGGGCGTGGCACAACGCAACGACGAACATGTTCGCGAGGTTGAAAAGCTTCGTGTGCAGATCCAGTCGATGGAAGAAGAAATCCGTCGACTGTATCAATCCCGCTATCAGCTCGACCAAGCCACCAAACAGAACGAAAAGCTTGTCACCACACTCCAGGAAGCGAAGGTACAGATCGAAGCGTTGCGTGCTGAAGTTGAGAAACTGACCGCGCCTCCCTCGGCCTACGCCATCTTTTCTAGTCTCAATGCTGACGGGACTGGAAATGTCTATGTCTCTGGACGGAAGATGAAAGTCAGCGTGCACCCGTCGATCAATGGGAATGCGATGCGTAAGGGGCAGGAAGTGGTCCTGAACGAAGCGTTGAACGTCATTGAAGTCAAGGGCTACGATATCCAGGGCGAAGTCGTGCGGCTCAAAGATGTGCTGGAAGGTAACCGTGCCCTGGTGACGCTGCATTTCGACGAAGAAAAGGTTGCAGAACTCGGTGACCCGCTGTTGGCCGAACGATTGAGCGTCGGCGACCATCTGCTCTATGATCCTCGCTCCGGCTATGTCGTCGAAAAGTTGCCGAGGTCCGAGGCGGAAGAATTGGTATTGGAAGAAGTGCCCGATGTCGACTATGAACACATCGGCGGGTTGCAGCACGAGTTGGAGCAAGTCCGGGATGCGGTGGAGTTGCCGTTCCTTCATCCGGCCCTGTTTTCAGAGTACCAGTTGAGTGCGCCCAAGGGGGTCTTGCTCTATGGACCGCCGGGCTGCGGGAAAACCTTGATCGCCAAGGCCGTCGCGAACTCGATCGCAAAGAAGCTCGGGCATCTCACGGGAAAAGAGGTTCGGAGTTACTTCTTGCATGTGAAGGGCCCGGAGTTGCTCAATAAGTATGTCGGTGAGTCCGAGCGCCAAGTCCGCGAAGTCTTCAAGAAAGCGAAAGAGCGGGCGGCGGACGGTAATCCCGTCATCGTGTTCTTCGACGAAATGGATGCGCTCTTCAGAACGCGAGGCACCGGGATCTCTTCCGATATCGAATCGACGATCGTCCCGCAGTTTCTCTCGGAAATCGACGGCATGGAACGGCTCCGCAATGTGATTGTGATCGGAGCCAGTAATCGCCAGGATCTCATCGATCCGGCTGTCCTCCGCGCCGGACGGTTAGATGTGAAGGTCAAGGTGGGTCGTCCCGATGCGGTGGCGGCCAAGGATATTTTCTCGAAGTATCTCAGCAGCGACCTGCCGTTTGCCGAGGAAGATTTGACACGCCATGGCGGAGATGCCGAGGCCTTAGTTGAGCAGATGACCGATCTCACGGTCCGGGCGATGTATGCTTCCTCGGAAGAGAATAAGTTCATCGAGGTCACCTACGCGAACGGTGAAAAAGAAGTACTCTACTTCAAGGATTTCGCGAGCGGTGCACTGATCGAAGGCATCGTGTCGCGCGCAAAGAAGTTTGCCGTCAAGCGGGCGATCGCGAAGGAAGGCCGTGGCCTTCGATCCGAGGACTTGATCCGCGCCATTCGGGAGGAGTTTAAGGAACACGAAGACCTGCCCAATACGACCAATCCTGACGACTGGGCGAAGATCTCCGGGAAAAAAGGCGAAAAGATCGTGCATCTTCGGACGATCAGCGGAGGCCCGGGCGACTCGCGTCAGATCGAAACCGTTACGACAGGGCACTATCTCTAACAGGCTGCGGAAAAACTCTGTGGGCAGGCCAGGGCGTCACAGGTTTGCACGTGTGGCACAAGAGGAGAAGTCCACGCAGGATGCTCAAAAAGGCCGTCCAGCAAGGCCGCAGCAAGCGAAGAGGCGAGGCGTACGCTTCGGTACGTTGATCCTCTGAGCGAAGCGAGAATGCCGCTGGCGGACTTTTTCAGCATCCTGCTAGGACGTCGCACCCATGCAGGAATCTACCGCGTTGACGACTCCCCGCGTACTGGGGTCAGAAACAGAATTCGGCATCGCGTCACGCGATCCTGCCGCCGCAGATCCCGTTTCCAATTCCATCGCCGTCATCGGGCACTATCCAGGCCTGCCGGCTCCTTTGGCCGTCTGGGACTATGAAAATGAGAACCCGCTGCTCGATGCGCGTGGATTCGAGGTCGAGGGGGAGCGGGAGCGGCCCAATCCCGAGTACAATCGTCAGCTGAATAAGGTGCTGGCTAATGGGGGGCGCCTCTACGTCGATGGTGCCCATCCGGAATACTCCACGCCTGAGTGCACCAACCCGCGAGAAATCGTAGCCTTCGAACGAGCCGGTGAGCGAATCCTTGCCCAGTGCCTCGAACAGATGGCGCGCACCACCGGACGAGACTATTGTGTGGTGTACAAGAACAACTCGGACGGCAAGGGGAACAGCTACGGCTATCACGAAAACTATTTAATGTCTCGCGCGGTTCCCTTCGAGCGCATTGTGAAGGTTTTGACACCGTTCTTTGTGACGCGGTCAATTTTCGCAGGGGCTGGAAAGGTCGGCGCAGAGAATCAGACCGGCCCAACGGATTACCAGATCTCGCAGCGTGCGGATTTCTTCGAGTGCCTCGTCGATCTCAATACGATGGTCAGGCGCCCCATCGTCAATTCACGCGATGAGCCGCATGCGGAGTATGGCAGGTATCGGCGGTTGCACGTGATTGTCGGAGATGCCAACATGGCGGAGCTTTCGACCTACCTCAAGGTCGGCACGTTGGCCATTGTCCTGGACCTTCTCGACGCCGGGGCAGATCTGCCGCAGTTCGAGTTGGACGATCCGGTCCGAAGCATCAAGCAGGTTTCCCGCGATCTGGGCATGAAGGAGACGCTCAAACTTACGGGGGGTCGCTCAACGACGGCGGTGGCGATTCAACGAGCCTATTTGAAGGCCGCCATGGGATACTATGCCTGTCGCGACCTCTCCCAAGTCACGAAGGATATTTTCGTCCGCTGGGAAGACGTGCTGGATAAGTTGGAGCAAGATCCTCGGCTCTTAGTGCGTGAGCTGGATTGGGTGGCGAAGCGCCAGATGATGGAATCCTATATGGAGCGAAAGGGCTGTGGGTGGGACGATCCCCGGGTGCGTCTGATGGACCTTCAGTATCACGATGTCCGTCCTGACAAAGGCCTCTTCTTTACGCTCGAACGCAGCCACCTGATCGAGCGAATCGTGCAGGAGGTCGAGATCGCGCGAGCGGAATTCACCCCGCCTTCGGGGACGCGCGCCTATTTCCGTGGACGATGTGTCAGCAAGTTTGCGAAGTCGCTCTATGGGGTCAGCTGGACCTCGGTCCTCTTCGATGTCGGCAACAACCAGGTCAAGAGAGTGCCCTTGATGGACCCGCTCCGAGGCACCGCCTCGCTGACGAGTGACCTCCTCGATCAGGCCGAGACCGTCGACGCATTGCTGGCAAAGCTCAAGGCCTGATGAACAAGGACCCCTCGCGATTGATACTATGAAATTGCCATTTCTCCCCAACCACGACGACCCGAGTTTCTTCGACTTTTTGACCGAGCACCATCCCACGCTGACTCCGACCGGCCGTAGCGGATTCCTGCAGGCCCAGACCGCGGTCGAGCCGATGCGGGGTGCCGGCTCGATGAGCGTTCCTCATGCCACCACAGTGCTTGCGATCAAGTATCAACAGGGTGTGGTGATTACCGGAGATCGTCGAGCGACGGAAGGATTTCAAATCGCCGAGCGCCGGATCGAAAAAGTCTTCAAGATCGACGAGTATTCCGCGATGGCGATCGCCGGCGCGGCTGGTCCCTGCATCGAAATGGCCAAGCTGTTCCAGGTCGAGCTTGAGCATTACGAAAAGTTAGAGGGTGTGCAACTGTCTTGTGAGGGGAAGGCCAACAAGCTCGGACAGATGGTCAAGGCCAATCTGCCGATGGTCTTTCAAGGACTGGTCGTCATGCCGCTCTATGTCGGCTACGACTTGAAGCGTGCAGAAGGCCGCATCTTCAAGTACGATCTCGCGGGTGGCCGGTACGAAGAGTCGGATTACCATGCCATAGGGTCAGGCGGCAAAGAAGCGCGCAATACGATACGGGAGCATTTCCTCAAAGGCCTGGCCGAATCAGACGCTCTGAAGTTGGCCCTACTGGCTCTCTACAATGCGGCAGACGATGACGTCGGCACCGGGGGGCCGGATCTCGTGCGGGGCATTTACCCCACCGCGAAGATTGTCGACGCGACCGGCATCACCGATATCTCCGACCAGCAGATCTGTGGCATCTATGACGGGTTGATTGCGACCCGCCGTTCCAAGGAGAGCTAAGCATGCCGATGCCCTATTACGTCTCGCCCGAGCAGATGATGCAGGACAAGGCGGAGTATGCCAAAAAAGGCATCGCCAAAGGTCGCTCCATCATTGCCATCGAATATGTGAACGGGATACTTCTCGTCGCGGAAAACCCCAGTGCTTCGCTGTATAAAATCTCCGAGATCTACGACAGCATCGCTTTCGCGGGGGCCGGCAAGTACAGCGAGTTTGAAAATCTCAGGAAGGCCGGCATCAGGCATGCGGATCTCAAAGGATTCATGTACAGCCGGGAAGATGTGACAGCCCGCTCTCTGGCGAACGGCTACTCTCAAAGCCTTGGCACCATTTTCAGCCAGGAGCTGAAGCCGCTGGAGGTGGAAATCCTTGTGGTGCAAGTCGGGCGCAACGGCCAGGCCAATGAGATGTATCGTATTTCCTTCGACGGCAGCATCATTGACGAGCGTACCTTTGCGGTTATCGGAGGCAAGTCCGAGGCCGTGCAGGCCCTGTTAAAGGAGAAAGGGTTGACGCAGCCCCCGGAACTCCAGGCTGCTCTCACCCTCTGTATCACCGCGCTCGAACACATCGGGAACCAGAAGCTCTCGCTGGAGAGTCTGGAGGTGGCGGTCCTGGATCGCACCCGCGACGGCAGAAAGTTCCGTCGTCTATCGCCCACCGATACCAAACAGCTCCTCGCAACCTAGGCTCTCTTCCTCGGCGGCTCGTGCCCTTCTGTTGAAGAAGACGGGGCCGGCTGGTATTCTGTTCATACACGCATGTTGCAACCCAGTCCCCTGAGACGACGGATCTTCGGTTTGGAGAATGAGTACGGCCTCATTTTTTCTCCGAACGGGCGAGTCTATCTGCCGATGGAAAAGGTGCTGGGGTATATTTTTGAGGGTCTCATTCCGAACAGCTGGCCTTCCAACGCCTTTCTGGTGAACGGCGCTCGGTTTTATCAAGACACCGGCTGCCATCCTGAGTATTCCACCCCCGAGTGTGACAACATTCTCGATCTCGTTATCCACGATAAAGCCGGCGAGCGACTTCTTGAAGCCTGCCTGCCGGCGGCTGAAGAACGATTGCGGGAAGAAGGTCTGTCCGGGGAAATCTACATTTTCAAGAACAATACAGATTCGCTCGGAAATACCTACGGGTGCCATGAAAACTTCCTCATGCGCCGCGACGTCGATTTTTGGAAAGTCACGGAGCAGCTCATTCCCTTCTTCGTCACGCGGCAGATCTATAGCGGAGCGGGAAAGGTCCTGAAGGTGTCGGGCAAACCGCAGTACTTCATCTCGCAACGGGCACAACACATTCACGAGAAGACCTCCTCTTCGACGACCTCCTCGCGCAGCATCATCAATACCAGAGACGAACCGCATTCCGATGCGGAACGCTACCGACGGCTCCATATCATCGTCGGGGATTCCAATATGTCGGAGTTCGTGACCTATTTGAAGGTCGGCACGGCGACGTTGGTGCTGTCCATGATCGAGGAAGGGTACGCAGTCCAAGGGATGGAGTTCGAGGACCCCGTCAAAGCCATTCGGGAGGTTTCGCGCGATCCCACCTTGAAGCGCAAGATTAAGCTGGACGATGGTCGTCAGATGACGGCAGTCGAAGTTCAGCGGGCCTATCTGGATCGAGCGCAGGAATATTTGGCCCAACAGGAGCACGATCCGATCCTCGACGACGTGTGGCAACGATGGGCCATGGTGCTGGATAAGCTCGAAGAGGACCCGATGCAGCTCGTGCGCGAAATCGATTGGGTGACCAAGCGCCATCTTATCCAGTCCTATATCG
>VBOL01000128.1:0-2196 GCA_005887945.1 Nitrospirota bacterium
GAAGGAATCCTGGAACTCCTCGCATGGCTCGCGCGCTCACGCGCAAGCGCGGCGGGCAACCTCGCCTGGGCGCGGCTCATTCGCAAGGTCTACGAGGCCGATCCGCTGGATTGCCCCAAATGTGATACCCCGCAGCTTGCTGCGGGGAGCTTCATACGAGGAATTGGAGCAACATTTTCCAACCATCCAACCAAGTCTTCTACCCTGGAGTCCCAACTGTTTTGGAGTGCCACAGTTTGGCGCTCCGGCTTCGTTCCCGTGCCTCCGGCATTGACGGCCTCGCCAAGGGCGCGCAACCAATCCTCCGCTGTTTCGGCAATGGCTACGACGGACCTGAACTCCTGAAGGACCTCGAGGTTCGTGCCGACTACGGGTTTGCCCGCCGCCAGATACTCATGGAGCTTGAGTGGATAAATGGCGGTCCACCAGCCTCCCGAGACATTCCGGTAGCACATGGTGTTCACATCCATGTGGGTCGTGTAGGACGGCAGGACGTAGTAGGGTTTGGCACCGAGGAAGTGGACGTTATCAAGCTGACAACATGCGGCTAATCCCGCCTGAAATTCGGTGTTCCCCGGAAACGATTCGAACTGATCCCTTATCACCGGCCCGATGATGACCCAATGCCAATCAGGGCGACGACGAGCGATCTCCGCCACCAGGAGCAGGTCAACCTTGATATTTATAGACCCGATATAGCCGATGCGTGGATGGGGGATGGACGATAGATCTAATGGACAAGGGCATTGTGCCAGATCCATATACAACTCAACCAGGGCGCCATTGGGGAGGGATCGTGCTCGCTGTGCTCCACCGTTTGATAGCTGCCGTGCTACGCCCTGTGATGTAGCGAGTAAGAGATCGGCTCGTGCGACGAGCTTGTCCTCCATTGCCTGAGACTTCCCGTCCCATCCTGGCATGAGAGAGAATGCATCGTCCGCGTGATAAACCACAGTACAATCGCCCAGATGTTCAATATAGGGCCAGAAGGTCGGATGAAAGACATAGGCGATGCGATGTGAAGCCGTTGACCACCCGGCGAGTTCCATGAGTTTTCGGGCATGTCGCCGTAAGGCCCACTGATCCCAGGCCTTGACCTTGCGCCATCGAGCGGCGAACTTACCCGGCCGGTAGAACTGGACGTGGTCTCGTTCTTCCACACACCCGTTCCATCGCTTGACACGCCACGCCGCGGCTCCTCTATCCCACCAGTCTCCCGCACCGGTAGTGTAGACCACTGGCCAGCCGCGTTTTCCGAGTTGCGAACCGATGTATTGCCGTGTATGCCAGGTATCATTCCACTCGTTCAGGCCAAACACAATCACCGAAGGGACCGCGCTGGGACCCTGCGATAGGTTAGGGATGACGCCTCTATTTACTTTCACAACAACTCGTTGCCAGGCTTCCTGAAGCACCGAGAGAATTTGTCGCTCAGCACTCTCAGGCCGACCCCCCAGATGCCAGAGAGCGAACACGGCACCCAGATAGAGAATGCTGCCGCTTGCAGCAAGAGTGGTGAGCTGAATCACCGAGCCGATCCATGATTCCGTCGCAGGAACAAGGAGGCGCAGCGGAATGAGTCCCGCCAACATGGTCAATGATCCAGCCACAGGTCGGGCAAGCGCCGAGAAGATGCGTTGCGGGCCGACCTCCAGAACCTTGAACACGACGGCAAAATCGACCACAAGAACAATGAGGGAGGTGATAGTTAAGGCCCACGCAGCTCCCACGGGTCCGGCCAACGTCACGCCAGTCACGAGGAGCGGGAGCAGGAGGATGAAATACAGCCCAGACAGCCACGCAGTGATGTTGGGACGATTGACCGCGAGATAGACCAGATGGCTGCTGCTGCCAAGCGCTTGCACGATGCCGTAGAGGGCTAGCACTTCGATGACTGGCACTGCCGACCGCCACTGGTCGCCCAGAAATACCTGGATCAGCAGAGGCGCCGTTAGGGCAAGCAGGATCGGAATAGGCAACCCAATCAATACCATCAGGCCGTAGGCGTCGACGAAGCTTTTATGGAGCGCCCTCCGATCGGCTGCCATCTTGGCGAATCCCGGGTACAACGCTCGACGGATTGGTGCCCGCAGTTCGGATGTCGCGAGGGTGGCAATTTCCGACGCCACTTCGTAATACGCTACGGCTCCCACTCCGGCAAGCCGGCCGATGACCCACCCGGGCATTCTCTGGTTC
>VBOL01000128.1:2386-6208 GCA_005887945.1 Nitrospirota bacterium
CTGAGAAAGAGGTAGGTGAATTCTTTTTCGAAGGCAAGGTGTTTGCGGAACTCTACAACCCCGATGTTTTCGAATGAGAGGATGAAGCTTGCTAGGGCGAGGTAATAAACGACAACCTCGATTCGCGGTTCAGCAAAAAAACGTGCGACAGTCGGTGCCAGCAGCAAGAGAATCACTGACACAACCAGGCCTCTCACAATTTTGATTGTCCAGGCACTATCGTACAGTCGTCTGTCGCTTTGCGACCCTCGAATCAATGCCAACTCGACGCTGAGCTCGCTGAGGATTTCCAGTAGACCGCCCAAAGATCCTGCCAAGGCGACTAAGCCAAAATGCTCGGGCAGGAGCATGCGCGCGAGGATGCCCAAACTAATGACGCCCAAAACCCGGTCTGCCATGCGAAGCATGACCATCCAGCCGGCTCCCCTAGCCATCTGGCAACCGATCGACGACACAGCTTGAGCGGTCAGTTGTGGTTGCACAGAGTCATTCCGGTCTGCCGTCTTTTCTTGTCCGGCGATCGTTCATGAAGGGGCCTGGGTGACGAGATGCGCCGGTTCCACAATTTCGGTGATCGGGGTGCCATCGGCGTCAGGCAAGTGGATCCCCAGCATGGCCGTGAGAGTTGGGGCAAAATCAAGAATCGAGACGGTCCGATCGAGCTGCCCCGGTGGGATGGAAGGGCCTTTCGCGATAAACAATCCATGGGGCTTGTGCTCGCCGGAGCGGCAGTAGCGATATTCGCCTCGAATCTCGCCGATTTTCTTGGAGCTTATGGCATAGACCGGCGCTTCATTCGTCCATTCCACCAAAAGGTCGGGGAGAAGATTTAGATAGTCGCCGTGATACATCTCCGCCGTCCGAATGACCCGCTGTACGATCGGTTTGTCGGTTTGCACGTTGACGATATCCAACAGATCTTTGGTTAATTCCGAGCAGACGCTGTCGAACTCTTTGCCTGGCGCGACCTTTCCTTCTGGCTCGCGTCCGATAAGGTTTACCCGGATGCCACCATGCGCGAAGTTGTTGGTGACCATGAAGCATTGTCCGGCTGCAGGATCAATGGTGGGCTTGGGCCTAGCCGGAGGATCATCAATCCAGGAGCGAAGCAGGCTTAAGGCTTCTCCGTATCTCGCCGGGAAGCTGCTGCCAGCCCCAGGCCAGTGCAGAGTCCAACTTATTCACGAGGGTGTGGGCTGGAGGCAGTTGCGGCTTGGGATCAGCTTTCGGAGCTTTCGCGACTCCGAGGCGCAGTAGGATCTGATCCAACAAGAATTGCGCTTGGTACTTCGGTCCCATGCCATGCCCGGCGAGGAACACCACGGTCGTATCATCGTCCACATCTGCTAGGATTTTCCCCATTGCCGCATCAATGGCAACATACACGTCCTTCACCGGATCTCCCACAAAACGGGCCATCTCCTTGTTGTGCCAGGGGTGGGTGGGATCATGCAGGTGCCAGCACTGGTGACCGACACAATGGCTCTCTGTGAAGACTTGCGCAAACAAATCCCAGCCGCCTTGTCGCAAAAAATGCTTGGTCAATTCTGCCTTTGTGGCGATGCCGCGCACGAGACAGTCTCGAAACGATTTGAAATCGTCGGCGTCACGCTCTGCGTCGCAATTCTCCCTCCAGGGGTGGCTCCCGAAGCGAGCGACGACTTCCTTTGCGAGCGAAGGTGGCGAGGTCAGGAATCCGTATTGTGCGTCGTGCGCGCCCCATTCCACCAAATGAATGCCGTTCAGGCCTGCCCGGCTCAGATCGTCCCAGAACGGTTCATGCTTAAAGTTTTCACCTGTGTAACACCGAAACATGTCATAGGTACCAGGTCTCAGTTGCTCCCAACAATGGATGCCATGTTTTGCAGGCGTCACGCCCGTGCTGAACGATTCCCATGTGGACCCTATAAGAAACCCGGGAAGCCCCATAGATTTCCCGCTCAGTCCCTTTGCCAGGAGGGATCGGATGGTCGGCAATTCGCCCGTCTCGGCCCATTGGAGGATGAGGTCTCGCTCCCCCGCACAAAATCCTAGAAACAATATTTTCGTAAGCTGTCCCATAGCGCTATCCTCCCATCAATCTGTACAATGCTCCCATCGCCAGATTGCGTAGGACCCTGGAAGGTGAGGGGCGCGCCCCGTGTCGGTTCCCACTGACCAGGCTGGCTCGGCTTAAATACGCAATTTCTCCGACTGCGCGTTTAGCAATTATCAGATCGCCTCGCACGACATGCTTCCAATAGAACCCGCCGCGTCCCTTCGCGTACTCGTCATTCACCTGTTGGATTGAACTCGCCGAGGCACGCCCATGCGCATGAAACACCACAGCATTAGGAACATACACAATAGTCAACTGCCTTTTGAGCGCCCGATACAGCAGGTCAAGGTCCTCCGCAGATCCCAGCGATGTGCCTTTCCCCAAGAGAGGATCAAATCCTCCTATGACTTCAAAAACCTTCCTGGAAAAGGCCATATTACAGCCGATCATGCGGCCAAATAGCTCTTCGAAAGAGGAGATCTGTTTTCGATCGGAAAATGTTCGCGTTCCAACAGGCTGCCCATTCGGATCGCCTTGCTCCACTCTTCCTCCGAGCACAGCCAACGATGGATCAGTCGAGAATTCACGGACGATTGTGCTGGCCCACTGACGATCGACCAGACAGTCATCATCGGTAAACGCGATAATGGAATTGGATGTCTCGGCAATGCCTCGGTTCCTGGCATGGGACAAGCCTTGCCGGCTCTCGAAAAGATACCTCACGTGAAATGGAGCAGCCGCGGCAAATTTCCGTATGACCGCCTTCGTACCATCCGAAGAATTATTGTCTACGACAATTAATTCCCAGCTCTTACGAAAGGTTTGTGCTTCCTTGAACTGTTGCAGGCAACGCTCAAGCTGAGGTGCTCGATCACGGGTGCAGATGATCACGCTAAGTGAAAACGGCTCAAGAGTAGGCATAGACATTCGCCCCTAATCCATTGCCTATACTATTGTTTCCCACGAGAGAGTGTCGGTGCGAAGCCATCTTGTGCCATCATGATCTATTCGCGACGATTGGTCGTTCCCGCTCTCACGGTATTGCCTAATTCGTCAGGATGACCTTCTAAGATAAGATTTCGGCGGGGTACTTAATGAGCCGGTAGGTGAAAGTCTCGCGCTCGTGGATACGGCGCGGCCGGCACCCAGCCGCAGCTGCCAAGACCTACTCCTGGATCTCGACCGACGAGGACGGCTATTCGGAGCCGGGCCCGTCCTCGTCGGCTAGCGATCCGAACGGAGGCCGCCGAAGCACGGCCGACGTCGCCGCCGCGGGCGAGATGACGCCGTCGTCGGCCCTGGATCTCTCGCTGAGTTGCCTCTGACGCGCCGTCGTCACGCTCGGCACGCGCGTCTGGTTAGCAGGTGTTCTTCCCATGCACCGTGTTGCCGGGCGGGTCGGCCCTGGATCGTGTTGCCGTTCAGTTCCAGGCTGCTTCCGCTGAGCAAGACCGACCCGCCCACGATGTTGGACTCCACTGCAAAGACCGAGGAGTTGCTCATGTGGACCGAGCCGCTGATCGTGTTCCCCGGGCAACTCACAAACGGATTGTCGGGGTCCCCGATGGTGGCCTCGAATAGCCCGACTCGGGGTACGGTGACGTCGTTCACGTGTATGCCGCCCTGGATATCGTTGCCGCAGATGAAGGGCGCAAAGCCGAGGAACATCCCGGTCATGGAGATTCCACCGTCGATCTGTGCCGTCCGGATGTCGGCATCAGAGAAGGCACCGGGAGGGCAGACGACGCCGGCCTCGATGTCGATACCGCCGTAGATGGTCGCGG
>VBOL01000130.1:0-4725 GCA_005887945.1 Nitrospirota bacterium
AAACAACATGATTGTCAAGGTCTCACTGGTGCCTTCTTGGATCTTCCCAATATCGATCTGCGTCCGGATCGTGAAATCGTCGTCCTGCTCCTTTTGAAGCCGATGCCGCGCCCGCAACACCTCTCGAATCTGCTCAGCAGCCATCGGCAAATCCTCGACCTGATCGGTCGAGCCGAACATCGCTCCGACGGACCCGATAAATGACGTTCCAAACACCTTCCGTTCCGCCGTGCTGAAGGGGATGAAAATCACATCGTCTTGGTCGGACCCTTGCGCAGACTGGCCTTTAGGCGCAAGGACTCCAATGACACGGAACGGCACGTTCTTGATGCGAATCACTGCCCCCACCGGCTCCTCGCCTGGCTCAAAGAGATTCCCCACGATCGTTTGGCCGATAAGCGCGACTCGGGCGGCGCTATCCAAGTCCGTCTGGGTAAAGGGGCCTCCACTCGTAAAGGACCAGTCGCGAATGGTGAGGTAACTCGGTGAGATCCCGTTAATTGGTCCGTTCCAGTTTCGATTCCCATAGACGATTTGCATGACATCGCGCCTGGACCATCCGGTATCGGCCAGCAACGGGATGCGCTTTTTCAGATCCAAGGCGTCCGACACGGTGAGCGTCACGGCACTCCCCTGACTTCCTCGTACGCCGCTCGCAGAAGTCACCCCGGGAAAGATGATGATGACATTCGTGCCCATTGTCGCGATCTGCGCTTGCACAGCCCGCTTGGCCCCCTCGCCTATGCTCACCATCGCAATGACCGCTGCCACGCCGATGACAATCCCGAGCATCGTGAGACCGGCACGCAGCCGATTTCGCGCCAAGATCCGCAGCGCAGTGAGAATCGTGAGCCAGACAAACGCCGACATCTATACCTCGACTGGGCTGGACATTGGCCGCGCCTTGGTCTTACGGTCGCTCAAGATTTGCCCGTCCTTGATGACGATCTCGCGAGCGGCATAGGCCGCGACATCCACCTCGTGCGTCACCAAAATAATCGTAATCCCTTCATCGCGGTTGAGCGTTTCCAGAATTCTCATAATTTCCTGGCTCGACTGGGTATCCAGGTTGCCTGTCGGCTCATCGGCAAGGAGCAACGCGGGAGACGTGACCAGCGCCCGCGCAATCGCTACGCGCTGCTGCTGCCCTCCGGACAACTGGGTTGGATGATGGTGCTCTCTGCCCTGCAACCCCACCCGCCTTAACGCCGCTGCAGCCTGCGCCCGTTGCTCTTTGAGCGAGAGTCCCCGGTAAAACAGCGGAAGCTGCGCATTTTCGAGCGCGCTGGTTCTGGGAATGAGATTGAAGCTCTGAAAGACAAACCCGATCTGCTGATTGCGGATCCCGGCCAACTGATCGGGCTTCAGGTTGCCCATCTCTATCCCGTTCAACCGATACTGCCCCTTCGTCGGTTGGTCGAGGCAGCCAAAAATATTCATCAAAGTGGATTTGCCGGAACCCGAAGACCCCATGACGGCGACCAACTCACCCAGTTCAACCGTGAGGCTCAGACCGCGCAAGGCTTGAACCTCCACGTCGCCGACCCGATAGATTTTCCACAGATCTTCGCATTCTATCAGCGAACTCATCGGGGTTTCTCGTGAAGCGTGAAGCAAGCGGCGTGAAGCCCAAGACACGCGAGAAAGGCGCAATCCGAGGTTCGAAGTTCGGGGTTCGAAGTTCCGAAAACCTCGAACTTCAGACCTCGAACCCTCGCTCGTCGTGCGTGAATCGCGTGCGACAAGTTACGCTTCACGGGTGGCTACATTCCACGGTTGCGCGAGGAGCCCCGTTGTACGCCGCTCCCAAATCCTGGAGGCAGATCGCTTCCACTCCGATCGCCTTTGGGTCGCTCGATCCCCACGACCACCAGCGCGCCTTCAGACAACCCCTCCGACACGATCTCCGTTGCCAAACCATCAGAAATACCCGTTTGGACCTGCATATATTCCAGTTCTCCCGACGGTCCCTGCTTCCAAATGGTTCGACTAAGCGCCGTGGCCCCCCTGCCGGTTACTGCTGCCTCCTCAGTCCCCTTCCCTTTGGTCGGCTTAACGCCGAGCGTGGAGCGATCGGCCAGGCTCGCTGTCGGGGGTGTGAATCGCAGCGCGGCATTCGGTACTTTGAGCACGGCGTCTCGTTGTGCCACAACGATAGAGACGTTGGCGGTCATCCCCGGCTTCAGGCGGAAATCATGATTGTCGACGTTGACCACGACGTTATAGGTTACGACATTTTGCACATTGATCGGTGCAAGACGGACCTGACGGATCGTGCCGGAAAATTGATACCCTGGGTACGCATCGACCGTGAAGGTCGCCTCTTTCCCTTCGGTGATCCCCCCAATATCTGACTCACTGACGTTGGTGTCGACTTGCATCTTTGTCAGATCGAGCGCAATTAAAAAGAGGTTCGGTGTGGCAAAACTGGCCGCGATCGTTTGACCGACCTCCACATTTCTGGCGACCACGATCCCGTTCACCGGCGAGCGAATGACGGTGTACTTCAAGTCCAGCTCTGTGGCATTCAGCGCCGCCTCAGCCTGTTTGACTTGCGCCCCTGCCACGTTCTCCTGCGCCTCAGCCCCCTGGGAATTCGTCACTGCGACGTCGACATCGTTCTGAGACACGTACTGCTGCGCCACCAGCGATTTCACCCGATCCAGTTCGCGCTTGCGCTGAGCCAGATCGGTTTTGGCTCGTGCGACATTCGCTTTCGACATTTCAAGATTGCTGGCTGCTTGATCGCGGCGGGCTCTGAAGGGTTCCGGATCGATCACGGCCACGATATCGCCGGCCTTGACCACCGAGTTGAAATCGGCGTGCAGGCTTTTGATCATGCCGGACACTTGTGTCCCAACCTGAACCAAGACGACAGGATTGATCGTTCCCGTCGCGGTCACGAGCGAAATGACGGGGCCTCGTTCGACCGCAGCGCTCCGATATCGCACCGGGGCTTTGCGCTCCCCGTTGAAGAAGACGTAGCCTCCAATGGCCAGCCCGACCAGCAGGACACCAATGATCAGGATGGCACGACGCATCGACTAGTTCTCCAATTCCCTCTCCTACTTGGAGTGCATTGTATCAACAAGGCTGAAGCGAATCACCTGGCTGACCGGCCTCTATACGGACGGCTCCGGAAAAACAAACAGGCCGTCCGCCGATCGGCGGACGGCCTGTCAGACGTGCCGGGCTATGGCTCTGACTAGGGACTGACGCTGATGCGCTCCTTGATCATATCGAAGGTTTCCTTGGGCACCACGTTCTTGGCTACCAATTCGCCCTTTACCCGGTACGGACGATTCGTCACAATGCGGTCCGCCACGTCCTTTGAGAGTCCAAGCACGAGAACCATATCACCGGAAGATGCCTTATTCACGTTCATGGAGGAAGGCATGGGCTGAGGAGCCTTCGTCGCCGTGGGAGTAGGTGCACCTGCAGGCGCGGGACTCAAGGATGGCCCCGAAGGTGCCAGGGCCCCTGTCACGGAACGAGACTGATCTTTCAACTCTTTTTGATAGCGAGCAACCAAGGACTTGAGCGTATCGTTATGCCGCTTCACATCCTCGTACTCATGACGCACCGCCCGATTCTGGAAGGAAAGCTGCCTCACACGGTCTTCGAGTTCCTTGGTCCGACCCTCGACAGTGCCGCGTTCCTTGTCACGGCCATGTTGAATGCGCTCAAGCTCGTCGTGGGCGACCTGGGCTTCGTTCCCGAATTTCACATTGAGATCCTTGAGCGTCCTCACCTGTTGTTCCAAGGCATTCTTTTGTGAGCGGGCCAGGGCCAACTCGGACTTGGCCGAATCGACGTCGACCATCGCCTCTTCATACTTCTTTTGACTGACACAGCCGACCATTGAGACTGCGCCGATCATCACGACCGCCGCCATCCACACTGACTTCATGCGTACCTCCCCTCCCACTGAGCGTGGTATCTGCAACAGATGTCGGCCACTGCTCTCACCACCCAACAGGTCTGTCGGTATAAAAGGGCAATACGACACCTATACGTATAATGTTGTGTGTATGCCATGCCTTTCATTTTGTCAACAGATTTGCGGGTCCCCCACCCTCACAGATCATCGTGAGGGGTTGTGGCGATTCGTCTACCTGCTTGACGGACTGTCGTGACTTTGTGAATATGCCCGAGACTCGCCATCTAGACGCAACAGGTCCCAGAAAGACATCGCATGAACGAATGGGGTCCTGGTCTCGCCACGATCTTGGGTATCGTGGAGGGACTGACAGAGTTTCTACCCGTCTCGTCGACCGGCCACTTAATTCTCGTCGGCCATGTCCTAGGGTTCGAGGGAGACCTCGCAGCCAGCGCCGAGATTTCGATTCAACTTGGTGCCATCCTGGCCGTCATCGCCTACGAACGACACAAACTTGCGTCCATGATCGGACAAGCCGGCCGGGAGCAGCAGCACATCTCTGCCATGATCCGATCACGTGGGACGACCCCATGGTTGACAGTCCTGCGAACCACCTGGGCGACTCACCAGAATCTCTGGTTTCTCATCGGACTCGGGCTTGCGTTCTTACCGGCAGCCGCGATCGGGTTCCTCACGCACAGCTGGATCAAGAGCCATCTCTTTACGCCTCAAACCGTGGCTGCCTCCTCCATCGTCGGGGGCCTGATTATTCTCGCCGCCGAAGCGCGTCGCGACCAGGCACGGGTTCACCAGCTCGAACAGGTGAGCCTAGCATCGGCATTCTG
>VBOL01000130.1:4753-22394 GCA_005887945.1 Nitrospirota bacterium
GGGCTCTTCGTAGGACTTGACCGGAAAGTCGCGACGGAGTACTCTTTTTTTCTCGCCCTCCCGACCCTGATCTCGGCGACGTGCTATCAAATGTGGAAATCACGGGATGTTTTCCGGCCAGATGACTATCTGGCACTCGGGATCGGGATGCTCGTGTCGTTCGTCGTCGCCTGGATTGTGATCGCAGCCTTTCTCTCGTTTGTGAAACGACATACGCTCCGACCGTTTGCCTACTACCGCATCCTTATGGGCATCGCCGTATTCTACATCTTTGGCTTCTAGGAGGATCTCTCATGATGGCTCATTCCCAATCCGACACTGTACATGTGTTCGACACGTGGGTGAAGGGCACAAAGCGGCTGCTGCACTTCGACGTGATGACGACTGATGAGGCGACGGCGCTGACGCTCGCCAAGCAGCATCTGGCCAGTATTGGGGAGGGCGACGTACCGGTTACGGTGAAGGCATGTCAGTTCTGCCACACCGAACCGCTCGTGATGTTTTCCCCCGAGCAGCAGCGCCAATTCCGTGAGCAGGGTGGGTTCATCATCACTCTCTCGACCAAGCCATCAGGATGGGCGCGCGCGACAGGCGGGACGAGCGAGATGGACGAGGGTTCGAGGTCCGAAGTTCGAGGTTTTCGGAACTTCAAACCCCGAACTTTGAACTTCGGATCGCGCCTCTCTCGCATGTCTTGCGCTTCACGCGCCACGGTCTGTGGCGCTGGCGGACTTTTTCAGTATCCTGCTAAGAAGCAGGCGGGAGCTCGTGAGGCAAGAGGGGCACGTCTTTCTTCTCAAAGGCGAAATGGATGATCAAGAAGACGACCCCCACGCTGATCGCCGAGTCGGCTACATTGAAGGCCGGCCAATGGTAAGAGTCCACATAGACATCGAGAAAATCGATCACCTCGCCGTACTGTAATCGATCGATCAGATTCCCGATTGCCCCTCCAAGAATTCCGGCAACACTGAGCTGCCCCATCCAATCTTTCTCCGGCAACCGGAAGAGAATCGTTCCCAGTAGGGCCAGAGCAAACAGCGAGGTGACCCCGAAGAACACCATGCGAAATGCATTGCTGCTGCCGGCCAGCAACCCAAAGGCCGCACCGGGATTTCGGATATAGGTCAGGCTGAAGAGATTGGGAATAATCGGAATGGATTCATCTAGTCGCATCGCCTGCATGATGGACAGTTTCGTCGCCTGATCAATCACCACGATCGTGCAGGCGAGCAACGCCAGGAACAGATAACGAAAGGGCCGTCGCATCACTGCACCGCCTCCACGCAACGATCGCAGAGCGTGGGGTGGGTGGCGTCTTCCCCGACTGCCTCTCGATAGTTCCAACAGCGCTCGCATTTCTTGCCACTAGCTTGCACCACGTCAACAACAAGCCCCTCCCCAAGATCTACTGACAGGTGGGCATCGGTCGGTACTTGATCCATTCCCCGCAACTCAACCTCGGAAACGATAAAAAGAGCTGGCAAAAAGTCTTCGTACGACTTCAGAAAATCATACTGTGATGGATTCGCTCCTTGAACGTACAGGATCACCTTCGCTTCTAGCGAAGACCCAATGATTCTGTCTCTCCGCTTCTCCTCTAGCTTGCCGAGCACCAAACTTCGTACATGCAAGATGAAGTCATTCCAATTCTGTTCGAGTACAGGATCAATCCACTTTGGATTAAGCTCTGGAAACGTTGCCAGATGCACGCTGAACGTCTGCCGCTTACCGCGCGAAGATTCAGGCAACATGCGCCAAATTTCATCCGCTGTAAAACTTAGAATCGGAGCCATAAGCTTGGTGAGCGCGACCAACACATCGAGCATCGCTGTTTGCGAGCTACGACGAAATGGATGATCTTTTCTGAATGTATAAAGACGGTCCTTCAAGATATCCAAATACACAGCACTCATGTCTACTGAGCAGAAGTTATTCAACTCATGAAAAATGGCATGAAACTCAAAGTCTTCGTAATCGAGCCGAATGCGATTAACCAAACCACCGAGTCTGATTAATGCCCATCGATCCACCTTCTGCAGCTCCTCATGCGGCACGCGATGCTTGACCGGATCGAAGTCGTACAGATTGCTCAAGAGAAAACGGCAGGTATTGCGGATCTTGCGATAGGCTTCGATCAGATGGTTCAGGATCTCTGGCGAGATGCGCAGATCCTCGCGGTAATCCTGCGCCGAGGCCCACAGACGCAGGATTTCTGCGCCCGATTGTTTGATCACATCCTGCGGCGCCACGACGTTCCCTGCCGACTTCGACATTTTCTTGCCACTTCCATCCAGCACAAAGCCGTGGGTCAGCACAGATTTGTAGGGCGCACGGCGATCCGTCACCACTCCTGCCAATAGCGCACTGTGAAACCAGCCTCGATGCTGGTCCGACCCTTCCAGATACAGATCGGCCTCCCACCCACGTGGCTTTAGAACCGCCGCGTAGCTCACGCCGGATTCAAACCAGACATCGAGAATGTCTTTCTCTTTTTCAAACGATGAGCCGCCGCACTTCCCACAGATTGTGCCCGCGGGAAGCAACTCGGCTGCCGACCGCTCGAACCAAATGTCGGCTCCCTTTGATTCCATCAAGCCGGCGATGTGCTCGATCACATTGGGATCTGCCAGGACCGTCCGACAGCTCACACATGTGAACCCTGGGATCGGCACGCCCCACACTCGTTGCCGCGACAAGCACCAATCCGGCCGGTTGGCGATCATTCCGTTGATCCGGTCTCTGCCCCAAGGCGGAATCCACTGGACTCGCTCGATTTCGGCAAGCGCGTTCTTCCGAAGATCGTCCGTCTCCATCGACACGAACCACTGTTCGGTGGCGCGGAAGATGACAGGATTCTTGCAGCGCCAACAGTGCGGATAGGAGTGGTTCAACGACCCCTGGCCAAGCAAACGTCCGTTGGCCTGCAGGAACTCCACAATCTTCGGATTCGCCTTCAACACATGCTGGCCGGCAAATTCTTTCACCAAGTCAGTAAACCGTCCGTCGTTGTCGACCGGCGCCAGAATCTCCAACTTTTCTCCCGATGACGCCGTGGCATTGTGCTCAAGGACGAGGATATAGTCTTCCATGCCGTGACCCGGCGCAATATGGACGCAGCCGGTTCCCTGATCGAGGGTCACGAAGTCACCGAGGAGAATCGGTGATAGGCCGGTGGTCAGGGGACGTTGCGTCTCGAGCCCTTCGAATCCCTCTCTCCCCTTCTTCACCCCGAACACGCGGGCGCCTTCGAGCCGGCAGGCCTTCATCACGGCCTCAACAAGCTTCTCCGCCACGATCAGCACCTCGTCGCCGACCTGGACAAACGCATAGGCGATATCGCCATGGAGACAGACCGCTTGATTGGCCGGGAGTGTCCATGGCGTGGTCGTCCAGATCACGACGGAGACCAACTTGATACCGACGGGGAACGAGATGCCGGAGAACGTCTTGCTGAGCACCGTGGGAGACGTGACCAACGGGAACTTCACATAGATCGAGGGAGAGGTGTGATCTTCGTATTCGACTTCCGCCTCGGCCAGAGCAGTTTGGTCCACCGTGCACCAGAGCACCGGCTTCAATCCCTTATAGACGCCTCCCCGCTCCACGAATTTACCGAACTCACGAATGATCGTTGCCTCGTAGCCAGGATTCATCGTGAGATAGGGATGCTGCCAATCGCCTAATATGCCCAGCCGCTGAAACTCCTCACGCTGAATCGTGTAAAACTTCTCCGCATACTCCCGACAGAGTCGGCGAATGGCCGGAGAATCAAGCGTCTTTTTCTTGTCGCCGAGCTCTTTGAGGACTTGATGCTCGATCGGTAGGCCATGGCAATCCCACCCTGGTACATAAGGCACCTGGTAGCCCGCCATCGTCTTCGATTTGATGATGATGTCTTTCAGAATTTTGTTCAGGGCGTGGCCGATATGAATGCGGCCATTGGCGTATGGCGGCCCATCGTGCAAGACATACAGCGGTCGGCCTTTCCCCGCCTCCTGAATCTGTTCGTACAACCGTTCCCTCTCCCACGAGGCAAGCAGTTCAGGCTCCCGCTGCGGCAGGTTCGCCTTCATCGGGAAATCGGTTTTCGGTAGATTGAGTGTCGCCTTGTAGTCCATAGCCTGTCTGGTCTCCCGAAAACCTTAGAGCGTGGTTGGGATCAAGGGTTGGAATATACCGGAATGCCAGGCGAGGCACCAGTCCTTAGCTTTGATGCGGGATCGTCAAAAACGTCTTCCGGCAAGGCCGCAGCGAGCGAACATGCGAGGCGTACCCTTGCGGTACGTTGAGTTTGTGAGCGATGCGAGAACGAAGCTGGAGGTGTTTTTCACGATCCCGCTAACTCACCGCCATCATGCGGTCCAGCGCAACCTTCGCCCAATGCTTCTCATCGTTTGGAACGACGATATGGTTCACGACGTGGCCGTCGGCAAGGTTTTCCATCGCCCAGCAGAGATGGGCTCCATCGATCCGGAACATCGTCGCGCACTGGCAGACCGTGGAGGAGAGGAAGAAGACCTTCTTGTTGGTAAGATCACGCTTCAATCGATTGACCAGGTTCAATTCGGTTCCTACCGCCCAGACCGTCCCGGCTGGCGCCGTCGTCACCGTGCGGATAATTAATTCTGTGGACCCGGATAGGTCTGCCCGATTGACGACATCCTCATGACACTCAGGATGGACTATCACCTTCCCGGCCGGATACTGCTTGCGAAAATTGTCCACATGCACAGGCTGGAACATCTGGTGCACACTGCAGTGGCCTTTCCAGAGAATGAGCTTCGCGCGCAGGATCGCTTCACGGGTATTGCCCCCGTTGGGTTGATAGGGGTCCCAGACGATCATCTCTTCCCTCGGCAGCCCCATCTTGTTAGCCGTATTACGGCCCAAGTGCTCGTCCGGGAAGAAGAGGATTTTCTCTCGCCTTGCCCAGGACCATTCCATCACCGCCTTCGCGTTGGAGGAGGTACAGGTAATCCCGCCATGTTCACCGCAAAAGGCTTTGAGAACCGCGGCAGAGTTCACATAGACCACGGGCATGACGGTCTCTTCCACGGGAATGATTCGTCCCAGCATCTCCCAACATTGATCGACCTGCTCGATGGCCGCCATGTCCGCCATGGAACAGCCTGCTGCCATGTCCGGAAGAATCACCGTTTGTTTGGAGCGGCTCAGGATGTCGGCGGTCTCGGCCATGAAGTGAACGCCGCAAAAGACGATATAGGGCCGCTCTGACCGCTCGGCTGCCAGTTTCGAGAGCAGGAGGGAATCCCCGCGAAAGTCCGCATGGTCGATGACTTCATCCCGTTGATAATTATGGCCTAGAACCATGACCCGATCACCTAGCACACGTTTAGCCTCAACCGTCCGACGGAACAGTTCCTCCGCAGGCAGTTGCTGGTAGTCCGTGATTAGTTTGGGAAGCGTCGAGAGTGTCTGCACAGTTACCTTCGTGAAATAGTGTGAATAGTGTGAGATGTCATTCTACGTTAGGGCTCCCCCCAGAATCAATGAACCGGCCGCTGCGAGGAAGTCCTAGCAGGATGCTCAAACAGTCTGCCAGCAGCGTTCTCGCATCGTTCAGACCCTCAGCGTTGAGGAGGAGTTTCTCGGAGATCGGAACCACTGGAGGGGTTTTTCCGTTCGCCAAGATCTATCCTATGGGCGAACGGCCCACACGAAGTGCGGTCTGTACCTCCTCGGGCCTTCACTCGCTGCGGCCTTGCTGGGCGGCCTGTTTGAGCATCCTGCGGGAGTGTTCTCCTGTTGTGCCACACGTGCGGACCATCGAAGTTCTAGCGTGCCAACATAGTTTTCCCGCATCCTGCTAGGCCCTCGATGGTCCACTCGGTTCGACCCCGATAGGCCTAATACCCCGTTGACAACCGCAGGAGGCCAGCGATACGATTCGGATCCGAAGCTAGGGGAGCCACACGGCTGAGAATCCGCCCAAACGGACGACCCTCAGAACCTGACCTGGGTAATACCAGCGTAGGGAAGCGAGAACAACCGGGCACCGTTGGTCTCTCTGCCGCACCCCTAGCTTTAGGTGCGGCTGTTTTATTTTTACTACTGAGCACAGTTCACGTTTTAGAGAAAGGATCTCCACATGAGCGACCATACAATCGGCAATGGCTCTGCAACTGGTAACGGACACACGTCTGCCGGATCAGCCTTGACGACTACGCCGTTCCCCGCCTCGCGCAAAGTGTACGTGCAGGGGACGCTGGCAGGCGTGCGGGTCCCCATGAGAGAGATCGACCTGACCGTCACCAAGTCGATGAATGGGGGCACGCCCATCGCCAATGAACCGATCACGATCTACGATACCTCCGGCCCATATACAGACACGTATGTACAGATCGACGCGCGGATTGGATTGGCGCCCTATCGACGGAATTGGGTGATCGGCAGGAACGATGTGGCCGAGCTCCCGGATATCTCTTCACATTATGGCCGCCTGCGCGCGACCGATCCCAAACTGGACGTGCTCCGGTTTCAACACATTCGCAAGCCGCTGCGAGCCAAACCTGGCATGAACGTGACCCAGATCCACTACGCCAGACAAGGCATCGTCACACCGGAAATGGAGTTCATTGCGATCCGGGAGAACCAATCTCGCGAAGTGGCGCGCGAACTGGCCTCGCGGAATGGGCACGGCGGCGGGGTCACCCAACACCCGGGCCAGTCATGGGGCGCAAGCATCCCCTCTGTGATCACGCCGGAATTTGTCCGCGATGAAGTCGCCCGTGGCCGCGCGATTATCCCAGCCAACATCAACCATCCGGAAAGTGAACCGATGATCATCGGCCGCAACTTTCTGGTGAAGATCAACTCCAACATCGGCAATTCCGCGGTCGCCTCCTCCATCGAAGAAGAAGTGGAGAAGATGATCTGGTCCATTCGATGGGGCGCCGACACAGTGATGGACCTCTCCACCGGCAAGAACATCCACGAAACCCGCGAATGGATCATTCGAAATTCGCCGGTACCCATCGGCACCGTGCCGATCTATCAAGCGCTGGAAAAAGTCGGGGGCAAGGCCGAAGACCTGACATGGGAACTGTTTCGCGACACACTGATCGAACAGGCCGAGCAAGGAGTCGACTACTTCACCATCCACGCTGGTGTGCGCCTCGCCTATGTGCCGATGACCGCCACACGCATGACAGGCATCGTGTCGCGAGGCGGGGCTATCCATGCGAAGTGGTGCCTGGCTCATCATGAAGAAAACTTCGCCTACCGCCACTTCGAAGACATCTGCGACATCATGAAAGCCTACGACGTGTCGTTCAGTTTGGGCGATGGGTTGCGCCCAGGTTCCATTGCAGATGCCAACGATGAGGCACAATTCGCCGAGTTGGACACGTTGGGTGAACTCACCAAGATTGCCTGGCGCCACGACGTCCAGGTCATGATTGAAGGGCCGGGCCACGTGCCCATGCACATGATCCAGGTCAACATGGAAAAACAGCTGAAGGCCTGCCAGGAAGCGCCCTTCTACACGCTGGGACCGCTCACGACCGACATCGCGCCAGGCTACGACCACATCACCTCCGGGATCGGCGCAGCCATGATCGGGTGGTTCGGCTGTGCGATGCTCTGCTATGTGACGCCCAAGGAGCACCTGGGCCTTCCCGACCGCGAAGATGTGAAGACCGGTGTCATCACCTACAAAATCGCCGCCCACGCGGCGGACCTCGCCAAGGGGCATCCGGGCGCGCAGATCAGAGACAACGCGCTCTCGAAAGCCCGCTTCGAGTTTCGCTGGGAAGACCAGTTCAATCTTTCACTCGATCCGGACACGGCAAGGCTCTTCCACGACGAAACCTTGCCGGACAATGCCGCGAAGGTCTCGCACTTCTGTTCGATGTGTGGCCCTCATTTCTGCTCAATGAAAATCACGCAGGATGTCCGGGACTATGCCGCGCAATTACAGGTGGATGAACACACAGCGATTCAAATCGGCATGAAGGAAAAGGCAGAAGAGTTCAAGAAGGCCGGAGCGGAAATTTACCGGTAGGAGTTCCCAATGGCTAAGCCAAAACCCGCGCCCCTTCGAGAAAGAGACATCACGCGCCAAATCGCGCGTGAATACTACAAAGAATTCGACCAGCTCATCGAGAGTGATGTGATCATTGTCGGCGCCGGGCCTTCCGGCTTGATCTGCGCCCATGATCTGGCTGCGATGGGATTTAGGACGGTCATCGTCGAACAGAGCCTTGCCCTTGGCGGCGGCTTTTGGTCGGGCGGCTACCTGATGAACAAGGCCACGATCTGCGAACCGGCCAATGAGATCCTCGAAGAGATCGGCGTGCCCTGCAAGAAGATCACGGAATGCGAGGGGATGTATATGGTCGATCCCCCACACGCCACCGGTGCGCTGATTGCGGCGGCGTACAGGGGCGGGGCCAGGATCATGAACCTCACGAGAGTCGTCGACTTAATTCTTCGTCGCGACGGCGTTCTCGAAGGCGTGGTGGTCAATAACACGACGGCTGAAATGGCCGGTCATGACATCCTCCACGTGGACCCCATCGCACTCGAAAGCAAAATCGTCGTGGATGCCACTGGCCACGACGCCGTCGTCGTGGAACTCTTGCACAAGCGCAATCTCTACAAAGCCGTGCCCGGCAACGGCGCTATGTGGGTCTCTCGATCCGAAGAAGAGGTGATGGACCGGACTGGCGAGGTCTATCCCAACTGTTTCGTCATCGGGTTAGCAGTGGCGGCAGTATACGGCACCCCGCGCATGGGACCGGCGTTCGGCTCAATGTTGCTCTCAGGGCGCTACGGCGCTGAACTCATCAAGAGGAGACTGAAACAGGAATAGGATCGTCATGACAGGAATCAGAGTACCGGCCTGCAGGCTGATCGAAAAGGTCATCCAGCTAGGCCGCAGGGAGTGCGAACCCGCAGGCGTACTTCTGAGTACGTTGAGGAGTTCGCACGACTGAGACCGACGCTGGGAACCTTTTTCATCAGCCTGATTATGGACGTTCAGGATTTTCTCATACAAGGCGAAGGCCACGAAGAAGATAAACGTGAGGCGTGGCAACTCTTCCAACAGGCCTATGAACGCCAGATGAAGGGCGAACTGGAAGAGGCCGTGACGCTCTACAAGAAATCGATTGAGACTCATCCCACTGCCGAGGCCTATACTTTCCTCGGCTGGACCTACAGCTTCATGGGACGGCTCGACGATGCGATCGAGGAATGTCATAAGGCGATCGCGCAGGACCCCGACTTCGGCAACCCCTATAACGACATCGGGGCCTATCTGATCGAAAAGGGAGAACTCGACGAAGCGATTACCTGGTTTCAGAAAGCCCTCCAGGCGAGACGCTATGAGAGCCCGGCCTTCCCCCATCTCAACCTGGGTCGGGTCTACGAACGCAAGGGCCAATGGACCGAGGCCATCGATTCCTATAAGAAAGCCCTGGCACTCAATCCCAATTACTCCTTGGCTAAGAAAGCGTTGGGACGATTGATCAGCTCATTGAACTGAACTGGTTTGTTTGGTTCATCTGGTTTGTCTCGTCTGTCTGGTTCATTTGGTTTGTTTGGGTAGTCTTGATGACCACGTATAGATCGAGCTATGTAATTGAACCGTACTGTTCCCCCTCTTAAACCGAAAAAACTAGACAAATCAGAAAAACCATATGAACCAGACAGACCAGAAGACAATTCTTGTCGGCGTCACCGATATCTTTTTCTACACCAAAGTCCGCGACGCCCTGATGTCGAAGGGCTACCGGATCGAACGGGCTCGCACGCAACAGGACATCGCCGAAAAGGCCTCAGTTACGATCCCATCCGCGTTCATTTTGAACATGAATGACGAGACACTCAACGCCTTCCAAACCCTGGAAACACTCACGGCCGACGCGCGCTTGAAGACCATTCCCATCCTCGCCTTCGCCAATCACGAAGAAGTCGATACGTTTAACCGGGCCAGAGCGTTGGGGGTGACCAAGATTGTCTCGCGGAATGAGTTCTCAGCTCGCCTGAAAGACCTGGTCGAGGAAATTCTCGCGGCAGGCGTAAGGGGTAAGGGGTGAGGCGTATAGGGTGGAACACTGCCTTTCGTCTCACGTCTAACGTTTCACGCCTCACGGATTTAGGATGAAGCACTCACGCCTCCACGATCTCCACACGAAGCTTGGTGCGACCTTTGAAAAGGTCGCCGGATGGGACATGCCCGCTCACTATGGCAAGTGGGTCGCGGAATATCAGGCGGTGCGCCAGGCAGTCGGACTCTCCGACCTCTCGCACCGCGGCAAGATCCGCGTCACCGGCGACGATCGCGTAAAATGGCTGCAGGGCCTCATCAGCAACGATATTCTCCCGCTCCAGCCAGGCCAGGGCCGCTATTCGAGCTTTCTCACGCATAAGGGCAAGATGCTCGGCTACTTTCGAGTCTATACCCTGTCAGATAGCCTGTGGGTGGAAGATGTCGGCGAGGTCGGCGACGCCACCTTCCAAGCGCTCAAAAAGTTTCTCCTCTACGGCATCAAAGCAAAGATGGAGAACTGCGCAGAATCCTGGGGGCTATTGCTTGTCAGTGGGCCCAAGGCCTGCACGACCGTCAGCGCCGCCTTCGGCGTCGAGATGAGCGACCTCACGCCAGTGAGTGCCATCGCAGCCAAGATCGGCGGCCATACCTCGTTCGCCCTGCGTACAGAAGAAACCGGAGAAGATGACCTGGAGATATTACTGCCTGCTGACGCCCTCAGCACGGCCTGGGAGCGGCTCATGGAGGCCGGCGCGACGTACGGCATCAAGGCGGTCGGCGGTGACGCTCGTGAGGCCCTCCGCATCGAAGCAGGGCTGCCAAAGGCCGGGTCGGACCTCAACGAAGAGATCGTCCCGCCAGAAGCGAACCTGGGAGGGAAAGCGTTCAGCTTGAATAAGGGCTGCTATCCCGGGCAAGAGGTCGTGGCGAGGATGGATACCTACGGCAACGTACGGCGGCATTTAGTCGGGCTGGTCATGAATGGCTCGAGCATCCCGCCGAGGGGTGCCAAGATATTCAGCGGAGACCGGGAAGTCGGCTGGGTCAGCAGTGCCACGCACTCGCCACAGCTCAAGTCCCCTATCGCCCTGGCATTCCCACTCCGGGACTTTTCAGCCCCCGGCACCAACCTCACCGTTGAAGTCGATGGGGTGCGTCACAACGCGACGGTTCGGGCGCTCCCCTTCTACCGCCGCATCTAATCCTCCCGCAGGATGCTCAAAAATTCCAGACTTCTCACCCGCCCAGCCCTGGCGCGCCGAGACGCGCCTTGTCCCAAGCAAGGCCGCAGCGAGCGAAGGCCCGAGGAGGTACAGACCGCACTTCGTGTGGGCCGTTCGCCCATAGGATAGATCTTGGCGAACGGAAAAACCCCTCCAGTGTTTCCGATCTCCGAGAAACTCCTCATCAACGTTGAGGGTCTGAACGATGCGAGAACGATGCTGGCGGGATTTTTCGGCATCCTGCCACGTTACTTCTCCGGGTTCCGGACCGCTATGACAGCCGATGCAAAGGTCAGCAAGCTCGTCCGCTCATCATCTTCAAGCGCCAGCAAGAGGTGGGCCTCCTCGGCATGCATCAGCCGAAGACTCAGAAACGGTTCCTCACGGCGTTTCTCTTTATTCTCCCACATCGCATCGATCACCTGAACTTTGTCAAGCTGACCGACCGACACGACATCGTAGCGAAAATACGAATCGCCGATGACCATGTCGAACAGCACGTTGCCGGCAGTGAGGAGCAGCAGGTTGAAGCGCCCCTGATCTTCGTAGCCTTCCGGCAAAAACTTGTTGATGTGGCAGAGCGCGACTTTGCGATCCCCCAAGGCTGCGCGGATCTTCTCCTTCAACGCCGGGTAATCGATCTGCATGGCCTTTTCATCAAGCCCCGTCGCCGCCGCAGCGGCATTGTGAGCCTTTTCAAAAATCTCATCCGCCGATATCAACCCTGCCATGTGTGTAGTCCTTTCATCGGAACCGTGTTAACTCGCGATATGCCTGGCCTTCACGGCCCTGGCTACGCCGACCAATCCAAGGCCAGCCCACGCAAACTCCAAGAAAATGAATCCGACCCGCTGATCCTCAATCGCGACGAATCCTAGCAACAACGACCCGACGATGTTCAACGCGAGGTAGCCCGCGTTCAGTTCACGCCAGACACCGCCCTGAATCAGGCCGTAGGCCGACAGCACCATCATGGCACCCAGCATGGAAATCAGCTGCAACAGCATCACACACCTCGTCTGGACCTCACACACGCGCGCAACGCATGCGTACCGTAACTGGCCACCCATCCCGATTTCAAGAGGACTTTCGCAGAAGAGCCGGGTTACTTGGCGGCCAGATGATGGGAAAACCGCGTGGCACCGGCCTCGTCGAGGACTGAGACGTCGCAGGAGGACTTGGTAACTCGGATGAGACCAAAATTCATGTACCCGCCTTCATTAATCAACTTAGTCGGGTGTAATTCCAAACTGGCCGGCGTCTGTCGACCAGGCGCGGCGGACAACGGACCAGCCACAAACTCATAGAAGTCAGGTGTCCCGTCACCGTTAGGATCGTACGCATTCGCCTGCACATAGTGGACATCGCCGGCCAGGAACACTACGTTCCTCACCCTCCGGCCGAGAATGCGGTCCACAATTACCTGCCTCTCCCGCTCAAACCCTGGGCTGCCAGGCCCTCCAGCCCAGCCATCGTTACCGGGAACGCCGGCGCCTCCTCCCTTCGGAATGGACAGAGGCACACTGGTCACAATCACTTTCCACGTCGCGGTTGACTCGGTGAGCCCTTTCAGCAACCACTGAAGCTGCCTCTCTCCCAACATCGTCTTCGCCGGGCCGTCCAGATCAGCATTGCGGCTCCGATACTGCCGCGTATCGAGGATGAACAGCTCAAGGTCCGCCCCGGCACTCACCGTTCGATAGAGCCGCTGAGGATCGTCAGGCTCCACGCGGATCGGCCAATACTCGCGCAAGGCCTGGCGTCCGGCCGGCATCTGGCTGTCGAAGGGCCCTGCAAAGTCGTTCCGCACTTCATGATCATCCCAGATCACATAGACCGGAACGCTGTCGAGAAACCGCCGTAGAGCTTCCGCACCCCGTTGGTCGCGATGACGGGCGCGATACTCGGCCAAGGTCGTCGCCCGAAAGTCGGCGCCCGGTTCGTTTGGAGGCGACGGGCACAGATCGTCGCCGTAAATCGTATCGCCGAGAAACAGAAAAAAATCGAGCTGCTGGGCATGCATCACATCGAAGATGGGGTATCCGGCAGCGCCACGCCTGCAGCGCCCCTGGCCTCCCAGATCGCCGCTCCAGGCAAAGGTCAACGGCGCCGAACTCGCCGCATCGGGGAGCGTCGTAAATTCCCCTCGCGCAGCCAGGGTCAGCGCCTCTCCTTGCGCTTGGCCGATCAATACGTGATAGCGATAGCGCATC
This sequence comes from Nitrospirota bacterium, assembly GCA_005887945.1. GTDB lineage: Bacteria > Nitrospirota > Nitrospiria > Nitrospirales > Nitrospiraceae > Palsa-1315. The sequence goes on from VBOL01000130.1 coordinate 18,208, forward strand.
GCGGGCGTGAGTCCATCCAGGGGAATGGTCAGCGTGAAATCACTATCGTGACTGGTCACAACTTGCACTGTTCTGAACGTAGGAGACTGAACCGTGGCCATCTTGGACATCAGCTCCCAGGCTGCAACAGAGGCCAATTCGATCTGCACCGTCATCGGCCCTTCAGTACGAAGCCAGACGAGTGCGGACTGGTTTGTTACGTCTCCCACGGCAATACCCTGGGGAAGCGGATTCGTTGCAGCCGCATTGGCAATATCCGCGAAGGGACTCCCTGGCGGAAGCCCTTCGCGGGACACCGACACGCAGCTGAATACAGCAGGTATCAAGGCTAGGAGAAGGGAAAACAGGCGAAACAGGCGCATGGTGCGGATTGGATTACCGGAACAGGGTCGCCACGTCAAGCAGTTGAAAATCAGCCCCCTCGTCCTACATACTGTCGCCAAGAAAACGGAGCATGGAATGCACGATCTGACCTGCCTAATCAAAGGTTGCCAAGCCAAAGTCTATGCCCCAGCCGGCACGCACAGCATCTGCCGGGAGCACTTCCTCAACTATCTCACCTGGCGTCGCCGCAAAGGCCCGCAGATGTTTATGAAGTATGCCGGGATGACGATGGAAGAACGAGACCCTCTAGTCGCCGAGTGGGCCAACACCATCCGCGTCGAAGAAGTCCCCACCGCCTCAGCGCCAAAAACCTAACGCCCCACACCAGCACACAAAGAAAAAGGTTCCGCCACCTTATTTCTGCGTCCTTACCTTGTACTGCCCGTATGCGTGGAGAATGACCTGATCAATTTCCGAGGTTCCGCCAAACCATCCGTTGTACTTAAAGGCGGTAAACATGGCCTTCTTGCTTGATAAGCCGTCTTTGTATGAAATGACGACGTAGTTGTTCGGGTCTGTAAAGAATAGTTTCTCGTATGCGATGTCCTCGACGATTTCAAACTTGATTTCGAGGATTCCGTCTTTGTCGGAATACACGAGCTTAGTAAGATCCACAGTAAGATCTGCTACGTCATCAAACGCGATACGACCATACTTTTCCAAATATCCTACATCGTGAAAGGTGTGCGGATATTTGATGTTGTCTTTGATCGGATCTGGGATCGTCGAACAGGATACAAGAGTGTCGGTCAACAGAGTTGCAAGGATAGTTCTCATTAGACCCACTGCACGAATGTAGTGCCGCATTTCCATTTTTTCATCTTCCTATTCCAGCAGATGGCCTCGCGATCTTCCCCTGCGCACATGCAGCGAGCGCCATCTGAAGCTGCGAGTTGCGCGATCTCCCCCATCGCTTTAGGTCATAGGCGGATTGGTTCCCCCACTGCGCCCGTCGAACGAGCACTGCTTTATCGTGCGCATTCCGGGGGCACAGGGAGACCATCAGCTCATCACCGCCGACCCATGATGATGAATCAAACAGATATCCGACCTGAGAACACCCATGCTGAACCATCAGGCGAACTAGAGCGGGAAAAGCAGTCATGATCGATTCCCTTAGATCATCCTGTATCAGGATTGTTTGGCACCAAGTTAGCACCAACATGGTGAGCGTGCTTGACAGAGGTGCCTCATGAATACTCGGTTTGCCCTGCCCCACCGTCGCAACCACATCACACAGAAAGTCAAAGTCGCCGGCCAACGCACGCTTTACATCAACGTCCATGACCACGAGCAGCCGGCAGAAATTTTTCTTCGAGTGAAAGGCTCGGACTGTTCGTCTGAATTGATCCGCCTCTACTACGTGATTGCCCGCCTGATGAGTCTCGCGCTGCAGTACGGTGCTCCGCTTGAGAAGGTCGGCGAACTCCTCCCAGGCGCCAAGTTTGCCCCGTGCGGCCCCGTCGTGGGGCACGATTGCATCAAGTACTGCACGAGTTTGCCGGATCTGATTGGTCGGCATCTGCTAATCGAATACTGCGGACGAGAAGATTTGGTTCCTAGTAGTCAGGTGCACGTAACAACCCCTTAGGAGGTCAGTATGGGTGACATGAACGTCCTCGACTTCGTGAAGAATGTTGGACGCAACGTCTTGACCGGTGGGATGTACAGTCTGGTCAAAGCGGGAGTGGATACAGTTAAAACGGGCATCCCCTCGGCTCTCCTCGCGCAGGGGCTCGATATCGGGATGGCCTCCACCGGCAATCAACTCGCCGTGGATCTGGGCGGTGAGAAAGCAGGGATGGCGTTCAATGCCGCAGGAGGCGCGTTAGGGGCTGCCGGCGCAGCGGGAGCCTTCTCCTCATTGCCTGGCTTCGCCGCGGAAAGCGGCGTGGCACCGTTGGCCGCTGGGGCGTAATCGGCGACACCATTGGCTCCAGGCGTCCTGTCCAGTACCGCGCCTGCCGACCTCGCCGCCACAGAATTGACGGGACCTGTGGGCCTGCCTGCGGCCGCAGGGACAACACCGAGCGGGGGGATGATTTCGGCAACCACTGCTCCCGCAATGGAAAGCGCACCCATGGCCACATTGAATAACGCGGGTGTCCCGATGAATATGGCCGATTCCCATGATGGCTGGTCCCGCCGGATCGAGCAATTTGGCTCAGGCAGCAAAAGCCTTGGGGACGGCCCCCACCACACAAGGGTGGTGGGTCTCGCAACCCGATGAGGTGAAGGCGATACTCATGGGTGGTGGCGTCTTTGTGGGGGGCCGGATGCTCACGGGGGCCCTGGGCGGACTCTTCGAAGGGGTCTCGGTCCAAAAGAGATTGGAACTCGAACAACTCATCAACGAGCAACGGCAGAATCAAGTCCAGTATCTCAACAAGAACCAGACCTATGCGCCGAAACTCAACTTTCGTCAACCGACGGGGATAATTGCTGTAGGAAAGGTCTAACCATGGCCCGGATGATCCAGCAAGGCGCGCCTCGGCATTCCGTGAACCGATCAAAACAGACCGGACGGAAAATGGTTTCGCAATCGGTGCAGAGACCCGTCATAACACGGAGTGCCAAAGAGAAGCGACGCAGGCAGGCTGACGTGGAGAAGCTCCGTCGGTGGCTGGCCTGGGTGGATACGTGGAAGACGGGTGTCACCTTCCCGGGGCTGAAGGATGGTGATCGAAAAGCGGAGGAGTTTGTGATGTCTGTTCAAAAACTTGTCGCTAAACCGATTCAGTAGCCATGGCAAACCTGACCGACAAGCAAGACCGGTTGTTCAAGAATATCTGGTGGATGTGAACGCCACTCAAGCGGCAATTCGAGCGGGGTATATCCAAAAAACCGTGCAGGAACAATCATCCAGGCTGTTATCAAATGTTATGGTCTCGAAGGCAACTGTCAAAGGGAAGCAAGCACTAGCGGAGAAGGCCGGCGTGACGGCCAAGAAGGTCATTGCGGAGATGGCGAGGATCGGCTTCGCCAATATGCAGGACTATCTGGACCTGTCTGATCCTGAGAATCCCACGATCGACCTGTCCAAGATCACCCCCGAACAGGCTTCCGTGATTGCAGAGACCAGGGTCGAGAGGAAGGGGCTTCAGCGGCGGGTGACGATCAAGTTACACGACAAGCTCAATGCCTTGGTGAACCTCGGGAAGCATCTTGGACTATTCAACGAACGACACAAGCATGCTGGCCCAGATGGTGACCCTATCAATCATCGAAATTTCGTCGAAATCGTGTTTGTGGAACCGACCAAACGGAAAGATGAACTCTGATTAAACTGTTGGCTCTCTGCACCTCAGTTCTTATAGGCACTCTGGGGGAGCCCACCATCGCGCCTTCACCCATCGGCTGCCAGACTTAGCCCATAGCACCTCTCCTGAACAGCGTCAGAATCATGAATGTGCTTGCGCGAGGTGACGACTCACGTAACATCTAGAATTATGAGTGGTATGCGTACAAGAGCCTGGAGCAGCCTGGGAGGTAGTCTGTTTTTGGCCATTATCCTGGGCTCGTGCGGAACCCTGCCTACCAACCCCGTAGACAAGAAACGCGATCCGGCTGCTGTCGACTCAAGTGTCGTACAGTCCCTTCAGCGACAAGTCAGAGAGCGAGAGAAGCGCATTGCGGAGTTAGAGGCCCAGTTGGACGCCTTGAAGGTGATCGATCAGGACATGGAGAAACGGAGAAAGTCCAGCCGACCACCCGCGACGTTGACGCCTATCGAGTGACCATCGTGGCGAACCCGCCTTGTTGTGCCCCACTTAAAAGGGAGAAAAAGAATCGTGGCCATTTTA